>NZ_SCNZ01000017.1:0-164193 GCF_005502655.1 Burkholderia sp. 4NA327C6 | reverse complement strand
CGGAAGAACCACCACCCGAGCCCCCGTTGCCAGACGCATTGCCTCCACGGCCCGTGCCACTCGTGCCGCCGGATGTTCCGCTTGTCGTTCCGCCGACACCAGCAGGCCCGACGGTCCCGTTCCCGTTGCTACCGTTGCCGTTGGCATTTCCGCTGCCGGGGCTGCCGCCGCTGCCATTGCCGCCCGAGCCTGCGCCACTTCCGCCAACGTGTCCGCCGGCGAAGACATGCACCGCGCACGCAGCCGGATTGGCTGCGCAAGGCGAAGCGTCGTCGACCAGCGTCATGATGGCGTCCGCGCTGGCAACTGCTCCGGCCGCGGTGTCCGGTGTCGCATCCTGTGCGACGGCATACGAGCAGCAACACGCGAACGCGGCTGCGGCGAACAAGGTTGCGCGATAGCGCCGTCCCGGCGTACGGAACGGTTGTTTCGACTTGAGCATCATGGCCTCCCCATGCGCGCGATGCCTCGTTGCCGCGCGGCTACGTGTGGTGCAGGGGGCCGGTAAAGGTTCGTAGTCCTGTCGGCAGCCGATCGCTTTCGGGCGGGCGCTGGACGCCAGCCGCGAGCGCGGAACGGCACGCGGGCCCGCCGTGCGAATCCCTATCTGCGAGATCCGTGCCACCGGCCGCTTGCGCCTGTCGCGCAAGGCGCACGCGAGCGCGCGACGACGCATGCAACGTCTTGGGGAGAGTTTTGTTTCGGGAATGAAACGTCTGAGCGATGTTCAGCGCGCAGGCGCGTCGGCCGCGCGCTGCCAGCGGTGGAACAGGATCGACGCGATCCAGCAGACGAGGAACAGGGCGACGATGCCATAGCCGATCGAGCCGAAGCGTTCGCCGAGTGCGTCGAGCGCGTCGCGCACGGGGCCCGTCAGCGACAGCTTGTCGGCCAGCAGGCCGGCTGCCTCGATCCCGCCGATCGCCAGCGCGACGGCCGCCGACACGAACGTGATGCTCGCGTTGTAGAGCAGCTTGCGCTGCGGATCGTCCATCGCCCAGCCGTACGCGTGAATCATCAGCACGTTGTCGGTCGAGTCGATCAGCGTCATGCCGGCGGTGAAAAGCGCGGGAAAAAGCATGACCGTATAGACCGGCAGCCCCTGGCTCGCTTGTGCAGCGGCGATCGCGAGCAGGCCGATTTCGGTTGCAGTATCGAAACCGAGCCCGAACAGCACGCCGACCGGATACATGTGCCAGCTCTTCGACACGAACCGGAACAGCGGGCGCAGCAGCCGGGAGACGAGCCCGGCAGGGCGGTGCACATGCGCGGCATCGTGCGCGTGCCCGTGCGTGCCCCGATAGCGCCGCCACACGTCGCGCAGGATCACCAGGTTCACGCACGCGAGCACGAGCAGGAAGGTGGCCGACACCGCCGTGCCGATCGTGCCGCCGATCTCGCGGAATGTGTCGAACCGGTCGCGCAGCGCGAACGCGGTCAGCGCGATGCCGAGCGTCGCGGCGATCACGATCGTCGAATGGCCGAGCGAGAAGAACAGGCCGACGCTCACCGGACGCTGGCCTTCCTGCATCAGCTTGCGCGTTGCAACGTCGATCGCGGCGATGTGGTCGGCGTCGACCGCATGACGCAGCCCGAGTCCGTATGCGATCGCCGCGGTGCCGAGCAGCAGCGGATGGTCGCGCAACACGGCGAGCGCCCACAGCCAGACGGCGGCGTTCGCGGCGATCAGGCCGGCATAGAGGATCAGCAGGCGGCGCAGGGCAGGGGTGAGCGGCATCGGGATGGTTCCATCTGACGAATCGCGATCCATTGTGGCACGCGAAAAAAACGCCTGGCGTGCCGATCAAAAGGCCGCGGGCGCCGAATGAAAAAGGCCCGTCCGGAACCGGACGGGCCTTGCCTGCAAGCAGCAGCGCGCGAGCGCGCCGCGCTTACTTCACTTTCGCGCTGATCACGCCTTCCGACACGTTGGCAGGCGTTTCCGCGTACTGCTTGAACTCCATCGTGTAGGTCGCGCGGCCCTGCGTGGCCGAACGCAGCGACGTCGAATAGCCGAACATTTCCGCGAGCGGCACTTCGGCGCGCACGAGCTTGCCGCCGCCGCCCGCGATGTCTTCCATCCCCTGCACGATGCCGCGACGGCTCGACAGGTCGCCCATCACGTTGCCCATGAATTCCTCGGGCGTCTCGACCTCGACGGCCATCATCGGCTCGAGCAGTACGGGTTTTGCCCGGCGCATCGCTTCCTTGAACGCCATCGAGCCGGCCATCCGGAACGCGTTTTCGTTCGAGTCGACGTCGTGGTACGAGCCGAACGTCAGGTGCACCTTCACGTCGACGACCGGGTAGCCCGCAAGCACGCCGCTCTTCAGCGTCTCGGTGATGCCCTTGTCGACGGCCGGGATGAATTCGCGCGGAATCACGCCACCCTTGATCTCGTCGAGGAACTCATAGCCCTTGCCGGGATTCGGCTCGAGCGTGATCACCGCGTGGCCGTACTGGCCGCGACCACCCGACTGCTTGACGAACTTGCCCTCGACGTCGGATGCCGTCGTGCGCACCGTCTCGCGATACGCGACCTGCGGCTTGCCGACCGTTGCCTCGACGCCGAATTCACGCTTCATCCGGTCGACCAGGATTTCGAGGTGGAGCTCGCCCATCCCCGAAATGATCGTCTGGCCGGACTCTTCGTCGGTCTGCACGCGGAACGACGGATCTTCCTGCGCGAGGCGGTTCAGCGCGAGGCCCATCTTTTCCTGGTCGGCCTTCGTCTTCGGCTCGACGGCCTGCGAGATCACCGGCTCCGGGAATTCCATCTTCTCGAGGATGATCGGCTTCGCCGGATCGCACAGCGTGTCGCCGGTGGTCGCTTCCTTCAGGCCGACGGCCGCCGCGATGTCGCCTGCGCGCACTTCCTTGATTTCCTTGCGCTCGTTCGCGTGCATCTGCAGGATCCGGCCGAGCCGTTCCTTCTTGTCCTTGGTCGCGTTGAGCACGGTGTCGCCCGATTCGACCACACCCGAATACACGCGGAAGAAGATCAGCTGGCCGACGAACGGGTCGGTCATGATCTTGAACGCGAGCGACGAGAACGGCTCGTCATCGCTCGGATGGCGTTCCGCCGGCTTTTCCGGATCGGCGAAGTCGTGGCCGAGAATGGCCGGCACGTCGACCGGCGACGGCAGGTAGTCGATCACCGCATCGAGCATCGCCTGCACGCCCTTGTTCTTGAACGCGCTGCCGCACAGCATCGGCACGATCTCGTTCGCGATCGTGCGCTTGCGCAGCGCGGCCTTGATCTCGTCCTCGGTCAGCGATTCATGGTCGTGCAGGTACTTCTCGAGCAGTTCCTCGCTCGCTTCCGCCGCGGCCTCGACCATCTTCTCGCGCCATTCGTGGGCGAGCTCGACGAGGTTCGCCGGGATGTCCTCGTACGAGAACTTCACGCCCTGGCTTTCGTCGTCCCACACGATCGCCTTCATCTTCACGAGATCGACGACGCCCTGGAAATGATCTTCCGCGCCGATCGGAATCTGGATCGGCACGGCGACGCCTTTCAGGCGCTCGCCGATCTGCTTCTGCACGCGGAAGAAATCGGCGCCGATGCGGTCCATCTTGTTGACGAACGCGATGCGCGGCACCTTGTACTTGTTGGCCTGGCGCCAGACGGTTTCGGACTGCGGCTGCACGCCGCCGACCGAGTCGTAGACCATGCACGCGCCGTCGAGCACGCGCATCGAGCGCTCGACTTCAATGGTGAAGTCGACGTGCCCGGGCGTGTCGATGATGTTGATCCGATGCTCGGGGTAGTTGCCGGCCATGCCCTTCCAGAAGGCCGTGGTCGCGGCCGACGTGATCGTGATGCCGCGTTCCTGCTCCTGCTCCATCCAGTCCATCGTGGCCGCGCCGTCGTGCACTTCACCGATCTTGTGGCTCACGCCGGTGTAAAACAGGATGCGCTCGGTCGTCGTGGTTTTGCCGGCATCGATGTGAGCGCTGATCCCGATATTGCGATAGCGCTCGATGGGGGTTTTGCGGGGCACGTGAACCTCCTTAGGTTCGGATGTAAGCGGGCCGACAGTGGCGGCCCGGGCTGGTCAAGCGAGACTTAAAGCATAGCGCTTGCGCGTGGCTTTTGCAGATGCGGCCGGCAGCGGCGGAATCAAGCCGGGCGTCACCGCCGGCGGGCGAAAAAAAAGCCGGCGCGCAACGGGCGGCCGGCTCGGTCGTTGCGCGGCACGGCGCCGCGGCAATGGCCGTCACTGGGCCTTCGGCAGGCCTTCGAGCTTCATGCCGGGCTTGATGCCCTTCGCCGCGAACCAGCCCTTGCTCATTTCGAGCGCATAGACGCCGTTGTTGCGCGGGCAGTGGTTGTCGGTCGTCTCGGCCTTCATCTCGTCGATGTCGGTGATCGTGCCGTCCGCGCGGATGAACGCGATCGACAGCGGGATCAGCGTGTTCTTCATCCAGAAGCAATGCACGGCGTTCTCGTTGAACACGAACAGCATGCCTTCGTTCGGCGCGAGCTGCGACCGGTACATCAGCCCCTGTTCGCGGTCGGGGTCGTTCGCGGCGACGGCCGCGTCGATCACGTACATGCCGGCGCGCAGCTTCACACGCGGGAATTCGCTCGGCTGCTTGGCGCCGGGCGGCACTTGCGCGCCGGCGGCCTGCATGCCGAACGCCATGACGGCGAGCGCGGCGGGAAACACGGCGGCGCGCGCAAGGCGGCCGAGCGACGAGCGCAGGGAGAATTGCACAGCAAGGCTCCTATCTGGAAAACGAGACCCGCATGGTACGCGATGCGTGTCGTCGGGCACAAAAAGAAAAAGGCAGATCGCCTTGCGGTGATCTGCCTTTCAACGCCGTAAGAACGGCAAGACTGCGTGTTCTTGACTGCGTTATTTATTACAGCAAGCTTACTTAGTTCGAAGCAGCTGCCGGTGCTGCTGCGTCGCTCGCTGCAGCCTTCTTCGATGCCTTGTGGTGCTTCTTGGCTGCGTGGTGCTTCTTGGCAGCGTGCTTAGCCGGTGCCGAAGCAGCTTCAGCAGCAGCCGGAGCAGCTTCCGGAGCCGATGCTTGTGCGAAAGCAGCCGTTGCGAAGAGACCAGCGACCAGAGCAGCGATCAGTTTGTTCATGTTGTGTTCCTCAGCTTTAGTTAATTAACCAAATGACCCGGCAATAGGAGTCATGTCGTCTAACGGTGCCATCCACCTTTCGGTTGACAGACGCTTCGAGAAATTTCTCATTGCGCTGCGGGCGCCGAATCGTATTCGATAAAAACGTCGCTTTCGTGACGCAAACACGGGTTCGGCTGCCAATGCCGGATAGCTAAGGTTGGCATCTGCGTGGTTTAACGCGCGATCTTCGCAGCCGGTTGACGAAAAAGATGACGAAAAATTCGCCCGTCCCGAATTCGTCATCCGGCGGGCGCGAAACCCTCCCACGGTGCGCGTGGCGGCAGTGCAATTGTTTCTCCCGGTGCAATGCCGAGCGCGAATATATCCAGTGCGCCGATGCCGACCCGCACCAGGCGCAGCGTCGGGAAGCCGACGGCCGCCGTCATCCGGCGCACCTGACGGTTCTTGCCCTCCGTGATCGCAAGCTCGATCCATGTCGTCGGGATCGCGGCGCGGTAGCGGATCGGCGGATTGCGCGGCCACAGCGTGTCGGGCGGTTCGATGAATTCGGCGCGGCACGGACGCGTCACGTAGTCGCCGAGGTCGACGCCGCGCGCGAGCGCCTTCAGGTCGGCGGGGCCGGGCGCGCCCTCGACCTGCGCCCAGTAGCGCTTGACGAGCTTGTGGCGCGGCTCCGCGATGCGCGCCTGCAGCGCGCCGTCGTCGGTGAGCAGCAGCAGCCCCTCGCTGTCCGCGTCCAGCCGGCCGGCCGCGTAGACGCCGGGCGTTTTTACCCAATCGCCGAGCGACGGGCGCGTCTCGTGCGCGGAAAACTGGCAAATCGTGCCGAACGGCTTGTTGAGGGCGATCAGGTTCATGGCGGGGCGTCCGCCCGGCGCGCCGCGGGAAGCGGGGCGGGCGGTCTATGGCAAATGGCGGAATCTTAATGCATAATACGGAACGGCAAGTCCTCTGTCTTATATAAGACATAAGTGGGGGCTTGATACGCAGTGCCGCGCTTCATGCCGAAGTGCCCGGTTGGGGCGCTAGAATAGCGGCTCGCTGTTGCCGTCACGGGGTGGCCATGCCGCGCCCCTGCCGCGCGCGCAGCTTCGACCAGCATCACCTGCTCAGCCACGTCACTGGAGTCGATCATGCCGTATCAGCACATCAAGGTTCCGGAAGGCGGTGACAAGATCACCGTCAACAAGGACTTCTCGCTCAACGTTTCCGATCAGCCGATCATTCCCTATATCGAAGGCGACGGTACGGGCTTCGATATCACGCCGGTCATGATCAAGGTGGTGGACGCGGCGGTCGCGCATGCCTACAAGGGCCAGCGCAAGATCCACTGGATGGAGATTTTCGCGGGCGAGAAGGCGACGAAGGTGTACGGTCCGGACGTGTGGCTCCCGGACGAAACGCTGCAGGTGCTCAAGGAATACGTGGTGTCGATCAAGGGGCCGCTCACGACCCCGGTCGGCGGCGGCATCCGCTCGCTGAACGTCGCGCTGCGCCAGGAACTCGACCTGTACGTGTGCCTGCGCCCGGTGCAGTACTTCAAGGGCGTGCCGTCGCCGGTGCGCGAGCCGCAAAAGATCGACATGGTGATCTTCCGCGAGAACTCGGAAGACATCTACGCGGGCATCGAATGGGCCGCGGGCTCCGAGCAGGCGAAGAAGGTGATCAAGTTCCTGCAGGACGAGATGGGCGTGAAGAAGATCCGCTTCCCGGAAACGTCGGGGATCGGCGTCAAGCCCGTGTCGACGGAAGGCACCGAGCGTCTCGTGCGCAAGGCGATCCAGTATGCGATCGACAACGATCGCAAGTCGGTCACGCTGGTGCACAAGGGCAACATCATGAAGTTCACGGAAGGCCTGTTCCGTGACGCCGGCTATGCGCTCGCGCAGAAGGAATTCGGCGGCGAGCTGATCGACGGCGGCCCGTGGATGCGCGTGAAGAACCCGAAGACGGGCAACGAGATCGTCATCAAGGATTCGATCGCCGATGCGTTCCTGCAGCAGATCCTGTTGCGCCCGGCCGAATACGACGTGATCGCCACGCTGAACCTGAACGGCGACTACATCTCCGACGCGCTGGCCGCGCAGGTCGGCGGCATCGGGATCGCGCCGGGTGCGAACCTGTCGGATTCGGTCGCGATGTTCGAAGCGACGCACGGCACCGCACCGAAGTACGCCGGCAAGGATTACGTGAACCCCGGTTCCGAGATCCTGTCCGCGGAAATGATGCTGCGCCACCTCGGCTGGACGGAAGCAGCCGATACGATCATCGCCGCGATGGAGAAGTCGATCCTGCAGAAGCGCGTCACGTACGACTTCGCGCGCCTGATGGAAGGTGCGACGCAGGTGTCGTGCTCGGGCTTCGGTGAAGTGCTGATCGAGAACATGTAAGACCCCTTCCGGGGTGGGCCGGCAGGCTGCCGGCCGCCCCGGCGCCTACTGCCGGCGCCGGAGCGTTTCGTGGATGGCAGGTTTGTTGGCAGGGCGGTCCGGCATGCGGGCCGCGGCGCCGCGATGCGGCCCGGAGCCCCTTGCAAGGTAGAACATGACGGCCCTCGCAATACCACCGCCCGGCTGAGCCGGCGCGCCCCTTTCGCGACCGACCCGGTCGCTCCCCGCCGGTTACCCGCCGGCGCTCCCAGTCCAAATTTTCACGTAGCAACGCATCGACCATGTCCACTTCGCCCAAGATCATCTACACCCTCACCGACGAAGCGCCCGCGCTCGCGACCTATTCGCTGCTGCCGATCGTCAAGGCCTTTACGCGCTCGTCCGGCGTCGCCGTCGAAACGCGCGACATCTCGCTCGCCGGCCGCATCATCGCGGCATTCGCGGACATCCTGCCGCCCGAGCAGAAGGGTTCCGACGATCTGGCCGAACTGGGCCAGCTCACGCTGAAGCCGGAAGCGAACATCATCAAGCTGCCGAACATCAGCGCATCGGTGCCGCAGCTCAAGGCCGCGATCGCCGAACTGCAGGCACAGGGCTACAAGCTGCCGGCCTATCCGGAAGATCCGTCGACGGACGAAGAGAAGGCGGTCAAGGCCCGCTACGACAAGATCAAGGGCAGCGCGGTGAACCCGGTGTTGCGCGAAGGCAACTCCGACCGCCGCGCGCCGCTGTCGGTCAAGAACTACGCCCGCAAGCATCCGCACAAGATGGGCGCGTGGAAGGCCACGTCGAAGGCCCACGTCGCGCACATGACCGAAGGCGACTTCTACGGCAGCGAGAAGTCGGCGCTGATCGCCGATGCCGGCAGCGTGAAGATCGAACTGACGACGACCGACGGCGCGAAGAAGGTGCTGAAGGAAAAGACGGCCGTGAAGGCCGGTGAAGTGATCGACGCGTCGGTGATGAGCCGCAACGCGCTGCGCAGCTTCATCGAAGCGCAGATCGCCGACGCGAAGGCGCAGGACGTGCTGTTCTCGGTGCACCTGAAGGCGACCATGATGAAGGTCTCGGACCCGATCCTGTTCGGTCACTTCGTGTCGGTGTTCTACCGCGACGCGCTCGCGAAGCACGCCGACGTGCTGGCGCAGGTCGGCTTCAACCCGAACAACGGTATTGGCGACCTGTACGCGCGCCTGAAGGACCTGCCGGCCGACACGCGCGAAGCGATCGAAGCCGACGTCAAGGCCGAATACGCGGTGCGTCCGCGCCTGGCGATGGTCAACTCGGACAAGGGCATCACGAACCTTCACGTGCCGAGCGACGTGATCGTCGACGCATCGATGCCGGCGATGATCCGCGATTCGGGCGGCATGTGGGGCCCGGACGGCCAGTTGTACGACGCGAAGGCCGTGATTCCGGACCGCTGCTACGCAGGCGTCTACCAGGCTGTGATCGAGGACTGCAAGCAGCATGGCGCGTTCGATCCGGTCACGATGGGCAGCGTGCCGAACGTCGGCCTGATGGCGCAGGCGGCTGAAGAATACGGTTCGCACGACAAGACGTTCCAGATCCCGGCGGATGGCGTCGTGCGCGTCACCGACGAAGCGGGCAACGTGCTGCTCGAGCATGCCGTGGAAGCGGGCGACATCTGGCGCATGTGCCAGACGAAGGATGCACCGGTGCAGGACTGGGTCAAGCTCGCGGTCAACCGCGCACGCGCGACCGGCGCACCGGCCGTGTTCTGGCTCGATCCGGCTCGTGCACACGACGCGCAGATCATCGCGAAGGTCGAGCGTTACCTGAAGGATCACGACACGAACGGCCTCGACATCCGCGTGATGACGCCGGTCGACGCGACGCGTTTCTCGCTCGAACGGATCCGCGCGGGCAAGGACACGATCTCGGTGACCGGCAACGTGTTGCGCGACTACCTGACCGACCTGTTCCCGATCATGGAACTCGGCACCAGCGCGAAGATGCTGTCGATCGTGCCGCTGATGGCCGGCGGCGGGATGTTCGAAACGGGTGCAGGCGGCTCCGCGCCGAAGCACGTGCAGCAGTTCGTCGAGGAAGGCTTCCTGCGCTGGGATTCGCTCGGCGAATTCCTCGCGCTGGCCGCGTCGCTCGAACACCTCGGCAACGCATACCAGAACCCGAAGGCGGTCGTGCTCGCGAAGACGCTCGACCAGGCGACCGGCAAGTTCCTGGACGAGAACAAGTCGCCGGCGCGCAAGGTCGGCGGGCTCGACAACCGCGGCAGCCACTTCTACCTGTGCCTGTACTGGGCGCAGGCGCTGGCCGAGCAGACCGAGGACGCGGCGCTGAAGGCACAGTTCGAAGGCGTGGCGAAGGCGCTGTCCGACAGCGAAGCGCGCATCCTGGAAGAACTGGCGGCTGCACAGGGCAAGGCGCAGGCCATCGGCGGCTACTACCGTCCGAATGTCGACCTGACGAGCCAGGCCATGCGCCCGAGCGCGACGCTGAACGGCATCGTCGACGCGGTCGCCTGACGCAGGCCGCGCGATTGCGCGGGGCCGATGTGTGTGCCGGTGCGGCGGGCATTGCCGCCTGACGCTGGTCACAAAAGAAAAACGCCCCGGACGCCCGGGGCGTTTTTCGTTGCCGGCTTGTCATTCAGACGTGAACGATTTCCCATTCGGCGATTTCATGCGGCACTTCGAGCGTTGCCGTGTCCAGTTCGGACAGTTGTTCGCAGTCGCCGCGGGAGATGTGGTCGGCTGCCACTTCGGGGCACGAGAATGCGCCGAGCAGGGCGTTGCCGAACGTCGCTTCCCAGCCGCCGTTACCCGGCAGGATGTAGAACGACCCGAGCGCTGAACCAAAGCGAAATCCCTTCATTTCCGTTCTCCCTTTCTGATCACAAGCGATTCTGTTGTGCCGCCTGCCGGCTTGGCCGGCTGTGGCCCGACTGGCTGCTTGCGCCGGGTTCCGTATCGAACGTCGTGGCGAAGCGTCAGTGCATGGAACAAAGTCTACGTCCGCGGCCCGGTCCGATGGTGCATGTAGAACAGCTTCACTAAACAAAATTTCTCTTTTAAAAACAAACGATTATTTACGTCATTTTGTATTGCGGAACGTTTTTCGGCATCGCGAAACGGGGATTTTGTGCCCTGCACCACGAATTTTTATAACGCAGAGACTTGTTCCGCATCGTGAAATATTGGCGGGTTTGCGGATCGGTGAAGTGACCGGCGCCATGGTGGGGCGGAACGGCAGGCCCAAGGATGCCGCGTGGGAACTGCCGGGGGCAGGGTTGAGTGGCACTTAGGCCATGAGCGAAGGGCCGCGCACCACTGACCGACTATGCGTGCGGAATCACGTGCGGCGTTGTCGCGCGCTGCGGCGTATCGCCGCCGGGCGGGCGGTGGCGCTTCCCGATTTGGGCCTGCGGTTATGATGACGCGGGCATCGGGATTCGCGTCGCGCATCGGCGCGTCAGCCGGCCGGCGCGGGCGTCGCGGCGGCCGCGCGACCCAGCATGGATAACGAGGAACGATTGATGATACGGAGAACCTTCCTGTCGCGTGCCATTGGTGTCGCGGCCGCGTCGCTGTTCGCGCGTGCCGCGTGGGCGCAGCATGCCGGTCACGCCGGCATGGCCGGCATGGACTCGATGGACGACATGCCCGGCATGTCGGGCATGCCAGGGATGGCGGGTCACGGGCCGCGCGGCAAGTCCGCACCGGCCGCGCTCGCGGCCGCCGACGCGCTGCCGGCCGGCGCGCCGCTCGCGGCGCTGCGCACGCTCGCGAACGAAAGCCGCGAGCCCGGCATGTTCCGGGCCACGCTGGTGGCGCAGCCGGTGGCGCGCCCGATGCTGCACGGCGCGCGCCCGACCACGTTCTGGCAGTTCGGCGCGGGTACGCAGGGCCCCGTCGTCGGTCCACTGATCGACGTGCGCGAGGGCGACACGGTCGAGATCAGGTTCGTGAACAAGTTGCCGCAGCCGTCGACGATCCACTGGCACGGCCTGCCCGTGCCACCTGACCAGGACGGCAATCCGTCCGATCCGGTCGCCCCCGGCGCGTCGCGCGTGTACCGCTTCACGTTGCCGAAAGGGAGCGCCGGCACGTACTGGTACCACCCGCATCCGCACATGATGACGGCCGAACAGGTCTTCCGCGGGCTCGCCGGCCCGTTCGTCGTGCGCGCCGTGGACGATCCGCTGGCGGGCTGGCCCGAGCGCAACCTGTTCGTGTCGGACCTGAAGCTTGCGCGCGACGGCACGATTGCACCGAACGACATGATGGACTGGATGAACGGCCGTGAAGGCCAGTTCGTGCTGGTCAACGGCGCCCGCCGGCCGCGGATCGATGTCGCGGGCGACGAGCGCTGGCGCGTGTGGAACGCGTGCAGCGCGCGCTATTTGCGCGTCGCGTTCGACGACGGCCGCGCGTTCGAGCACGCGGGCACCGACGGCGGCCTGTTCGACGCGCCGCGCCGTGTCACGTCGCTGTTGATCGCGCCGGGCGAACGGGCGGAGTTGCTGGTCCGCGCCGGCGACCGCGCGTCGCGCGCCGTGCTGCAGGCGGCCGAATACGACCGCCGCAAGATGTCGATGTCGCACGATGACGGGCACGGCAGCCTGCCACCCGATCCGGCGCTGGCCCTGGCCGACGTCGCATTCGCGCCGGCCGCCGCACGTGCGCTGCCGGCGACCCTGCGCGCGGTGCCGTCGCTGGGCGAACCGGTCGCGCACAAGGAGGTCGCGTTCGGCGAGGAGATGGACATGGACGCGATGATGAAAGGCGCGGCGCACGGCCGCCCCGCGGGCATGCGCTTCACGATCAACGGCGACACCTACGCGCCGCATCGCACGACGCTGACGAGCCGCCGTGGCGACGTCGAGCGCTGGACGATCCGCAACGGCACCGACATGGATCACCCGTTCCACCTGCACGGCACGCAGTTCCAGGTGATCGAGCGTGCGTCGGGCGGTTCGCGCACGAGCGAACCGTTCCGTGCATGGCGCGATACGGTGAACGTGCGCAGCGGCGAAACCGTGACGATTCTCGTCACGCAAGACATGCCCGGAGAGCGCATGTTTCACTGCCACATTCTCGAACACGAGGATCTCGGCATGATGGGCACGCTGAAGGTCGTGTAACGAGGTGGCGATTATGTTTCACGCGCGGGCGGAGTATTCGATCTGCCCGTGTGACAAGACAATGTGTGTTCAATTATCGGGATTGAACGAAAAGGCCGGCCAATCGATTATCGATTGGCCGGCCTCAAATAAAGAAACCCGGCGCAAGACATGCGCCGGGTTTCTTCGTCTGATATCCGGTGCCTTATGCGGCCTGGATGTTCGACGCTTGCTTGCCCTTCGGTCCTTGAACGACGTCAAAGCTCACCTTCTGGCCTTCCTTCAGCGTCTTGAAGCCATTCATGGTGATAGCCGAGAAGTGCGCAAACAGATCCTCACCGCCCTCATCGGGAGTGATGAAACCGAAGCCCTTCGCGTCGTTGAACCACTTAACGATACCAGTTGCCATTTTCCTACTTCCCCTGTCACACAGTCGCTGCTACTTACCACGAGCACGCTCGAAAAGCTAAACGACCTGAAACGCAGCCGTTCCCCCCTCACAAGCTCACCTCGGCCTCTTTCATTTTGCCAACCGGCAAATTGAAAAAAGTGCCAGCTTGATTGTTGGCGCTCTTTATTGGAGTGTCAAGTGGAATTTTTAGACGTTTAGAGGGACGTTGTAAAGAACCCATTTTCAGGGTTTTTCCGGCTTTGCTTAGCAGCACGCGGCCGAGCGCGAGGTCTTGAAAAGCCGCATAATCGGCTCATATACCAGGCTCGAGTGACACGCGTTCGAGTCGTCCCGGCTTGTGGGATACTGGATGCAGACACGACGTTCCGGTGCGGTTCCCCTGACGGTTCGTGTTCCGCGCCACGCGTGAAAGCCGGCACCGCAGCCGGCTTTCGTATGGCGCGAAGAAGATCGCGTGTTCCGGGATTCCGGGGAGGGCGCCGGCCGGTCGGTCGGGTAATGGCAGGATTGCGGGCCTGTCCGAGTTGTTTAGAATGGGTGTATGGCGATTATCCCGGACAAGCAGGACAGCACCGTCCTGGAACGCAAGCAGCAGAAGCTCAAGCCGCCTTCGATGTACAAGGTGGTGCTGCTGAACGACGACTTCACGCCGATGGAATTCGTCGTGATGGTGGTCCAGGAGTATTTCAAGAAGGATCGCGAGACGGCCACGCAGATCATGCTGAAGGTCCATCGCGAAGGGCGAGGGGTTTGTGGGGTCTATACGCGGGACATCGCGTCGACCAAGGTTGAGCAAGTCGTTACCCATGCGCGGCAGGCAGGGCATCCGCTGCAGTGCGTGATGGAGGAAGCATGATTGCCCAGGAATTGGAAGTCAGCCTGCACATGGCGTTCATGGAAGCACGCCAGGCGCGCCATGAGTTCATTACGGTCGAGCACCTGCTGCTGGCCCTGCTGGATAATCCGACGGCAGCCGAGGTGTTGCGCGCGTGTGCGGCCAACATCGAGGACTTGCGTCAGAACCTGCGCAATTTCATCCACGACAACACACCTACCGTCCCGGGTACCGACGATGTCGATACCCAGCCGACGCTCGGTTTCCAGCGCGTGATCCAGCGCGCGATCATGCACGTCCAGTCGACGTCGAACGGCAAGAAGGAAGTGACCGGCGCGAACGTGCTGGTCGCGATCTTCGGCGAGAAGGATTCGCATGCCGTGTACTACCTGCAGCAGCAGGGCGTCACGCGCCTCGACGTCGTGAACTTCATTTCGCACGGCATCGCGAAGACGAACAACGGCGAAGCCGCGAAGTCGTCCGACGCGAATGCGGAAAGCGAAGACGCGAATGCGCAGAAGGAAACCCCGCTCGCGCAATTCACGCAGAACCTGAACCAGATGGCGAAGGACGGCCGCATCGATCCGCTGATCGGTCGCGAGCCCGAGGTCGAGCGCGTGGTCCAGGTGCTGTGCCGCCGCCGCAAGAACAATCCGCTGCTCGTCGGCGAAGCCGGCGTCGGCAAGACCGCGATCGCGGAAGGGCTCGCCTATCGCATCACGCGCGGCGAAGTGCCGGACATCCTCGCGAACGCGCAGGTCTACTCGCTCGACATGGGCGCGTTGCTCGCGGGCACCAAGTACCGCGGCGACTTCGAGCAACGTCTGAAGACGGTGCTGAAGGAGCTGAAGGAGCGTCCGCACGCGATCCTGTTCATCGACGAGATCCACACGCTGATCGGCGCGGGCGCCGCGTCGGGCGGCACGCTCGATGCGTCGAACCTGCTGAAGCCGGCGCTGTCGTCGGGCGTGCTCAAGTGCATCGGCGCGACCACGTTCACCGAGTATCGCGGCATCTTCGAGAAGGACGCGGCGCTGTCGCGGCGCTTCCAGAAGGTCGACGTGACGGAGCCGAGCGTCGAGCAGACGGTCGCGATCCTGCGCGGGCTGAAGTCGCGATTCGAAGAGCATCACGGCGTCAAGTATTCGTCGGGCGCACTGTCGGCCGCAGCCGAACTGTCGGCGCGCTTCATTACCGACCGTCACCTGCCGGACAAGGCAATCGATGTGATCGATGAAGCGGGCGCCGCTCAGCGCATCCTGCCGAAGTCGAAGCAGAAGAAGACGATCGGCAAGAGCGAGATCGAGGAAATCATCTCGAAGATCGCGCGCGTGCCGCCGCAGAGCGTATCGCAGGACGACCGCAGCAAGCTGCAGACGCTCGATCGCGACCTGAAGAGCGTCGTGTTCGGCCAGGATCCGGCGATCGATGCGCTCGCAGCCTCGATCAAGATGGCGCGCGCGGGCCTCGGCAAGATGGACAAGCCGATCGGCGCGTTCCTGTTCTCCGGCCCGACGGGTGTCGGCAAGACCGAAGTGGCGCGCCAGCTCGCGTTCACGCTCGGCATCGAGCTGATCCGCTTCGACATGTCGGAATACATGGAGCGTCATGCGGTGAGCCGGCTGATCGGCGCGCCGCCGGGCTACGTCGGATTCGACCAGGGCGGCCTGCTGACCGAAGCCGTCACGAAGAAGCCGCATTGCGTGCTGCTGCTCGACGAAATCGAGAAGGCGCATCCGGACATCTTCAACGTGCTGCTGCAGGTGATGGACCACGGCACGCTGACGGACAACAACGGCCGCAAGGCGGATTTCCGCAACGTCATCATCATCATGACGACGAACGCGGGCGCCGAGTCGATGCAGAAGGCGACGATCGGCTTCACGACGCGCCGCGAGACCGGCGACGAGATGACCGACATCAAGCGCCTGTTCACGCCGGAGTTCCGCAACCGCCTGGACTCGATCATCAGCTTCCGCTCGCTCGATGAGGAAATCATCATGCGCGTGGTCGACAAGTTCCTGATCCAGCTCGAGGAACAGCTGCACGAGAAGAAGGTCGACGCGCTCTTCACCGACGCGTTGCGCAAGCATCTCGCGAAGCACGGCTTCGACCCGCTGATGGGCGCGCGGCCGATGCAGCGGTTGATCCAGGACACGATCCGGCGCGCGCTGGCCGACGAGCTGCTGTTCGGCAAGCTCGTCAACGGTGGGCACGTGACGGTCGACGTCGATGAAAGCGACAAGGTGCAGTTGTCGTTCGACAAGCTGGCGAATCCGCCGCACAAGCCGAACGAAGAGGCGGTCGAAGTCGAGTAAGCGATAATCGGGTAGTTCATGCGAACGGCGCGGGATGTTTTCCGCGCCGTTTCGTTTTATCTGGCGCCGGCGGCGCGATGGTGGTGCAGGGGAGTGGCAACGCAGTGACACAACAACGAACGTTCGACGACATCGTCGCGCGCGAGCAGGGTTTGCGCCATGCGCTGACGTCCGGGCAGATGGCGATGATCGCGATCGGCGGCGCGATCGGCACGGGGCTGTTTCTCGGCAGCGGGTTCGCGATCGGGCTCGCCGGCCCGAGCGTGCTGGTCTCGTATGCGATCGGCGCGCTGATCGCGCTGCTGCTGATGGGCGCGCTCGCGGAAATGACGGTCGCCCATCCGACGGCCGGGTCGTTCGGCGCGTATGCCGAGCACTATGTCGGCCCGCTGGCGGGTTTCCTGGTGCGCTATGCGTACTGGTTCGCGGTCGTGTTCGCGATCGGCACCGAGATCAGCGCGATCGCCGTGTTCATGAAGTACTGGTT
Source organism: Burkholderia sp. 4NA327C6 (assembly GCF_005502655.1). Taxonomy (NCBI): domain Bacteria; kingdom Pseudomonadati; phylum Pseudomonadota; class Betaproteobacteria; order Burkholderiales; family Burkholderiaceae; genus Burkholderia; species Burkholderia sp. 4NA327C6. The sequence continues at coordinate 147,541 of NZ_SCNZ01000017.1, read as the reverse complement.
CCCGGCCGTGCCCGGCTGGTACTGGGTGATCGGCTTCTCCGCGCTGCTGATCGCCGTTAACCTCGCGAGCGTCACGCTGTACGGCACGGTCGAATACGCGTTCTCGCTGCTGAAGATCGCGGCGATCGTCGTGTTCGTCGTACTCGGCGCCTATCTCGTCGGGTCGGCGCCGGCCGCATCGGGCATCGGTTTCGCGAACTACACCGCGCACGGCGGCTTCATGCCGAAGGGGCCGTGGGGCACCTGGGTCGCGGTGATCGTCGCGATCTTCAGCTACATGAGCATCGAAGCCGTCGCGATCGCGGCCGGCGAGGCGCGTGATCCGCAGCACGCGGTCACGCGCGCGTTCCGCTCGACCGTGTTCCGGCTCGTGCTGTTCTACCTGCTGACGCTGTCGCTGATGCTCGCGATCGTGCCGTGGACGCAGGCCGGCACCGACGAAAGCCCGTTCGTGAAGGTGATGGCCGCGACTCATGTGCCGTACGCGGCAGGCGTGATCAACTTCGTGCTGTTGATCGCGGCACTGTCGGCGATGAACAGCCAGCTTTACGTGACGACGCGGATGATGTTCAGCCTGTCGCGTGCGCGGCTCGCGCCCGCGGTATTCGGCCGGCTCGGCACGAACGGCGTGCCGCGCGCGGCGCTGTGGATCTCGACGAGCGGCGTCGCGGTCGCGGCCGTGCTGGTCGCGCTGGCGCCCGACACCGCGTTCACCGTGATGATGGCGATCGCGATGTTCGGTGCGCTGTTCACGTGGCTGATGATCTTCGTCACGCACCTGCGCTTCCGTTCGCGCTATCGCGGCCCCGCGCTCGCGTTCCGGATGTGGGGCCACCCTTTCGGCAGCCTGCTCGGTGCCGGCCTCGTCGCAGCGATCCTGTTCACGACCGCGTTCACGCGCGAATTCCGGATGACGATGGTGGTCGGCGTCGTGTTCGTCGTGCTGCTCACGCTCGCGTACGCGCTGCATTACCGGCACCAGCACGCGCGTTGACGGGCGCGGCCCGCCCGCACCGATTCTCCATTCCCTAAGGTTCCGTTAAGCCCGCGGCGACTACATTCGATCCTGTCTGCAAGGCAGGCCGGCCCGCGCCGGCCCGCCGCTTTCCTGCAAAAGGGGTTCGAATGAACAAACTTCCTGAAATCACGCTCGCGTTCTGGATCATGAAGATCTGCGCGACGACGCTCGGCGAAACCGGCGGCGACCTGCTGTCGATGACGCTGAACGTCGGCTACGCGGTGAGCTCCATCCTGCTGTTCGGCTTCTTTCTCGTGACGCTGGGCGCGCAGCTCAGGACGACCCGCTATCGCCCGGCGATCTACTGGGCCGTGATCGTCGCGACGAGCACGGCCGGCACGACGATGTCCGACTTCATGGACCGCACGCTCGGCCTCGGCTATGCGGCTGGCTCGTCGATCCTCGTCGCGATCCTGCTGGCGATCTTCGCCGTGTGGCGCCTCAGCGGCGAATCGCTGTCGGTCGACCTGATCCGCACGCGCAAGGTCGAGTTGCTGTACTGGATCGCGATCCTGTTCTCGAACACGCTCGGCACCGCGCTCGGGGACTTCCTCGCGGACAGCTCGGGGCTCGGCTTCGGCGGCGGCGCGCTGCTGATCGGCGGGCTGCTCGCGGTGATCGTGCTCGCGCACTATTTCACGCGGATCTCCGGCGTGCTGCTGTTCTGGGCCGCGTTCGTGCTTACGCGTCCGTTCGGCGCGACGGTCGGCGACCTGCTGACGAAGCCGGTTGCGAAGGGCGGCCTCGCGCTCGGCACGATCGGCTCGTCGGCCGTGCTGCTCGGTGTGCTGGTTGCGATGGTGATCTACGCGATCGCGGCTCAGGCGCGGCAGCGCGACTTGGCGCCGGCGCGGATCGCACAACCCGTCGAGGAATGACGGCGACGGAATAGAAAAAAAGGGGCCGCGGCCCCTTTTTTCGTTGCGTCGTTCAGTGACGGCCGGTGCTGCCGAAGCCGCCCTCGCCGCGATCGCTTTCGGCGAAGTCGTCGACGATGTTGAACTGCGCCTGTACGACCGGCACGATCACGAGCTGGGCGAGCCGCTCGAACGGATTGAGCACGAACTCGGTCTGGCCGCGGTTCCACGTCGAGACCATGAGTTGGCCCTGGTAGTCGGAATCGATCAGGCCGACGAGGTTGCCGAGCACGATGCCGTGCTTGTGGCCGAGGCCGGAGCGCGGCAGGATCAGCGCCGCGTAGCCGGGATCGGCGAGATGGATCGCGAGGCCGGTCGGCACGAGCGTCGTTTCGCCCGGCTGCAGCGTGACCGGTGCATCGAGGCACGCACGCAGGTCGAGGCCCGCGCTGCCGGTGGTCGCGTAGGCGGGCAGGTAGTCGCGCATGCGCGCGTCGAGAATCTTCAGGTCGAGTTTCATGCGGTCGTCGGATGGGGCGGGAAGGGCGCGGCAGCGGCGGCCGCCGCGCGGGAGATCAGATCAGGCGGTTGTCGGGCAGGCGCTTCGCGATTTCCGCGACGAGCGTGTGCGCGAGTTCGTCCTTCGGTGCGCGCGGCAGACGCGTGAGGCCGGCTGCCTCGAACAGCACGACTTCGTTGTCGTCGCGCCCGAACGTCAGCGGGCCGAGATTGCCGACGAGCAGCGGCACGTTCTTGCGCTTGCGCTTCTCGTCGCCGTGCACGTCGAGGTCGCCGCTTTCGGCCGCGAAGCCGACGCAGAACGGCGGGGCGGGCAGCGCCGCGACCGACGCGAGGATGTCGGGGTTCTCGACGAACGCGAGCGTGGGCACCTTGTGGTCGGCCGTCTTCTTCATCTTGTGCTCGGCCGGTTGGGCGACGCGCCAGTCGGCGACTGCAGCCACCGCGATGAAGATGTCGGCATCGGCGACGGCATGCATGACCGCGTCGTACATTTGCTGCGCCGTCTGCACGTCCTGGCGGTAGACGCCCCACGGCGTGTCGAGCGCGACCGGCCCCGCGACGAGATGCACGTCGGCGCCGGCCTGCTGCGCGGCGCGCGCGAGCGCGAAGCCCATCTTGCCGCTCGAGCGGTTCGTGAGGCCGCGCACCGGGTCGAGCGGTTCGAACGTCGGGCCGGCCGTGATCAGCACGCGCCGGTGCGCGAGCACCTTCGGCGCGAAGTGCGCGACGATCGCTTCGTAGATCGCCTCGGGCTCGAGCATCCGGCCGTCGCCGACTTCGCCGCATGCCTGCGCGCCCGAATCCGGGCCGAGCACCGATACGCCGTCCGCGCGCAGTTGTGCGGCGTTGCGTTGCGTGGCCGGGTTCTGCCACATCTGGCGATTCATCGCGGGAACGACGAGCAGCGGGCAATCGCGCGCGACGCACAGCGTCGACAGCAGATCGTCCGCGAATCCGTGCGCGAGCTTCGCGAGGAAGTCCGTCGATGCGGGCGCGATCACGATCGCATCGGCTTCGCGCGACAGGTCGATGTGCGCCATGTTGTTGTCGATGCGAGCGTCCCATTGGCTCGTGTAGACGGGCCGGCCCGACAGCGCCTGCATCGTGACGGGCGTGATGAACTGGGTAGCGGCTTCGGTCATCGCGACCTGCACGGTCGCGCCGGCCTTCACGAGCAGCCGCGTGAGCTCGGCGATCTTGTAGCAGGCGATCCCGCCCGTCAGGCCGAGAACGAGGTGTTTTCCTGCGAGTTCTGCGTGTGCCAACTCAGGCCTCCAAGGGTCAAACGGAACGGCCGGCGCGAAGCCGGCCGTCGACGCCGAGTATGCGCGCTTAGCGTGAGCCGCGCACGCGACGCAGTTCGTCGTAGATCAGCAGCACCGCGCCGACCGTGATCGCGGAGTCGGCGAGGTTGAACGCCGGGAAGTGCCAGGCGCCGAGATGGAAATCGAGGAAGTCGATCACGTGGCCGTAGACGAGCCGGTCGATCACGTTGCCGAGCGCGCCGCCGAGGATCATCGCGAGCGACAGGCTGAACAACCGCTGCTGACCGTGACGCTTCAGCAGGAAGCAGATCACGAGCGTCGCGCCGATGCCGAGCGCGGTGAATGCCCAGCGCTGCCAGCCGCCCGCGGTCGACAGGAAGCCGAACGCGGCGCCGCGGTTGTACACCAGCACGAGATTGAAGAACGACGTCAGCTCGTGCTGCGCGCCGTACGCGAACGTCTTCAGGATCGCGATCTTCGACAGCTGGTCGAACAGGATCACGATCAGCGAAATGCCGAGCCAGGGCGCAAGCGCGCCGCTGGCCGGTTTCGACAGGGTTTTCGCCATAGTTAAGCAGCGCTCCGGATTTCGCCGTTTTCGAACAGGTTGGAGAAGCAGCGGCCGCACAGCGTCGGATGATCGGCATGCGCGCCGACATCTTCACGGTAGTGCCAGCAGCGCTCGCACTTCTGGTACTTCGACGCGGCCACGTCGACGCTTTCCTGCGCTTCGTCGTCGACCTTGACGACCGTCGCAGCCGACGTGATCAGCACGAACTTGAGATCCTCGCCGAGGCTCGTGAGCGCGTCGTAGCGTGCGCCGCTCGCGTGCACGGCGACTTCGGCCTGCAGTGACGAACCGATGCGGTTCGCGGTGCGGGCTTCCTCGAGCGCCTTCGTCACGTTGCCGCGCACATCGCGCAGCAGTGCCCACTTCTCGATCAGCGCGGCGGAGCCGGCGACTTCCGGATACGCGTAGTAGGTTTCCGTGAAGATCGTGTCGCTGGCCGGCTGGAACACCTTCCACGCTTCTTCCGCCGTGAACGACAGGAACGGTGCGAGCACGCGCAGCAGGCCGTGCGTCAGGTGGTACAGCGCCGTCTGCGCGGAGCGGCGTGCGCGCGAATCGGCCGCGCTCGTGTACAGGCGGTCCTTCAGCACGTCGAGGTAGAAGCCGCCGAGATCTTCCGAGCAGTACGTCTGCAGCTTCGCGACGACCGGGTGGAATTCGTACTTCTCGTAGTGGCCCAGCAGCTCCGTCTGCAGTTGCTGCGAGAACGCGACCGCATAACGGTCGATCTCGAGCCATTCGTCGACGGGCACCGCATGCTGCGCGAAGTCGAAGTCCGACAGGTTCGCGAGCAGGAAGCGCAGCGTGTTGCGGATGCGGCGATAGCCTTCGGTCACGCGCTTCAGGATTTCCTCGGAGATCGCGAGCTCGCCCGAATAGTCGGTCGACGCGATCCACAGGCGGATGATTTCAGCGCCGAGGCGGTTCGCGACTTCATGCGGGTCGATGCCGTTGCCGAGCGACTTGCTCATCTTGCGGCCTTCGCCGTCGACCGTGAAGCCGTGCGTGAGCAGGCCCTTGTACGGTGCGCGGCCGTCGATCATCGACGCGGTGAGCAGCGACGAGTGGAACCAGCCGCGGTGCTGGTCCGAGCCTTCGAGGTAGAGGTCGGCCGGGAACTGCAGCTGATCCTTGTGCGAGCCGCGCAGCACGTGCCAGTGCGTCGTGCCCGAATCGAACCACACGTCGAGCGTGTCGCGGTTCTTTTCGTACAGGTTCGCGTCGTCGCCGATCAGCTCGCGCGGGTCGAGCGTCTGCCACGCCTCGATGCCCGACTGCTCGACGCGCTTCGCGACTTCCTCGAGCAGCTCGAGCGTGCGCGGATGCAGCTCGCCGGTTTCCTTGTGCACGAAGAACGCCATCGGCACGCCCCACTGGCGCTGGCGCGACAGCGTCCAGTCAGGACGGTTCGCGATCATGCTGAACAGGCGCTGCTTGCCCCACGACGGGTAGAACGCGGTCGCGTCGACGCCTTCGAGCGCCGTTTCGCGCAGCGTCTTGCCGCCGTCGCGCGGCGTCACGTCCATCCCGGCGAACCACTGCGACGTGGCGCGGTAGATGATCGGCGTCTTGTGGCGCCAGCAGTGCATGTAGCTGTGCGTGTACTTCTCGCTGCGCAGCAGCGAGCCGGCTGCATTCAGCGCCTCGACGATCTTCGGGTTCGCGTCCCAGATCGACAGGCCGCCGAACAGCGGCAGCGATTCGATATAGCGGCCGTCGCCCATCACCGGGTTGATGAAGTCGGAGTCGGTCATCCCGTGCGCCTTGCAGGACATGAAGTCCTCGATACCGTACGCGGGCGACGAGTGCACGACGCCGGTACCGGTGTCGGTCGTCACGTAGTCGCCGAGGTACACGGGCGCGGTGCGCTTGTAGCCGGGGTGAGCCGACGCGAGCGGGTGATGGAAGCGCAGGCCCGCGAGCTTCACGCCCGGCGCGGTCGCAACGACGTGGCCGGTCAGCTTGAAGTCGGTCATGCAGGCTTCGACGCGCTCTTGCGCGATGATCAGCAGCCCGCGCTCGGTGTCGACCAGCGCGTAGACGATTTCCGGATGGAGGTTCAGCGCCTGGTTCGCGGGGATCGTCCACGGCGTGGTGGTCCAGATCACGATGCCGCCTTCGGCGCGCGGCAGCGCCGGCAGGCCGAACGCCTGCGCGGTCTTTTCCGGTTCCGCGAACGCGAACATCACGTCGATCGTCGGATCGGTGCGGTCCTTGTACTCGACTTCCGCTTCGGCGAGCGCCGAGCCGCAGTCGAAGCACCAGTTCACCGGCTTCAGCCCGCGATACACGTAGCCCTTCTCGATGATCTTGCCGAGCGCGCGGATCTCTTCCGCCTCGTTGACGAAGTTCATCGTCTTGTACGGGTTGGCCCAGTCGCCGAGCACACCCAGACGCTTGAAGCCGACCTTCTGCTTCTCGATCTGCTCGGTCGCGTACGTGCGCGCCTTGCTCATCACTTCGGCCGCCGGCAGCGACTTGCCGAACTGCTTCTCGATCTGGATTTCGATCGGCATCCCGTGGCAATCCCAGCCCGGCACGTACGGTGCGTCGAAGCCGGCCATGTTGCGCGACTTGACGACGATGTCCTTCAGGATCTTGTTGACGGCGTGGCCGAGGTGGATGTCGCCGTTCGCATACGGCGGGCCGTCGTGCAGGATGAACTTCGGACGGCCGGCGCTGGCCGCGCGGATCTTCTCGTAGATGCCGCGCTCTTCCCATTCCTTGACCCACTGCGGCTCGCGCTTGGGCAGGTCGCCGCGCATCGGGAACGGCGTGTCGAGCAGGTTGACCGGATACTTGGCCTGCGGTTTCGAATCGGCTTTCTTGTTGCTCATGATGGGATCGCTATCTAAATCTCGGGGGACGCGCGAGCGTCGTGAATCGGGTATGCGCGCGGCTGGGCGGCGCGAGGGTGCGGCGCGGGGCGCCGCTGTCCGGATCAGCTAATTCGGTCGGTGGCCGACGTCGCGAAGCCCGTGGCGCGGCTGCCCGGCGCACGGTCGCGCTCGATGAAATACGCACGCGCATTCGCGACGTCCAGCGCGATCGCGCGCGACAGCGCCTCGAGATCGTCGAATTTCGCCTCGTCGCGCAGCTTCTTCAGGAATTCGACGCGGATGAGCTTGCCGTACGCATCGCCGTGCCAGTCGAGCAGGTGCACTTCGAGCAGCACGCGGCCCGAATCGTCGACGGTCGGGCGCAGGCCGAGGCTCGCGACGCCCGGCAGCGGGGCGGGGCCGAGGCCGTGCACCTGCACGACGAAGATGCCCGCGAGCGCCGGCCGCTTGTGTGCGATCGGCAGGTTCAGCGTCGGGAAGCCGAGGTCGCGGCCGAGCTTCAGCCCGTGCGCGACGTGGCCGCTGATCGCATAGCCATGGCCGAGCGCCTGCGCGGCCGCTTCGAGATCGCCGGCCGCGAGCGCGGCGCGCACGCCCGAGCTCGAGATGCGCGTGCCGTCGCTGCCGGCCACCGTACCCATCTGCTCGACCTCGAAGCCGTACTGCGCGCCGGCCGCCTGCAGCGTGTCGAAGGTGCCCGCCCGTTTCGCGCCGTAGCAGAAATCGTCGCCGACCATCATCCAGCGCGTGTGCAGCCCGTTCACCAGCGTGCGTTCGACGAACGCCTGCGGCGACTGGCTCGCGAACGTGTGGTTGAAGTGCTCGACGACCACGCGGTCGACGCCGTGATCGCGCAGCGCCTCGAGCTTGTCGCGCAGCATCGCGATGCGCGGCGGTGCGCCGGCCGGGTTGAAGAATTCGCGCGGGTGCGGCTCGAACGTCATCACGCACACGGGCAGGCCGCGCGCGTCCGCTGCCGCGCGCACGCGCGCGAGCAGGGCCTGGTGGCCGCGATGGACACCGTCGAAGTTGCCGATCGTCAGCGCGCAAGGCGCGCGGCTCTCGGCGTTGGGCAGGCCGCGGAAGACTTTCACGATAGCGGATGCAGCGTCGGGGAATGGGCGGTGGGATGCCGCAAAGCAGAAGATTATAAACGTTCGGGCGGCCCGACGGCCGAGAAGGGGGGAAACGCGGGGGCGAATGGTAAAATTCGCGGATGAAAAAACTCGTGATCCTGATTTCCGGTCGCGGCAGCAACATGGAGGCCATCGTCCGCGCGTGCGCGCAGGAACGCTGGCCGGCCGAAGTTGCGGCCGTGATCGCCAACCGGCCCGACGCGGCCGGCCTGGCATTTGCCGCGTCGCACGGGGTGGCGACGGCGGTGGTCGACCACCGGTCGTTCGACGGCCGCGACAGCTTCGACGCGGCGCTCGCCGCCGAGATCGACCGATTCGCGCCCGATCTCGTGGTCCTCGCCGGCTTCATGCGCATTCTCACGCCCGCATTCGTCAGACGATACGAAGGCCGGCTGCTGAACATCCATCCGTCGCTGCTGCCGAGCTTCAAGGGCATTCACACGCACCAGCAGGCGCTCGACGCGGGTGTCGCGCTGCATGGCGCGAGCGTGCATTTCGTGATTCCCGAGCTCGACAGCGGCGCGATCGTCGCGCAGGGCGCCGTGCCCGTGCGCGCGGGCGACGACGCGGCCGCGCTCGCGCAGCGTGTGCTGACGGTCGAACATGTGCTGTATCCGCGCGCGGTGCGCTGGTTCATCGAGGGGCGTCTGCGCCTCGAGAACGGCCGTGCAGTGGTGGCGCCGGAAGAGGCGCGCTGGATTTTCGCGGATCAACCGCATACCGAAACGAGTGAGGGCGTATGAAACTGCACGGATTCCTGATCGGCCAGACCGAGACTTTGCTGGCCGAGGTGCTGAAGTTCGCCGGCCCCGCCGATGCGACGACGAGCCGGTTCTTCCGCGCGCATCCGAAGCTCGGGCATGCCGAGCGCGGCGTGATCGCCGAGGCCGTGTTCGCGGTGCTGCGCCGGAAGATGGAGTTTTCGCATCTGGCCGAGAGCGGCACGGGCACGCCCGCGCGGCGCCTCACGCTGCTGGGCCTGATGCAGACGGTTGGCCGCAACGCGCTGAAGCCGTTCCTGTCCGATACCGAATCCGCATGGCTCGAGCACGTGTCGAAGATCGATCCGGCGAGCCTGCCCGTGCGCATTCGCACGAACCTGCCCGACTGGATCTACCAGGCGCTGTCGGCGCGTTTCGATGGTGAGGAACTCGCGCAGCTTGCCGCCGCGCTGAACTACCCGGCGCCGCTCGACCTGCGCGCCAACGCGCAGAAGGCGACGCGCGACCAGGTGATCGAAGGGCTGCGCGTGAGCGGCATCGATGCGGGCGCGACGCCGTTCGCACCGTTCGGCGTGCGCGTGGTCGGTAAGCCGGCGCTGACGCGCCTGAAGCTGTTCGAGGAAGGCGCGATCGAGGTGCAGGACGAAGGCAGCCAGCTGCTGTGCTCGCTGGTCGCGCCGCGCCGCGGCGAGATGGTCGTCGATTTCTGCGCGGGTGCGGGCGGCAAGACGCTCGCGCTGGGCGCGATGATGCGCTCGACCGGGCGCCTCTACGCGTTCGACGTGTCGGAGAAGCGCCTGGCGAAGCTGAAGCCGCGCCTTGCGCGCAGCGGGCTGTCGAACGTGAACCCCGTGCTGATCGACAGCGAACACGACGCGAAGATCAAGCGGCTCGCCGGCAAGATCGACCGCGTGCTGGTCGATGCGCCGTGCAGCGGCCTGGGCACGTTGCGCCGCAACCCGGACCTGAAGTGGCGCCAGACGCGCACGGCGATCGACGAGCTGACGCCGAAGCAGGCGTCCATCCTCGCGAGCGCCGCGCGCCTGGTGAAGAAGGGCGGCCGGCTCGTCTACGCGACCTGCAGCGTGCTCGACGCCGAGAACGAACGCATCGTCGAACAGTTCCTGGCCGACCATCCCGACTTCGTGCTGGTACCGGCGCAGAAGGTGCTGGAAGACCAGCGCATCGAGCTCGAGACGGGTGACTACCTGTCGCTGTGGCCGCATCGTCACGCGACCGACGGCTTCTTCGCCGCGGTGCTCGAACGGCGCGCTGCGCAGTAACGGCGGGCCCGACGGACGATGGAGAATCTGCAGAGCCGCCTGCTGTCGCACCGGCTGGCATCGGTCATTCGTGACTTCCACCAGCCGGTGATGATCTGGCAGGCGGCGATACTCATCGGCGCGCTGTGCTTCGCATGGGTGGCCGCGCGCTTCGTGCACGGCCGGATCGACGCGCGACGCCGGGCGGCCGGACGCGCGCCCGGCGCGGGTGCGCAAAGCCTGAAGCGCGCGTTGTTCCCGTTGTTCGGCAGCGTGTTCGTGGGCGGCGCGCAGCTCGCGTTCGACCCGTTCATGTCGACGTCGCTGCTGTCGCTCGCGCTCGTGCCGCTGTTCGGCATCGGGCTGATCTACGTGCTGTTCTTCTTTGCCCGGCGCGTATTTGCGCGCGACGGCCACACGCATGCATGGCTGTCGATCGTCGAGAAGATCGTATCGACCGTCGTGTGGGCCGCGATGGTGCTGACGGTGCTCGGCATCCAGCGCGACGTGCTCGGCTGGCTCGACAGCGTGCAGTTCCGTGTCGCCAATGCGCATCTCACGCTGCTGTCGGTGATCTCGGGCGCGCTGTGGGTGTGCGTGACGCTGATGGTCGCGATGTGGCTCGGCTCGGTGCTCGAGGATCGCCTCACGCGCGCGAGCACGCTCGACGCGAACCTGAAGGTCGTGCTGTCGCGGGTCGGCCGCGCGCTGCTCGTGTTCGCGGCGATCCTGATCGGGCTGTCGCTGGTCGGCATCGACGTGACGGTGCTCGGCGTGTTCGGCGGCGCGGTCGGTGTCGGCCTAGGTTTCGGGCTGCAGAAGATCGCCAGCAACTACGTGTCGGGCTTCATCATCCTGCTCGACCGCTCGCTGCGGCTCGGCGACGCGATCAGCGTCGGCGGTCTGCAGGGCGTCGTCACGCAGATCCGCACGCGTTATACGGTCGTGCGCGGCCTCGACGGCAACGAGACGCTGATCCCGAACGAAAAGCTGATCACCGACGTCGTGCAGAACCAGTCGTCGTACCTGACGCGCGGCTACGCGAAGGTCGCCGTGCAGGTCGCGTACACGAGCGATGTCGAGCACGCGCTCACGCTGCTCGCCGAGGCAGCCAAAGGTGTGCCGCGTGTGCTGGCCGAACCGGCTCCGACCCCGTATCTGGTGAGTTTCGGGGCGGACGGGATCGACCTGGAGCTCGGGTTCTGGATCGAGGATTCGGCGAAGGGCACGTCCGGCGTGCGTTCGAGCGTGAACCGCAACATCTGGCGCCTGTTCAACGAGCACGGGATTTCGATTCCGTTCCCGCAGCGAGAAGTGCGCGTCGTCGGGTTGCCAGACGGTTTTTCCGCTGCGGGCGCGGCTGCCGGGCTCGATCCGGCCGCCGCCAACGGCGCGTCGGACGGGCGCGCGCCGGCTGCATAGCGCGGGCCGGCCGCCAATCCAGTCGTATCGACCCCGCGGTCGGAACCGGATCACGGGCCTTTTCAAGTCCGCGCGTGGACTGCACCGGTTGCGTCAGGGCAAGAAAATGTTCATTTTTTACAAAGACTTGGAACGGTTGAAGTAAAATTCTGGTCTACACGCGGTATGCTTTCATTTTTCTGACGCTTGGCGCGGGCCGGCGTCGCTCTCATCACAGGTAACTGCCTTGTTGAATTCCCTGCTCGATTTTCTTTCCCACGGGCTCCTGCATTTTTCGTGGTGGCAGGTCGCGCTGTTCGCGCTCGCCGTCACGCACGTCACGATCATCGGCGTGACGGTCTACCTGCACCGTTGCCAGGCGCATCGCGCGCTTGAGCTGCATCCGATCGCGAGCCATTTCTTCCGCCTCTGGCTGTGGATGACCACCGGCATGCTGACCGGCCAGTGGGCCGCAATTCACCGCAAGCACCACGCGAAGTGCGAGACCGAGGAAGATCCGCACAGCCCGCAGACGCGCGGCATCTGGAAGGTGTTCCTCGAGGGCGCCGAGCTGTATCGCGCGGAAGCGAAGAACGAAGAGACGATGCGCAAGTTCGGCCACGGTACGCCGAACGACTGGGTGGAGCGCAACGTCTATTCGAAGTACCCGATTCTCGGCATCAGCCTGATGATGGTGATCGACGTCGCGCTGTTCGGCGTGATCGGCCTCACCGTGTGGGCCGTGCAGATGGTCTGGATTCCGTTCTGGGCGGCTGGCGTCGTCAACGGCTTCGGCCACTTCTGGGGCTATCGCAACTTCAACTCGGCCGACGCGAGCACGAACCTGTTCCCGTGGGGCATCGTGATCGGCGGCGAAGAGCTGCACAACAACCACCACACGTTCGCGACGTCGGCGAAGCTGTCGAACAAGTGGTACGAGTTCGACATCGGCTGGATGTACATCCGCATCATGTCGGCGTTCGGTCTCGCGAAGGTGAAGAAGGTCGCGCCGACGCCGCGCCTGAACAAGCCGAAGACGGTGCTCGACCAGGAAACGCTGCAGGCCGTGCTGTCGAACCGCTACGAAGTGATGGCGCGCTACGGCAAGGCCGTGAAGCGTGCGTACCGCCAGGAGCTCGCGCACCTGAAGGAAATCGGCGGCGAGAAGTACCAGATGATGCGCGGCGCGCGCAAGTGGTTCCACAAGGACGCCGACGGCCTCGACGAGCCGCAGAAGAAGCTGCTGCCGGAAATCTTCGCGAACAGCCAGAAGCTGCAAACCTACTTCCAGCTGCGCCAGGATCTCGCTGCGATCTGGGATCGTTCGACCGCATCGCGCGAACAGCTTCTCGCGCAATTGCAGGATTGGTGCCATCGCGCAGAACAAAGCGGCATCAAGGCGCTGCAGGAATTCGCGACGCGCCTGCGCCGCTACGCCTGATTCGAAATCGATTAGAATCTAAGGACGTCAAAAACCCCGCGTTGGCGGGGTTTTTTATTTGGTCCGCCGGTTTTTGAACGTGATCGGCAGGGCTGGATTCGTATGAGGCTTGGGGCAGCGTGGAAGTGTTGTCCCGGGGCGAATGCAGGGGATGGGATCGGAGTGGGCGCTAACGCGCCAACGCTGATCGACCGCGAAGGATGGGACCCGAGTAAGCGCTGCAGCGCGAACGTGGGTCGACCGCGAAGCATGGGACCAGCGTAAGCGCTAAAGCGCTAACGCTGGTCGACAGGAGATATGGAGATGCAATCGACGATCAAACCCGTCGAGTACGACCGGCCCGTTGCAGCAGGGACCGTGTGCGGTGTGGGGCAGGCATGGGCCAAGGTGCCCGATGCGCCGTCCGCCGAAGAGCGCGCCGCGCTGAAGGCGCGCATCAAGGCACTGCTCGTGCGTGAAAAGGCCGTGCTGGTCGCGCACTACTACGTCGACGCCGAGTTGCAGGAGCTCGCCGACGAAACCGGCGGCTGTGTCGCCGATTCGCTCGAAATGGCCCGCTTCGGCCGTGACCACGACGCGCAGACGCTCGTCGTTGCCGGCGTGCGCTTCATGGGCGAAACCGCGAAGATCCTGAGCCCGAACAAACGCATCCTGATGCCCGATCTCGACGCGACCTGCTCGCTCGACCTCGGCTGCCCCGTCGACGAATTCTCGGCGTTCTGCGATGCGCATCCCGACCGTACCGTCGTCGTCTACGCGAATACCAGCGCCGCCGTGAAGGCGCGCGCGGACTGGATGGTCACGTCGTCGATCGGCCTCGAGATCGTGGCCGACCTGCATGCACGCGGCGAGAAGATCATCTGGGCGCCGGATCGCCATCTCGGCAGCTACATCCAGAAGAAAACCGGCGCGGACATGCTGCTGTGGCAAGGCTCGTGCCTCGTTCATGACGAATTCAAGGGCATCGAGCTCGACCTGCTGCGCGCCGAGTATCCGGACGCGAAGGTGCTCGTCCACCCCGAATCGCCGGAAAACGTCGTCGCGCAGGCCGATGTGGTCGGCTCGACCACGCAGCTGATCGACGCGGCGGTCAAGCTCGACGCGACGCACTTCATCGTCGCGACCGATCTCGGCATCCTGCACAAGATGCAGCTTGCGGCCCCCGGCAAGACCTTCATCGCCGCGCCGACGGCCGGCAACAGCGCCACCTGCAAGAGCTGCGCGCACTGCCCGTGGATGGCGATGAACGGCCTCGCGAACCTCGCCGACGTGCTCGAGCGCGGTCACAACGAGATATTCGTCGATCCCGCGATCGGCGAGCGCGCACGCCTGCCGATCGACCGGATGCTCGATTTCGCGGCCGCGCACAAGAAGCGCGTGCAGGCGAGCGGCGATCTGCAGCGCGATCAGCAATTGTTTGCGAACGTGGGGGCTGCGTAATGAATAGCCCCCACGCTCACATTCGTTCCCTGCCCCCCGAGGGGGCGGCCACCTTCCTTGGGGGCGGCCCGGCGGAAGGCGGCGCGAACTCCGCAGTATCCCCGCTGTTCGACGTTGTCCGCGAGCAATACGGCGCGGCTTTCGACGACGCGATCGCGCGCAATGTGGCCGATGCGATCGCGGAAGACGTCGGCACCGGCGACCAGACCGGGCGGCTCGTACCGGCCGGCGGGCGTCGCCGTGCTCGCATCATCGTGCGCGAGGAAGCCGTGCTGTGCGGCGTGCCGTGGTTCGAGGCCGTGATTGCGCGGATCGATCCGGCGATCGTCGTGCAGTGGCGTTATCGCGAAGGCGATCGTATGTCGCCCGATTCGACCGTCTGCGAACTCGAAGGGCCGGCGCGCGCGCTGCTGACGGCCGAGCGCAACGGATTGAACTTCCTGCAACTGCTGTCGGGCGTCGCGACCGCGACGCGTCGTTACGTCGATCGCGTCGAAGGCACGCGCACGAAGATCCTCGATACGCGCAAGACGCTGCCGGGCCTGCGGCTCGCGCAGAAGTACGCGGTGCGCGTCGGCGGCGGTGAGAACCAGCGTCTCGCGCTGTACGACGGCATCCTGATCAAGGAAAACCACATCGCGGCGGCAGGCGGTGTCGGCGAGGCGCTCGACGCGGCGTTCGCGCTGAAGTCGGGCGTGCCCGTGCAGATCGAAGTCGAAACGCTTGCGCAACTCGATACGGCGCTCGCACACCGCGCGCAGTCGGTGTTGCTCGACAACTTCACGCTCGACATGATGCGTGAAGCGGTGCGCGTGGCGAACGGCAAGGCCGTGCTCGAAGTGTCGGGCGGCGTCAATCTCGATACGGTGCGGGCATTCGCGGAAACGGGGGTCGACCGTATCTCGATCGGCGCGCTGACAAAGGACGTGCGCGCGACGGATTATTCGATGCGGATCGTCGACTGACCGAGTGCCGTTGATCACAAAAAAAGCCGTTGGCGCGCAAACGCCAACGGCTTTTTTCCTGTGCGGCCGCAGCCGGGAAGGGTGTGCCGCTCAGCGACGCGCGCGCGGCGTGAGCACGCTCGGCAGCGCCTTCGGCAGCGAGTTCGGCCAGTCGCGGCTGTAGTGCAGCCCGCGGCTCTCGCGGCGCGAGTGGGCGCTCTTCACGATCAGGGTCGCCACGTCGACGAGGTTGCGCAGTTCGAGAAGGTCGCGCGTCACGCGGAAGTTCGCGTAGTACTCCTGGATCTCGTCGCGCAGCAGCGACAGCCGGTGCTTCGCGCGCTCGAGGCGCTTGTCGGTGCGCACGATGCCGACGTAGTTCCACATCAGGCGGCGCAGCTCGTCCCAGTTGTGCGCAACGACGACTTCCTCGTCCGCATCCGACACGCGGCTTTCGTCCCACGCGGGCAGCGTGGCCGGCGTTTCGGCATCGAAGCCGGCCGCCTCGATCGCTTCGGCCGCGGCACGGCCAATCACGAGACATTCGAGCAGCGAGTTGCTCGCGAGCCGGTTCGCGCCGTGGAGCCCCGTGTACGACGTTTCGCCAACTGCATACAGGCCCGCGAGATCGGTGCGCCCGGCGAGGTCGGTGACGACGCCGCCGCACGTATAGTGTGCGGCCGGCACGACGGGGATCGGCTCTTTCGCGATGTCGATGCCGAATTCGAGGCAGCGCGCGTGGATCGTCGGGAAGTGTTCGCGCAGGAACGCTTCCGGCTGGTGGCTGATGTCGAGATACACGCAGTCGATCCCGCGCTTCTTGATCTCGAAGTCGATCGCGCGCGCGACGATGTCGCGCGGCGCGAGTTCGGCGCGCGGATCGTGCGCGGGCATGAAGCGCGTGCCGTCGGGCAGCTTCAACAGGCCGCCTTCGCCGCGCACGGCTTCGGAAATCAGGAACGACTTCGCGTACGGATGGAACAGGCAGGTCGGGTGGAACTGGATGAATTCCATGTTCGACACGCGGCAACCTGCGCGCCACGCCATCGCGATGCCGTCGCCGGTCGCGGTGTCGGGGTTCGTCGTGTACAGGTAGACCTTGCCGGCGCCGCCCGTTGCGAGCACCGTATGCGGCGCCTCGATCGTGATCGTGCGGTCGTTGTCGACGTCGAGCGCGTACAGGCCGTGACAGCGGCGGCCGGGCAGGCCGAGCCGGTCCGACGTGATCAGGTCGATCGCGTGGTGGTTTTCGAAGAACGTGATGTTCGGATGCTGGCGCACACGCGCCGACAGCGTGGCGAGCACCGCATGGCCGGTCGCGTCGGCCGCGTGGATGATCCGGCGATGGCTGTGGCCGCCTTCGCGCGTGAGGTGGAAGCCGAGCTCGGCCGCGTCGTCCTTCGTGAACGGCACGCCCTGCGAGATCAGCCATTCGATCGCTTCGCGGCCGTGCTCGACGATATAGCGCGTCGCGCCTTCGTCGCACAAGCCGCCACCGGCGACCAGCGTGTCGTCGACGTGGTTCTCGATGCTGTCCGCCGAATCGAGGACAGCCGCGATGCCACCTTGCGCGTTATCGCTCGCGCCCTCCATCATCGACCGTTTCGCGATCAGCGCGACACGTCGCGTGCTGGCCAGGTTGAGTGCGACCGACAGCCCTGCCAGGCCGCTGCCGACGATCGCCACGTCGAATTTCATGCTGCATCTCCATCGTTACGCTTTTGATCTTGTGCGTTCCGGCGGCCGTGGCCGCGGAAAGGGGAGAGCATACCGCGTCGGGCCGGAGCGTGCGCGCAAAACAAAAAGCCCCGCATGTGCGGGGCTTTTCGGTCGCCGTCAGGCTAGCAGAAACCGGAGATTACTTGATCTTGGTTTCTTTGTATTCAACATGCTTGCGGACGACGGGATCGAACTTCTTGATCGCCATCTTTTCCGGCATGTTGCGCTTGTTCTTCGTGGTCGTGTAGAAGTGACCCGTACCAGCGGTCGACTCGAGCTTGATCTTGTCGCGTGCGCCTTTTGCCATGATTGTGCTCCTTGGGCTTAGGCTTCGCCGCGTGCGCGCAGGTCAGCGAGCACGGAATCGATGCCGTTCTTGTCGATCAGGCGCAGGCCGGCGTTCGAGACGCGCAGGCGCACCCAGCGGTTTTCGCTCTCTACCCAGAACCGGCGGTTTTGCAGGTTCGGCAGGAAGCGGCGCTTCGTCTTGTTGTTGGCGTGGGAAACGTTGTTGCCGCTCATCGGCGCTTTCCCAGTTACTTGGCATACGCGTGCCATGAGAGCACTCCTAATACGCTAAATTCGGGGTTCGATCGCCGATGAAGGTTCCATCGTACCGCCACGTGATCCATGGCTGCACTCAGAACGCCGAAGCCCTTACAGACAAGGCCCTTCGATGGCTAGAACTGGTTGGAAAAAAGACAGACGGCGATTCTAGCAGAAAAAGTTCAGAAAAATCAAACCTAATTTCGCATCACCGTTGCGGCGCCCTTGGGCGGGCCGCAACCGCACAGTCTACATCCAACCGGCCCGTGCGAACGAAAAAGTATCACTGGTGCCGATCACGACGTGATCGAGCAGCCTGACATCGACGAGCGCGAGCGCATCGTGCAGCACCCGGGTCAGGCGGCGATCTTCCGCGCTCGGCTGCACCGCGCCCGACGGATGGTTGTGGGCAACGATCAGTGCCGCAGCGTTATAAGCCATCGCGCGGCGCACGATTTCGCGCGGGTAGACGGCCATGCGCGTCAGCGAGCCGCGCGTGATTTCCTCCATGTCGATCAGGCAGTGGCGTGCGTCGAGGTAGACTGCGGCGAACACTTCGTACGGGCGCCCGCCGATCTTCAGCCGCAGATAGTCCTCGACCGCGCCGGGTGAATCGATCGGCTTCTTCTCGTGTGCTTTCTCCTTCAGCATGCGACGCGCGATCTCGATGACGGCAACCAGCCGCGCGGAGCGCGCGGGGCCGATGCCGGGGTGCGCCTCGAAATCGCCGGTGGTCGCCTCGAGCAGCCCGTGCAGCGACTTGAACTGCTTGACCAGTGCGCGGGCGGTGGTGAATACATCGTGCCCGGGCTTGCCCGTGCCGAGCAGCAGGGCGACCAGTTCGTCGTCGGTGAGCGCCGCCGGCCCGCGCTCCAGCAACCGCTCGCGCGGCCGCTCGGGCCGCCAGCCGCGCAGGCGGCGCTTGCGCCGGTGGATCGGGATGACGCGGCCGGGCGGATCGGGCGGCAGATCGGCGCTGTCGCGGCATTCGACGGGCGGCAAGGCTGGGCAGGGTGACAGCATGCTTGAAACTCCATTGGCGGCGGGCAGTGTGCGCGACGTCGTCGCACTTTCAGCCTTGCGCGCTCAGGTGACTTACAATATTGGTTTTGCGCCGGGCCTTTCGGCCGTATCGGGCGCCGACTGAACGAGTAATTCATGAGCCTCATCGATCTATCCGAAGTGAAGCCCGGTTCCCACGTCACATTGCATTACCGGCTGGCACTCGCCGACGGCGCCGATATCGTCAACACCTTCACCGACAAGCCGGCCACGCTGCTGCTCGGCGCGGGGCAACTGGCGCCGTCGCTGGAACAGATTCTGATCGGCCTCAGGGTCGGCGACCATTCGACTTTTCAGCTAACCCCCGAACAGGGGTTCGGTCCCCGCAATCCCGACATGCTCCAGCGCGTGACGCTGTCGACGCTGCGCGAGAACGGGATGGTCGGCGACGATTTCACGCCGGGCGAGCTGATCGAGTTCAACGCGCCGGACGGCGGCCGGTACGCGGGGGTGCTGAAGGAAGTCAGCGAAACCTCGGCACTGTTCGACTTCAATCATCCGCTCGCGGGCCAAGCGCTCACGTTCGAAGTGAAAATCATCGGAATCCTGTAATCATGAGCACCACCGATACGCTGTCCGGGCAGACCGTCGCCGCCGATGCCGAAATCCTGCTGGCCCAGCCGCGCGGTTTCTGCGCGGGCGTCGATCGCGCGATCGAGATCGTCGAGCGCGCCATCGCGATGCATGGTGCGCCGATCTACGTCCGTCACGAGATCGTCCACAACAAGTACGTGGTCGAGGATCTGAAGAAGAAAGGCGCGATCTTCGTCGAGGAACTCGAGGAAGTGCCGGCCGGCAATACCGTGATCTTCAGCGCGCACGGCGTGTCGAAGGCCGTGCGCGACGAGGCCGACGTGCGTGGGTTGCGTATTTACGACGCAACCTGCCCGCTCGTCACGAAGGTGCACGTCGAAGTGGCGAAGATGCGCCAGGACGGCGTCGACATCGTCATGATCGGGCACAAGGGCCACCCGGAAGTCGAAGGCACGATGGGGCAGGTCGAGCGCGGCATGCATCTCGTCGAGAGCGTCGAGGACGTGCAGAAGCTCGAGCTCGCCGATCCCGAACGCATCGCGCTCGTCACGCAGACGACGCTGTCCGTCGACGACGCAGCCGAGATCATCGCCGCGTTGAAGGCCAAGTATCCGAAGATCCGCGAGCCGAAGAAGCAGGACATCTGCTACGCGACGCAGAACCGCCAGGACGCCGTGAAGTTCATGGCGCCGCAGTGCGATGTCGTGATCGTCGTCGGCAGCCCGAACAGCTCGAATTCGAGCCGCCTGCGTGAAGTGGCCGAGAAGCGCGGCGTGGATGCGTACATGGTCGATGCGCCCGACCAGATCGATCCGGCATGGGTCGCAGGCAAGCGTCGCATCGGCGTGACGGCCGGCGCGTCGGCCCCCGAAGTGCTCGCCCAGGCCGTGATCGCGCGGCTGCGCGAACTCGGTGTGCGCAATGTGCGCGCGCTCGACGGCATCGAGGAAAACGTGTCGTTTCCGCTGCCGCGCGGGTTGAACCTGCCGCCCGCCGCCTGATTGCCGCATCGCACCCGCGGAACACCGAAGCGCGCCTGACGGCGCGCTTTTTTTTGGCTGTCGAAATCGCAATCGCAACCATTATTCGGATGAATGGTGCAACCAGGTTGCTCTACGCGCTTCCAAGCGTCTCTCAAAATTGGTTGCAATGCAGGAAAACCCCATCGAATCAGGATTATTGGCGTCCTATAAATGGAGTTACAATGCGCCCGTTTTCAGGCCTGAATGGCTTTGAAATCGGATTTTGGCAAGGCGCGGGAGACCACTCAATGCATGTGAAGTCGGCTTACGCCATGTCCGTCGCCGCACCGGTTGCAATGCTTGCCGGCTGCAGCAAAAAGAGCGACGACGAGGCGGGGGAGGCTGCGGCGTTTGCGGCACCGCCGGCCAGCGGCGTGCGCGTCGCCGGAACCGGTCGTGCGGCACCGTTCGCGTGCCGCACCGCGCAATTGGGCAAGGACAAGGGAAACGGGGCACGTTTGGCGATCGAGGAAATCAACGCGTTTGGCCTGGCGAACGGCCAGGCTGCGGGCACGCAGGTTGCAGCACAGCAGGCCGCCGGTCGTGGCGTGACAGCGACCGTGCGCGCCGATCGACGCAGGCCGGCCAAGGCGCCCGGCGGTGCGGGCAGCGTGCCGATGTCGCCGGTCCCCTCTCATTTCGATTCGACGAAACAGCGCGTTGCCGCGAGCAATGATGTCGCGGCGCGCGGTCTGGTTCGTACGATGGATTCCGACGCAGTCCTGACGAATGTCGGGCGCGGCGTTCGCGGTGCCTTGCGGGGCGGCGCGGCACGGAATCCGATCTGCCCGGGTGCGGGGCTTGCCTCGCACCGGACAGGAAAAGGCACGGATGCCGGGCAACCGGACGATGGCCGTCTCGGCATGCTGCCCTACGACTTCAAGGAGGCCACGAACACCGTCCTCGATGTCGTGACGATTTAGCGACGGGACTCATGACGGCACCGGAACAGTGCGGTGCCGTTTTTGTATCCGCTCCGGCGGCAGGTCCGGCCGTACAGGCCGGGCGGCGCGCGCCGGGACGATCCACCCTTACCGGTATCGACTAGTACCCGCAGTGTCGCCGAGAAGGCGCGATTCCTCGCTTACCCGCGGGGCGCAACGTCCTCCGGCAGCACGGGCCAAGGAGCTTTAAATGGATATTTTCGTCCAGCAGGTTCTCAACGGGCTGGTGCTCGGCAGTGTCTACGCCATCATCGCGTTGGGCTACACGATGGTGTACGGCATTCTCGGCATCATCAACTTCGCGCATGGCGACGTGCTGATGATCGGCGCGATGGTCGCCCTGTCGGCCATCACCGTGCTGCAGAACCATTTTCCCGGACTCGGCAACGTCGCGACGCTGACGATCGGCCTGGGTATCGCCGCAGTCGTCTGTGCATTCGTCGGCTTCACGATCGAACGGGTCGCCTACCGGCCGCTGCGTCGCGCACCGCGCCTCGCCCCGCTGATCACCGCGATCGGCGTGTCGATCCTGCTGCAGACCGCCGCGATGATCATCTGGTCGCGCAACCCGCTGCCGTTCCCGCAGTTGCTGCCGACCGACCCGATCAACGTGATCAAGGCGACGGACACGACGCCCGGCGCCGTGATCTCGGTCACTGAAATCGTGATCATCGCTGTGGCGTTCATCGTGATGGGCGGCCTGCTGCTGCTCGTGCACAAGACCAAGCTCGGCCGCGCGATGCGCGCGATCGCCGAAAGCCCGAACACCGCGAGCCTGATGGGCGTGAACCCGAACTTCGTGATCTCCGCGACGTTCATGATCGGCTCCGCGCTCGCCGCGCTGGCCGGCGTGATGATCGCCTCCGAATACGGCAACGTGCACTTCTACATGGGCTTCATCCCCGGCATGAAGGCATTCACGGCCGCGGTGCTGGGCGGGATCGGCAACCTCGGCGGTGCGATGGTCGGCGGCGTGCTGCTCGGCCTGATCGAGCAGCTCGGGGCCGGCTATATCGGCAACCTCACGGGCGGCGTATTCGGCAGTAACTACCAGGACGTGTTCGCCTTCATCGTGCTGATCATCGTGCTGGTGTTCCGTCCGTCCGGCCTGCTGGGCGAACGTGTCGCGGATCGCGCGTAACGGAAGGGAGCAAACAACATGACATCCATTCAACCGATCGAATCCTCGACGTCGCTCGTCGAAGAGCGCAACACCACCAAGACCGTCATCATCGGCCTCCTGACCGCGGTCTTCGTGATCGCGGCGCCGATCATCATCGGCTCGGCCGGCGGCAACTACTGGGTCCGCGTGCTCGACTTCGCGATGCTGTACGTGATGCTCGCGCTGGGCCTGAACGTGGTGGTCGGCTTCGCCGGCCTGCTCGACCTCGGCTACATCGCGTTCTACGCGGTGGGTGCGTACACGGCGGCATTGTTGAGCTCGCCGCACCTGAGCTCGCAGTTCGAGTGGATCGCGGCGCTCGCGCCGAACGGGCTGCACATCCCGTTCCTGATCATCGTGCCGATCGCAATGGCGCTGGCGGCGACCTTCGGGATCCTGCTCGGCGCGCCGACGCTGCGCCTGCGCGGCGACTACCTGGCGATCGTGACGCTCGGCTTCGGTGAAATCGTCCGGATCTTCATGAACAACCTCGACCGTCCGGTGAACATCACCAACGGCCCGAAGGGGATCACGGGCATCGATCCGGTGCACATCGGCGACTTCAGCCTCGCGCAGACGCACTCGCTGTTCGGGATCCAGCTGCCGTCGGTCTACATGTACTACTACCTGTTCGTGCTGTGCTCGCTGCTGGTGATCTGGGTGTGTACGCGCCTGCAGCACTCGCGTATCGGCCGCGCATGGGCGGCGATCCGCGAAGACGAGATCGCGGCGAAGGCGATGGGCATCAACACCCGCAACGTGAAGCTGCTCGCATTCGCGATGGGCGCGTCGTTCGGCGGCCTGTCGGGTGCGATGTTCGGTTCGTTCCAGGGCTTCGTGTCGCCGGAATCGTTCACGTTCTGGGAATCGATCGTCGTGCTCGCATGCGTGGTGCTCGGCGGCATGGGCCACATCCCGGGCGTGATCCTGGGCGCAGTGCTGCTCGCCATCTTCCCGGAATTCCTGCGCTCGACGATGAGCCCGCTGCAGCACGCGCTGTTCGGTCACGACGTCGTCGATACGGAAGTGATCCGTCAGGCGCTGTACGGCCTCGCGATGGTGGTCATCATGCTGTACCGCTCGGAAGGCCTCTGGCCGGCGCCGAAGCATGAGGACAAGATCGCGAAACTGGCGAAGCGCGCCAGCAAGAAGCCGGTGCGCGCTTAACCTACGGACAAGGGGATACACACATGAGCGACAAACAAATCCGACTGTCCGTCAAAGGCGTGAACAAGCGCTTCGGTGGCCTGCAGGCGCTGTCCGACGTCGGCCTCGAGATCAAGGAAGGCGAGATCTATGGCCTGATCGGCCCGAACGGCGCCGGCAAGACGACGTTCTTCAACGTGATCACGGGCCTCTATACGCCCGACTCCGGCGAGTTCAGGCTCGACGGCACGGAATACAAGCCGACCGCGGTGCATCAGGTCGCGAAGACGGGCATCGCGCGCACGTTCCAGAACATCCGCCTGTTCGGCGGGATGACCGCTCTCGAGAACGTGATGGTGGGCCGCCACGTGCGCACCAAGCACGGGCTGCTCGGCGCGGTGTTCCAGACGCCGGCCGAACGCCAGGAAGAGCGCGAGATCAAGGAACGCGCGATCGAGCTGCTCGAATACGTCGGCGTGCTGCAGTACGCGGACTACACGTCGCGCAACCTGTCGTACGGCCACCAGCGCCGTCTCGAGATCGCGCGCGCACTGGCCACCGACCCGAAGCTGCTCGCGCTCGACGAGCCGGCGGCCGGGATGAACGCGACCGAGAAGGTCGAACTCACGCGCCTGCTCGACAAGATCCGCTCGGACGGCCGCACGATTCTCCTGATCGAGCACGACGTGAAGCTCGTGATGGGGCTGTGCAACCGGATGACGGTGCTCGATTACGGCAAGGTGATCGCCGAGGGTCTGCCGCAGGACGTGCAGAAGAATCCGAAGGTGATTGAGGCATATCTCGGCGCAGGGGTGCACTGATGGCAGCGGCAATGTTGAAAATCAAGGGCTTGCAGGTCAACTACGGCGGTATCCAGGCCGTCAAGGGCGTTGACATGGAAGTCCGCCAGGGCGAGCTCGTGACGCTGATCGGCGCGAACGGCGCAGGCAAGACCACGACGATGAAGGCGATCACGGGGCTGAAGGCGTATTCGGCCGGCGACATCGAGTACGAGGGCAAGTCGATCAAGGGCATCCCGACGCACGAACTGCTCAAGCGCGGCCTCGCGATGGTGCCGGAAGGCCGCGGGATCTTCGCGCGGATGTCGATCGTCGAGAACATGCAGATGGGTGCATATCTGCGCAACGACAGCGAGCAGATCAAGAAGGACGTCGACCGCATGTTCGGCTTCTTCCCGCGCCTGAAGGAGCGTGCGACGCAGCTCGCGGGCACGCTGTCGGGCGGCGAGCAGCAGATGCTGGCGATGTCGCGCGCGATCCTCTCTAAGCCGAAGCTGCTGCTGCTCGACGAACCGTCGATGGGCCTGTCGCCGATCATGGTCGAGAAGATCTTCGAAGTGGTGCGTGAAATCTCGAAGGAGGGCATCACGGTGCTGCTGGTCGAGCAGAATGCACGCCTCGCGCTGCAAGCGGCCGACCGCGGCTACGTGATGGATTCGGGCACGGTCACGATGGAAGGCGATGCGAAGCAGATGCTCGACGATCCGAAGGTGCGTGCCGCTTACCTGGGTGAATGAGTGAGTGAATGAGCGGGCCCCGCGGGCGCGCGCCGGCCGATGCCGGGCGCGTCGCACACGGGCTTTCGAAAGGCTGTCACGGGATGCCGTGACAGCCTTTTTTTTCGTGTCATGCGATTCCGGTCGAACTTGTGCGTGCGAGCGCGACTCCATTCGACTGTCGGGCCGCACACGCGGCACGGGAACGATGGGGGCGGCCGCTCGTTACCGGTCGCCTGCCAACCGTCACACGGGCCGTGTAGCATCGACGGCCGATCGGCACACGGAGAGCACGCATGAGTCTGGACTACGGTTTCGTGAAGGCGAAGGTGACGTCGGTGGCGAAGCTGAAGGGTTCGCCGCACGGCAGCGAGATCCAGTATCACATCCACCTGACGCTGGCGCTGCCCGGAGGCGACTGGGACGTCGCGATCAACGTCGGCACCAACGATGCTGACGACCTGCTGAACTACAAGCTCGTCTACGACTTCCACCACCCGATCACGCAGACGCTCGCGGCCGCGGCCGAAGGCTATACGGACCTGACGGGGCAGGCAGCATTGCCCGCGCTCGACTACCTGCGCAGCGACATCCTGAACGGAACGGGCGCATGGCGCCCGAGCGCCGTGATGGACGGTACGGAGCATCAGGAGCCGATCCCGTCGCTGCTGCGGCTGGTGAACGCCGCGCAGTCGCAGGGGCTCGACGTCGTCGTGTTCGGCCGCTCGTATTCGGAAGGCAACGGCATCCACGACACACACATGAACCAGGGTTCGACCGGCTCGAACTACCTGCACCGCGCGGGCGACGACCACAACGATCACAACGACATCTGGCAGGACGGCGCGCTGATCGTGCGCGTGAGCGAGTCGCAGTGGGCCGCGTATTTCGCGGCGTTCGAGCAGCAGGCCGTGCCGACCGACGCGCTCGGCAATCCGCTGCCGGGCGCTGGGCCGATCACGCGCTGAAGTGGCGCGCTGCCGGCCTCTGCTTCACGCGGCCGGCAGCGTCTTGCCGAACGAGATGCGCTCCTCGATGCGATAGCCGAGCGCCGCGTAGAAGCGGCACGCGTCGTCGTTGCCGGGCAGCACCTGCAGGTTGATCTTCAGGCAGCCGCGTGCGGCGAGCGCGCGTTCCGCATGCGCGATCAGCGCGCGGCCGATGCCGAGCCGGCGTGCGTCGTTCGATACGCCGAACGAGTAGAGCCAGCCGCGATGTCCGTCGAAACCCGCCATCAGCGTGCCGACCACGCGGGCGCCGCTAGTTGCGACGAAGAACAGTTCCGGCTGCGTCGCGAGCTTCAGCTCGATCGATCGCAGCGGAGCGCGGTGCGGCGGCGCATCCGCGTCTTCGTACTGCGGGAACGCGTCGCGCCATACCGCGAGCACGGCATCGGTGTCGGCGCGTTCGAACGGGCGGATTGCGACAGCATCGGCGGCGGCATCCATCGGCGGGCTCTCCTTAGAGCGTGTCGAGAACCGACCGCAGCATCGCCATCATCTGGTCGATTTCCTCGGTCGTCACGTTCAGTGCGGGCATGAAGCGCAGCAGGTTCGGCCGCGCGGCGTTCAGCAGCAGGCCGTCGGGCTGCATGTCGCGCGCCTTCTCGACGATCTGCGGGCCGATGTCCTTGCCGAGCAGCAGCGCGCGCAGCAGGCCTTCGCCGCGTTCGCCTTCGAAGCCGCGCTCTTCCGACAGCTCGAGCAGCTTGCGCTTCAGGTATTCGCTGCGCGCCCGCACACCCTCGAGGAAGCCCGGTGCGACGAGCTGCGAGATCACCGAATAGCCGACCGCCGTCATCAGCGGGTTGCCGTTGTACGTGCCGCCCTGGTCGCCGGCCTCGAACACCGCGAACTCGGCTTTCGACAGCAGCGCGCCGAGCGGGGCACCGCCGCCGATGCCTTTCGCGAGCGTCATGACGTCCGGCTCGATGCCGGACAGCTCGTACGCGAACAGCGTGCCCGCGCGGCCGCAGCCGCTCTGCACCTCGTCGACGATCAGCAGCAGGTTGTGCTGCTTCGTCAGCGCGCGCAGCGCCTGCATGAATTCGCGCGTGGCCGGAATCACGCCGCCTTCGCCCTGGATCGGCTCGAGCATCACCGCGACGGTCTTGTCGGTGATCAGCTTCTCGACCGAGTTGATGTCGTTCAGCTCGGCCTTCGGGAAGCCCGGCACCTGCGGTGCGTAGATCGTGTCCCAGCCCGGCTTGCCGCTGGCCGACATCGTCGCGAGCGTGCGGCCGTGGAAGCTGTGGTCGAACGTGATGATCTCGTACGCGCCGTTCTTGAACTTGCGACCCCACTTGCGCGCAAGCTTGATCGCGCCTTCGTTCGCTTCCGCGCCGCTGTTCGTGAAGAACACCTTGTCGAACACGCTGTGCTGCGTGAGCAGGCCCGCGAGCTTCGCCATCGGCTCGTTGTAGAACGCGGGCGACGGGTTCAGCAGTTTTTCTGCCTGCGTCTTCAGCGCGTCGACGATGCCTTCGTTGCAATGGCCGAGGCTGTTGACGGCCCAGCCCTGGATGAAGTCCAGATAGCGCTTGCCCGTGTGATCGTAGAGCCACGAACCCTTGCCGTGCGTAAACACGATGTCGGGGCGGTTCGTGATGTACATCAGCGAGTCGATCGGATAATCGTTCAGGGGCATGGCAGCAGACTCCAGCGGACGTTGAAAGGGAAACAGGCAATAAAAAAGCCACGGAAGGCCGTGGCTGGTGGGTCGAACAGCTTGTGCGTAACCGGTGAAGCGGTGTGGGGGTTACGCGCGAGTCCGTGACGAGCCGGCGGCATCCGGGCGGAGCGGCGAGCGGCGACGTCGAAGGGCGGACAGGAAGCGGTTCATGTGCGCAAGCATAAGGCATCCCGCGCCTCACTGTAAACCGGCGCGATGCCACGGATGTGACATCGCGGCGCGCAGTGCCGTATGCGGGTGCGCGGGCCTCAGACCGGATGCGCGAGATCGGCGGCGCTCGTGAACGAGTCCGCATAGAACTCGTCGGCCGGCAGCGCGTGGTGCTGCGTGAAGTCGCGCTGCGCGGACTCGACCATCACCGGCGCGCCGCACGCGTACACCTGGTGGCCCGACAGATCGGGCAGGTCCTCGATCACCGCGCGATGGACGAAGCCGGTGCGGCCCGTCCACTGATCGCCGGCGTCCGGCTCGGACAGCACCGGCACGTACTTGAAGTTCGGGATCTCGCGTGCCCACTGCTCGGCGAGCTCGCCGAGGTAGATGTCCTTCTTGCGGCGCGCGCCCCAGTAGAGCGTCATCGGGCGCGTGATGCCCGTGTGCTTCACGTGCTCGATGATCGCCTTGATCGGCGCGAAGCCCGTGCCCGATGCGAGCAGCACGATCGGCTTGTCGGAATCCTCGCGCAGGAAGAACGTGCCGAGCGGGCCTTCGAAGCGCAGGATGTCGCGCTCCTTCATCGCGCCGAACACGTGGTCGGTGAACTTGCCGCCCGGCATGTGGCGGATGTGCAGCTCGATCGGGCCTTCCTCGTGCGGCGCGTTCGCCATCGAGTAGCTGCGGCGCGAGCCGTCCTTCAGGATGAACTCGACGTACTGGCCCGCGAGATACTGCAGGCGTTCATTGGCGGGCAGTTGCAGCTTCACGACCATCACGTCGTCGGCCTTGCGCTCGAGCGCGGCGATCCGGCACGGCAGCTTCTTGACCTGCACGCCGTCGACGCCGGCGATTTCACGCACGTCGATCTCGAGATCGCACTGCGCCTTCGAGCAGCACAGCAGCGCGAGGCCGCGCGTGCGTTCGTCGTTGGACAGCGCCGACGCGGCGTGCGGGCCCTGTTCGATCTGGCCCGACACGATCTGGCCCTTGCAGGAGCCGCACGCGCCGTTCTTGCAGCCGTACGGCAGATGGACGTTCTGGCGCAGCGCAGCCGCCAGCACGGTTTCATCCGACTCGACCTGGAATTGCCGGCCGCTTTGCTTGAGAGTGACGTTGAATGCCATAGAACCAAACTAGAACAAAATGGGGGGACCGTGCATGTCGGGCACGGCAGCTACAATGCAAACCCGTTGCGCGTCGCGCAACGGTGGCTACTGATTTCGCAACCAACATGATCGCGACTCGAATCCTGCGCCGGCCGCGCGCACTGATCGTCGGCTGCGGCGACGTCGGCATGCGCTGCGTCGCGCAATGGCGCGACACGCGCTGCAACCTGCGGATCTTCGCGCTGACGAGCCACCCGGCCCGCCGCGACGAACTGCGCGCCGCGGGCGTGACGCCGATCGTCGGCGACCTCGACCGCCGGGCGACGCTTGGCCGCCTCGCGGGCCTGGCCCGCACGATCCTGCATCTCGCACCGCCGCAGTCCGATGGCCGCGACGATCGACGCACGCGTGCGCTGATCGCCGCAACGACCGTGCCTGCGCGACGGCTGCCGGTACCGCCGGCATCGGCGGTCGGCCGGCTCCGCACACTGCGGACCGCTACCCGACAGGCCGGCGCGCCCGTTCGGGCAGCGCGTATTGTACCCGACGGCCTTCGTGCGCCGAGGCTCGTCTACGCCAGTACGACGGGCGTTTACGGCGATTGCGGCGGCGCACGCATCGACGAAACGCACCCGCTGCGCCCTGCGAATCCGCGCGCGTTCCGGCGCGTGTCGGCCGAGCGGCAACTGCGTGCCGCAACGGTGCGCGGCGTGCTGTCCGCGCGCATCGTGCGCATTCCGGGCATCTATGCGGCGAACCGCCTGCCGATCGCACGGCTCGAGCGCGGCACGCCGGCACTCGAGCCGGCCGACGACGTCTACACGAACCACATCCACGCGGACGATCTCGCGGCGATCCTGCGCCGCGCGGCCGGGCGCGGCAAGCCGGCGCGCGCCGTGCACGCGTCGGACGACAGCGAACTGCGGATGGGGGAGTATTTCGACCGGGTCGCGCAGGTGCTCGGCCTGCCGAGGCCGCCGCGCGTCAGCCGCGCGGACGCCGAGCGTCAGCTCGAACCGACGCTGCTGTCGTTCATGCGCGAGTCGCGGCGCTTGTCCAACGCACGGCTCAAGGCCGAATTGTGCGTGACGTTGCGGTACCCGACCGTAGACGATTTCCTTCAAACGCTCGCGCCGGGCAGCGCATCAGGTGAGCGCCGGTAACGCTTCGATCAGCAGGAAGCACAGTAGCGCGCCGATCAGCGCGCCAATCAGGTTCGGATGATATTTGTGCTTCATGTGCATCGTGGCCAGCAGCCCGCCGATCAAGATGACACCGACGACCGCGAACGCGATCATCACGGACGACAGTTCAAAAGTATGGTTGCTCATGGTGCCTCCCCCTGCATCGCTGTTCTCTTACAGCTTGTGATTTCAGTATAGCGGGGGAACATGCGGCCGAGATGCGGCCGGGCGTCGAACGGTCGTGCGGATTTTCCCTTACAGGGTTTTGACGGGATTGCGCAGCGCTGAAAGGTCGGCGTCATCGAGCCAGCGCCACGCGCCGGGTGCGAGATCGCCCGGCAGCGTGAAGCCGCCGATGCTTTCGCGATGCAGCGCTTCGACGCGATTGCTCGCCGCCGCGACCATGCGCTTGACCTGGTGATACTTGCCTTCGAGCACGGTCAGCGCGAGTGCGTGCGGGTCGCGCGCGTCGGCGGCGACCGCCGCGATCGGCTTCGGCTCGCCGTGGAGCTGCACGCCGGCGCGCAGCGCATTCAACTGGGTGTTGTCGAGCGGGTGCCGCACGGTTGCCACGTAGGTCTTCGGCACCTTGCGTTTCGGCGACGTGTACGCGTGCACGAACTGGCCGTCGTCGGAGAGCAGCAGCAGGCCCGTCGTGTCCTGGTCGAGACGCCCGACGCACTGCACGCCGCGCGCGACGAGCGGTGCGGGCAGCAGGCTGAACACGCTCGCGTGGTGTTGCGGATCGCGCGAACACTCGTAGCCGGCCGGCTTGTTGAGCGCGAGATAGGCGCGTGCGTGGAACGGCCACGCCGTATCGTCGACCGAGAACACGAGGCCGTCGGTATCGAACGCGGCATCGGGGTCGGTCGCGCTGGCGCCCGCCACGGCGACGCGGCCCGCTTCGATCAGGCCGCGGCACTGGCGGCGCGAGCCGAAGCCCTGGGTGTAGAGAATGCTTTCGAGATCCATAGCGCGCGCATTCTATCAAGCGATGGCGCACGACCGGCATGAACGGGCATGCGCTGGTAAGCTGCCGGTACGCCGCGCGGGGCGCGGCGCCCGTTCATTCTTCACGGAAAGCACATGCCTTTTGCTTCGTTCCCGATCGGCCGCAATGCCGCTGCCGTCATTGTTGCCGCGACCGTCTCGTCGGCCGCGTTCGCGCACGCGCACCTCGCGAAGAGCGATCCGGCGGCGGGCGCGTCGGTGGCTGCCGCGCCTGCCGCCGTCACGATCGATTTCACCGAGCCGCTGGAGCCGGCGTTCAGCTCGATCGTCGTCGTCGACGGCGACGGCAAGACGGTGTCGGACGGCCGAGCGCGCATCGACGCGTCGAATCGCAAGCGGATGTCGGTGCCGCTCACGGCGGTCGGCACCGGCGCCTATACGGTGAAATGGGTGGCCGTCGCGACCGACGGGCACCGCACGCAGGGCGCGTACGGCTTCAGCGTGAAGTGACGCAACGGCGACGGCAGGGCCCGTGCCAGGGCTGCCGCCGCCCCTATCCGACAGGGAGTCCCGCATGAATCCGACGACGCTCGACGCACTCGCCGATTTCCCCCGTCAGCTCGAAGCCCATTTTGCGGCCGTGCCCGACGGCTACGCGCGCTGGACGCCCGACGACTGGGCCGGGATTCCGAGCGAACATTTTTCGCCGCTCGGGCAGCTCTGCCACGTGCGCGACATCGAGATCGACGGCTATCACGTGCGGCTGCGGCGGATGCTCGACGAAGACGGGCCGCTGCTCGTGTCGATCGACGGCGACGCGCTCGCGATCGAGCGCCGCTACGACGACGCGTATGCGTCCGACGTGCTCGCGGCGATCCGCGAAGCGCGGCGCGAGACGCTGGACCTCGTGTCGCGTCTCACGCCCGAACAGCTCTCGCGCACCGGGGAATTCGAAGGCTACGGGTCGCTGACCGTGCGCGGGCTCGTCCACTACCTGTGCAGCCACGACCAGCAGCATCTGGCCGGCATGCAGTGGCTGCTCGGCAAGATCGACGCGGCGTTGTACGCGCGCTGAGCGGGCACCGGCATCGGCGCCAGTCAATCGAGGTCAGATTCCGGCGCGGTTGTCGGTGCGGCAGGCTGCAGTATGGCGCTTCGATTGGATCGTTTTTCTGGATAATCCATCCAGCCGTACCCGGCTGACCGGTGCGTCACGCATGCCTACACTCCTAGCTTCGTTTAACGAAAAAAGGAGTCAGCCGTGGCAACTCATACGCTCGCAGACAAGGTCGTCCTGATCGCAGGCGGCGCAAAGAATCTCGGCGGCCTGATCGCGCGGGATCTGGCGAGCCACGGCGCGAAGGCCGTGGCGATTCACTACAACAGCGCCGCATCGCAGGCGCAGGCCGAGGAGACGGCCGCCGCGGTGCGTGCGGCCGGCGCGGAAGCGGCTACGTTCCAGGGCGACCTGACGACGGCCGCCGCGGTCGAGAAGCTGTTCGACGACGCGAAGCAGCGCTTCGGCAAGATCGACATCGCGATCAACACGGTCGGCAAGGTGCTGAAGAAGCCGTTCACCGAGATCAGCGAGGCCGAGTACGACGAGATGTTCGCGGTCAACAGCAAGTCGGCGTTCTTCTTCATCAAGGAAGCGGGGCGGCACCTCGAGGATCACGGCAAGCTCGTCACGCTCGTGACGTCGCTGCTCGGCGCGTTCACGCCGTTCTATGCGGCGTACGAAGGGTCGAAGGCGCCGGTCGAGCATTTCACGCGCGCGGCGTCGAAGGAATACGGTGCGCGCGGGATCTCGGTGACGGCCGTCGGGCCGGGCCCGATGGACACGCCGTTCTTCTACCCGGCCGAAGGCGCCGATGCGGTCGCGTACCACAAGACGGCGGCGGCGCTGTCGCCGTTCAGCAAGACCGGCCTGACCGATATCGAGGACGTCGTGCCGTTCATCCGCCATCTCGTCACCGACGGCTGGTGGATCACCGGCCAGACGATCCTGATCAACGGCGGCTACACGACCAAGTAAGCTGCACGGGGACGGGCCGCGCGGCGCACCGCAATGGCGCGTTTGCGTGGACAATGGGCGGGCGCGCGGCCTCGTGGCGGCGTGCCCGTTTTCCCTGTGCCGCCGGACCTGGCCGCGACCCGCGACGGCTGGCGGCGGCGTTCGTCCGAACCTACGCTCCCTGCCGATGGACAAGCTGGATCAGGTCAGAATCTTCCTGCAGGTTGCCGAGATGGGCAGCTTCATCAAGGCCGCGCATGCGCTCGACGTGCCGCGTGCGACCGTGTCGGCGGCTGTCCAGCAACTGGAGACGGGGCTCGGCACGCGCCTCTTGCACCGCACGACGCGCCAGGTGCAGCTCACCGCCGACGGCGCGCTGCTGCTCGAACGCGGCCGGCGCCTGCTCGCGGAGGCCGACGAACTCGACCGCCTGTTCCGCCGCCGCGACCGCGACGTGATCGGCCGGCTGAACGTCGACGTGCCGAGCCGGATCGCGCGCCGCATGGTGGCGCCAGCGCTGCCGTCGCTGTTTCACCGTTATCCGAAGCTGCAACTGTCGCTCGGCTCGACCGATCGTTCGATCGACCTGGTGCAGGAGGGCGTCGACTGTGCGATCCGCGTCGGGCGGCTCGCCGACAGCAGCCTCGTCGTGCGGCCGCTCGGGCAGTTCACGCTGATCAACTGCGCGAGCCCCGATTACCTGCGCGAGTGTGGCGTGCCCGAGCATCCGGATGCGCTCGCGCACGGACACTGGGCGATCGGCTATGCGTCGCCGGCGACCGGGCGCGAACTCGACTGGGAATACTGCACGGACGGCCAGCGGCACACGCTCGCGCTGCCGAGCCGCGTGATCGTCAACAACGCAGAAACCTATATCGCCAGCTGCATCGCCGGGATGGGGCTGATCCAGATTCCGCGCTTTGACGTCGAACATCTGCTCGACAGCGGCGCACTCGTCGACGTGATGCCCGGCCACTGCGCCGCACCGATGGATGTGTCGGCCGTGTATCCGCACCGGCGCCATCGTTCGCGCCGGCTCAATGCTTTCATCGAATGGTTCGGGGAACTGATGGCGAGTGCGCTGACGAACGGCGGCAAGGGCGCGGAGGGCGACTGACCGGCACGGCCGGTTGTGCTCGCGTGCCGTCGTGCCTGTTTCAGGGCAGCGCCGCGAACTGCCGGCTGCGCCCGGTTTCCCGCACCGCATCGATCAACGCCGCGCCGCCGCCATCCGGTTTCGTCACGAACGCGTAGAAACGCGCGGCCGGCAGCGCCGGCAGGCCGTCTTGCGGCCCGCATTCGCGCAGGCCGTCGCGCAACTGGCTGCGCGCCAGTGCGGTGACCGCGAAGCCCGCGAGCGCGGCCGACACGCAGCCGGCCATGCTGCTGCTCTCGAACAGCACGCGGAACGGCCGCAGCGCGGCGGCAAGTGCCGCGACGGCGGCTTCCCGATAGACGCACGGCTGCGGAAACAGCGCGAGCGGCACGTCGTCGCCGGCGTCGAGCGTGCGATCCGATGCGAACGCCCACACGAGCGGCTCTTCCC
The DNA here is from genome assembly GCF_005502655.1 of Burkholderia sp. 4NA327C6. Classification (NCBI taxonomy): domain Bacteria; kingdom Pseudomonadati; phylum Pseudomonadota; class Betaproteobacteria; order Burkholderiales; family Burkholderiaceae; genus Burkholderia; species Burkholderia sp. 4NA327C6. The sequence continues at coordinate 112,823 of NZ_SCNZ01000017.1, read as the reverse complement.
ACAGCAGTTCGCCCGGCGTGTCGACCTGCCGGCACTGCTTGCCGAACACGACGTCGAGCCGGCCGAGCGTCTGCTCGCGCAGCAGCGACGCGGTGATCCCCACCTTCAGCTCGATCGACGTGCGCGGGTGGTGGTCGCGAAACGTGCGCAGCACGTGCGGCAGCCACGCGCCCGCGAAATCCTCCGATGCGCCGACTCGCAGCGGCCCGTGCGCCGGCGCGCCGCGCAGCCTCGCGCGTACTTCGCGCTCCATGTCGACGATGTTGCGCGCGTATGCGTACAGCGTGTCGCCTGCCGGCGTGAGCGCGATGCGACGAGTGGTGCGCGCGAGCAGCACCGTGCCGGCCGCCAGTTCGAGCCGCTTGATGTGGCCGCTGACGGCGGACGGCGTCAACGCGAGCCGTTCCGCGGCCGGCGCGAACCCGCGGCTGTCGACGACTTCGAGGAAGGTGCGCAGCAGCGTGATGTCGAGGGCGGTCGACGCGGGATCGGTCAGCGGTTCCATGGATCAATTCAACGCAATACTCGACGAATGAACAATGATACTCCGTGAATCGTGATGAAAGGACGGCCTACCATCGTGCATTCGGATCGACCAACGGAGTGCACGATGACGACCTATGCGCATGCGACGACCGCGTCGCTCGACATTGCCTATCTCGAATGGAACCCGCGCGGCGAGCGCGTGGCCGTGCTGCTGCACGGCTGGCCGGACAGTCCGGTCGGCTGGGAGGTCGTGGCTGCGGCGCTCGCCGCGCGCGGCTACCGCGTGCTCGCGCCCGCGCTGCGCGGTTTTGCGCCGACCCGCTTTCGTGACGCATCCGTGCCGCGCAGCGGCCAGCTCGCGGCGCTCGGGCGCGACCTGCTCGACTTCGCCGATGCACTTGGCATCGAGCGGCCCGTGCTGGTCGGGCACGACTGGGGTGCGCGGGCGGCCGCGAACGCGTGCGGGTTGCGCGACGGCGCCGCATCGCATCTCGTGATGCTGTCGGTCGGGTACGGCACCAACGATCCTGGGCAGCCGCTGTCGCTGCAGCAGGCGCGCAACTACTGGTATCACTGGTTCATGGCGACGCCGCGCGGCGAGCACGCATTGCGCGACGATCGCCGCGCGTTTGCCCGCTTGATGTGGGACACGTGGTCGCCGCCGGGCTGGTATCGCGACAGCGATTTCGAGGCGGCCGCGGCCGCGTTCGACGGGCCCGACTGGATCGACGTCGTACTGCATTCGTACCGGCATCGATGGGCGTTCGTGCCGGGCACGCCGGCCTATGCCGACGACGATGCGCGGCTGAATCCCGCGCCGGTGCTGGCGTTGCCGGCGCTCGTGCTGCACGGCGGCGCGGACACCTGCAATCATCCGGACGGTTCGGCCGGGCGCGAGCGGTTCTTCACGGGGCGCTACGCGCGGAAAGTGCTGGACGGCGTCGGTCACTTTCCGCAGCGCGAAGCGCCGGCGGCGGTCGCCGACGCGATCCTCGGATTCTGCGAGCGAGGCTGAGGCGTGCCGGCGTGGCCGGCGCGCGGTGGATCAGCTGCCGATGCGGGCCGCGAGCAGGTCGGCGAGACCGATGTTCCTGAACATCTCGCGGCGGATGCGGTCGCCGACGCGGAACACTTCCTCCGCGCCGTCCTGCGACGGATCGACGAAGACGCGGTACGGGCGCTTGCCGGCCGGGGCGGCGACGATGTCGGCAATCGCCGTCGCGACGGTGCCGGCATCGGCGTCCGCCGGTTCGAGCGCGGCGAGGCCTTGAAGCGCCTGCTCGGCGACGCCCGCATAGGGGCCGTCGACGTAGGCGGCCTGAACGGTCGCGTCGGCCGGCTTGCCTGCGTGGGCGAAGTGATTCGTGCCTTGCGTGAAGGCGCCCGGCACGACGATCGATGTCTCGATCCCCCAGCGGGCCAGTTCGGCCGCATAGGACACCGCGAGCGAATCCATCGCGGCCTTCGCGGCGAAGTAGGGCGCGAGGAACGGCGGCGTACCGCCGCGCGCGGATGACGACGATACCCAGACGAGCAGGCCGCGCCCCTGGCGGCGCAGGTGCGGCAGCGCCGCGCGGTTCACGCGCTGGGTCGACACGACGTTGATGTCGTAGAGCTGCGCGATCTGCTCCGGCGTGAACGCTTCGGCCGGGCCGAACACCATGTGGCCGGCGTTGTGGACGATGACGTCCAGGCGGCCGTTGTCGGCGATCACGCGGTCGATTGCGGCACCGACGGACGCATCGTCGCCGACGTCGAGCTCGACCGTGCGCAGGTCGACGCCGTGTTCCTGCGCGTAGGTGGCGACGGCGGCGACGCGCGGCGCGTTGCGGCCGGTGCTTTCGCGCATCGACGCGTAGACCGTGTGACCGGCGCGGGCGAGCGCCTGGGCCGTCAGCAGGCCGAAGCCGCTGGACGCGCCGGTGACGAGGACGACTTCCTTCATGAGCGATCTCCTGGCGGAAAGATGGGGCAGCAGCGAGCGGTCCGTCAGCACATGCCGCCGTTGGCGCGCAGGATCTGGCCGTTGATCCACGCGCCGTCCGGGCCGGCGAGGAAGGCGACGACGCGCGCGATGTCGTCGGGCTGGCCGAGCCGCTCGAGCGGGTTCAGCTTCGCGAGCCGATCGACGAGTTCGGGGCTCTTGCCCTGCAGGAACAACTCGGTCGCGACCGGTCCCGGCGCGACGGCATTCACGCGGATGCCGCGCCCGCGCATTTCCTGCGCGAGCACCTGCGTGAGGCTTTCGACCGCCGCCTTGCTCGCGACGTACAGGCCGTAAGACGGCATGCGCATGCCGATCACGCTGGTCGACAGGTTGATGATGCGTCCGCCGTCGCGCACGTGCTTCGCCGCTTCGCGACAGACGTTGAACGTGCCTTTCACGTTGATGGCGAGCGTTTCGTCGAGCACCGCGTCATCGAACTCGGCGATCGCGGCGAGCTTCATGACGCCCGCTGAATTGACCACCACGTCGAGTCCGCCGAACGTGTCGCGCGCCGTATCGAACAGCGCGGCCACGGCGGCGGGATCGGCGACGTTCGCCTGCACCGCGATGGCATGGCCGCCGTCGGCGACGATCGCGTCGACCACTTCGCGCGCCGGCCCGGCGCTCCCGGCATAGTTGACGACGACCCGGAAACCGTCCCGGGCAAGATGGCGGGCGATTTCCGCGCCGATGCCGCGCGACGAACCCGTGACGAGTGCGACCTGTTCCGATGTGTTCATGTCCTGCTCCTGGTAGGGGTGAGTGCCGAGCGATCCGGCGACAGGACTAATGTAGGCTTCCTCGATCAATAAAAATAATGAATAATGATCAGATCAAGAATGACTGAAAGTATGTCTCATGGCATTCGACAGCAGGCTTTTGAGCGGTATCGGCGTGCTCTCCGCGGTGATCGAGGCCGGCACCTTCGCGCGCGCCGGCGAGGCGATGGGGCTGACGCAGCCGGCGGTGAGCCGTGCCGTCGCCCGGCTGGAGGAGCGCGTCGGCATCCGGATCTTCAACCGCACGGCGCGCGCGATCACGCTGACCGACGAGGGGCGGCGCTTCTATGAAGCGGTCGCGCCGCTGCTGGCCGGCATCGAGGACGCGGCGCTCGACGCCGGCCAGTCGAAGGCGCGTGTCAGGGGGCGGCTGCGCGTCAACGTCGACGCGACTTTCGGCCACTACGTGCTGGCGCCGAAGATGGCCGAGTTTCTCGACCGCTTTCCCGACTTGTCGGTCGAGGTCAGCGTGCGCGACCGGATGGGCGACCTCGTTGCCGACGGGTTCGACGTGGCGGTGCGGTTCGGCATTCCGGAACCGTCGTCATACCGCGCCCGGCTGCTGCTGGAAACGCGCGTGCTCACCTGCGCGTCGGCGGCCTATGTCGCGCGTCACGGCGAGCCGCGGCACCCGCGGGATCTCGCGAGTGGGCATCGCTGCGTGCTGATCCGAGATCCGGTGACGGGGCGGCCGTTCGAATGGGAATTCCATCGCGGCCAGGAGGTGGTGCCGTTCGATGCCGCCGGCCGGCTGATGGTCAACGATACGGGCATGCTGCTCGGCGCGTGCCTGGGCGGCGCGGGGATTGCCCAGTTGCTGGAACTCTATGCGCGCGACATCCTCGCCGACGGGCGGCTGGTGCTGCTGCTGCCGGAATGGGCGGACGAGACGTTTCCGCTCTACGCGTATCACCACGCGTCCAACCTCGTTTCCGCGAAAGTGCGCGTGTTCCTCGACTTCGTGCGGGCGTTGATGGCCTGAGCCTGAGCTGGGCTTGACGTGCCGACGGCGGCCCTCCCGTCCGGTCATTCGGTGCGATGCGGAATGCTGTCCGGGAACGGGTAGGGCGCGTGCGGGCCCGGCCAGTCGGGTACCGGCGGGGCGGTCAGTACGTCGCATCCGGCCAGCATGAGCGACAGCGCCGCGGCGAGCACGCGGCGGCAGAGCGGGGATGAAATCGTGCGCATGGACATGGCGTGCCTCCGTGCCGCGCATCCTCATGATGCTTGGACTGTTGAGCGGGGGCACGCGTTGCGGCGCGCACGGCAAAAACAAAAACCCGCGAAGCGGCGAGCTTGCGCGGGTTTCGGGAGGCGCAGCGCTTCACGCTGCGAGAATGCTGGTGCCAGGGCCGGAATGAAATAATTCTCTGTGATGCCCGTAGTGTAAGGGCATTGCTGGTTGAGTGTTACTGAGTTGCCCCCAGAGTTGCCCCCCGCGCTTCTGGCAGCCGCAGAATTCATATCGCTCTGCTGCGTGTGCCGTTCGGGCGAGGTCGTTCAGAAGATACCGACGGGCGTATCGGCGTAGGCTCGATCAGTCGAAGGCCGGTGCCGTGCGGAACGTTGCTGTTCCGCCGGAAGCAAAAATATTTGGAGATTTGGAGATAAACGGTTGTATCGGCCTGTAAGCCTTGTCTGGCAAGGCTGTGGTTATCTCCAAGTCTATCTCCAAAGTACACATTTTCTTGGAGATAAAGTTGGAGACAAACTGCTGAGCTATGGCGTCCGCACGACGACGTTGAGAGTTGCCCTGCCTTCTGGAACGCTGCGCGCAAAGAACGCCCCGCGCGCCCACACCCCCGAGCCGCCGTTACGCTAGAAAGTTACTTTGCAACTGTCGTGCATTTGCGGTCGTTCCGGCTGCTCACACAACAAAAGTTGTGGCTAGGTACAATTTGGTTCGCGATTTCGTTGCACGTTGTTGTGTGACGACCGCTAAAAACTGTAACGTCTACTACACCCATTGCAGCCTTCCGATCAGAACACAGTAGATGGATTCCGAGGCCCAACATGCTTGCTCTCAATCAAGGTCGTCCCAAGATTCTCTTGCTACTGCTGGTTTTGTCGTTCCTGCTATTCCATCACTTACCCGCGCGGGCGCAGGTCGCTTGCCCTCCAGGGATGATTCCCTACGGCACTGGCACTAACCAAAGTGTCTGCGGGGCGGATCCGAGTTATCAATCGCCGTCGACGCCGCCACCCCCGCTCGTGAAGTGGGCCGAGCGATGGGGTGCCATCGCAACCTATGAGCCAGCCGGCATTTTGGGGCAAGCCGCCGGGCTGGCGAGCAAGTCTGATGCTATAAACACCGCCATGAGTGAGTGCCAGAAACGAGGCGGCGGCTCCCATTGCAAGCTGGATATCTGGTACAGCAATCAGTGCGTGGCAATGGTGGTCAGCGATAAGGGCTATAACACTTCCACAGGCATGACACCGGATTTGGCTACCCAAAAAGGCATGCAGACATGCATCGCTTCGGGGGACCCGAACTGCCATGTGTATTACTCCGCGTGCAGCATGGCGGAGCGGATTCAGTAAATTGGAACGAAGCAGCCTTGCGCATGAACCGCGTATGCCTTCAGTGATTGATCCGATCCTCAAACACTGATCGACATCGCTGCACCGTACAGCCATTTCCGCACGGCGCACACGGAAGGCATGTTTGGAATTATCGCGCGCATCAGCCCACCGACAGGCTGTCATGAAATTTAGCAGCGATAGTCACCCAGCGAACCGGGCTCCAGCACGGCGTGAGTTGAACGGCGCGCGCCGCTTAGCCTGCGTCGCGCACTCGCATAATCGTCTGGCGGCTGGTGCCAAATCGCCGAGCAAGCGCGGCCACGCTTGTCCCCGCGTCCAACTCGCGCAGCACGTCCGCCCGCTGCTCGTTTGACAGGGCGGACGGCCGCCCCATCGCCTTGCCTTCCGCCTTCGCGCGAGCGATACCAGCGTGCGTGCGCTCAATCAACAGGTCCCGCTCGAATTCGGCCACCGCGTTCAACACCTGCATCGTCATCCGGCCGGCCGCGCTCGTCAGATCGACGCCGCCCAGGGCGAGACAATGAACCCTGATACCGCGTTCGGCCAATCCCTCAACCGTGGCCCGCACGTCCATCGCATTGCGGCCGAGCCGATCGAGCTTCGTCACGATCAGCACGTCGCCCTCTTCCATCCGGTCAAGTAACTTTGCGAAGCCCGGCCGCTGATCGGCGCTCACGCTCCCTGAGATGCTTTCCGACACGACGCGGCGCTTGTCGACCGAGAAGCCGGCCGCCTCGATCTCGCGTAACTGGTTCGCGGTGGTCTGGTCGGACGTGCTGACGCGGGCATAAGCAAAGGTTCGGGACATATCGGGCACTCAATCCGTACGAAATAGATGTCCGAATATAAGCGCCTGTCCAAAATACTTCAACCCTTATTTTTGGACAGGGCGGAAAGGGGTTGTCCGAAAGGGATCGGTTTTGGACAGGCTCATTGGATTGCAGGTCGATTGCCTTCTGGTCGGTCGCTGGGATGGACAGGAAGGTGCCACTATTCGAACGACAACAACCGACTCGTTGCGGTCGTTCGAGGTGTGACACCTCAGCCGCTTTGCAGCGATCGCGGTCGGGGACTTCTTCACTGGACTTCCGCTGCTGGCCAATGGCCTGCCGTTCGAGCCTCTTGTTCCAACGACCTCCAAGGAGAAAGTCGGTCACGAATGCCGAGGGTTGACGATATTGGTCCGGCATAGTCCCCTTCGTGCACTGGATTCATGGGTATCAACCCCTATTTCCGACGTACCAAATTTGCCCCTAATTTCACCATTGACCGAGTCGCTCGGGCTAGCATCCGATTGACGGAACTATTTTTTCAGAGCAGATTGAACCGATCGCACGAGACCGTGTCTGCGCGTATACTTGCAGCGCAACAACCGGGGATTGACATGACGAAGAAACCCGCCACCACAATGGCTGGCAATGGTGGCTCGCTAGCCTTTCAGTATGCACATACGCTCGTGGCGCAACGCTTGAGTGGTAGCAATCAAGCACAGTCGACACATGGAAAGCGAACCGCGACAAGCGGAACGAAGCAAGCCGTGACTGCGCAAACGAAAAAGAGCAAGCCTTTGCGCTAAGGATCAACCGACGTAGGAAGCCAAGCTATCGCTTGGCTTTTTTTATGAGAAAAAAACTATACAGCGACGGGGACTATATGCGCCTGAGTGGCGCTAATGGTATGGATTCCGAGAGGGAGCATGGCTGGAGCCCCTTTAGGAAAGACTATGCCCGCTTACTCCATGCTCCGTCATTCCGGCGACTCCAGGGCAAAACCCAGCTGTTCCCTGGAATGGAGTCGGATTTTTTCCGAAATCGTCTGACTCACTCCTTGGAAGTCGCGCAGATCGCATGTGGAATCGCTGCAACAATCAACGCCAAGTTTGCCAATGAACTCGGCGGCGAAAAAATAGATACCGATTTAGTGCAGTTTGCTGCGATAGCACACGATCTCGGGCATCCGCCGTTTGGGCACAACGGCGAAAAGGCGCTAGATGTCCTGATGCTGAAGCATGGAGGCTTCGAAGGAAACGCCCAAACGCTGAGGATCCTTACGTCTGTCGAGAGAAAGCTCGTGCGCACCCCGGAAGGATTCAGCTCGGAATTCGGGCTGGACATCACGAATCGGGCATTGGCCGCAGTCATTAAGTACGATCACCCGATCGAGGCCCAACGTCCGAAGAACGATGAATTGCAAAAGGGCTACTATTACACGGAAGCAGACATAGTCAGGCGTGTCAAAGGAGCTGTTGCTCCCGGCTACAAGGGCCGCGACTTCAAGACCGTCGAATGCTCGATCATGGATTTAGCCGACGATATCGCATATTCGACTTACGACTTGGAAGATTCGCTTCACGCGAGTTTTGTTTCGCCGTTCAGCTTGCAATATGCGCTTCGGACCAATAACGCTCTTCAAGCTGAAGTACTCCGAAAGTGTAACAAAGCACTAGAAAAATCAGGGTACGAAGAACTGGATGGAGCTGCTGAAGCAATTTCGACGCTGGAGCACATCTTCGAAGACCTCGCTAACACTGACTTGGCAACAGCTCAATCTGAGCAGCGCGAACTGCATTTTTGGGCGGCAAACCGCATGCTCAACGAGAGTGGTTTGATGCGCACCAGATTTACTGCTGAAAGAATAGGAAAGCTTCTCGACTCGGTTGAGCTGATTCTGAATCAGGAGTATCCGCAATTGTCCTCAGTGCGATTAACGCGAGACGGATTGATCAAGGTTGAAATCCTCAAGCACTTGAACTACGAGTTGGTTATTCGCTCCTCTCGCCTTGCGGTAGTGGAACATCGCGGCCGCGATCTCGTAACGGATATATTTAACGCCCTATGGAAATCCAAAGGTGCTCTCCTCCCAGATGATTGGAAAGAAAGGTACGATTCCGTCGGTTCCAGTAAGCCCAATCGCGCGCGCTTGATTTGCGACTATGTTGCGTGCATGACCGATGCATATGCTGCGGAAGTGCACGATCGCCTATTCGGTCGAGGAGCATCGATGTTCAAACCGCTTTAGCTGGCCACTGAAATGCGTTTCAGGGTGATGTGCGTGCCCAATAGATATATCCGCCACGAAACTCATAATTCCCGCGCGCTGCAAGACACATTGGATCTAGCCCCCGAGGGCCGGAGAGCTAGGGCCGCCAAGCGCGCTTTAAACCCGCCTATCAAGCGAAGCGGCAGGCAAAGTCGGTGCCATATCAGCGTCGCGGTTTCGAGACCGCATGACCAAGGCGCTAAAACAGCATAACGAAAATTCCCTAAAACAACGAATGGAAGCGCGAAAATGAACCTTGAGACCAATGTGCCGGAGGATTTGTGGGAGGCGGTAAGGGCCAATTACGAGAGAGGAAATTTTACTGGGTCGATTTTAGATGCCTTTTATTTTCTCAGCGAATTGCTTCGTCAAAAGTCGGGCGCAGAGGGAGACGGTGCGTCGCTGGTGGGGCAGGCTCTGGGTGGGGCGGCACCTAAAATCAAGCTCAACAGGTTGCAAAGTGAATCTGAATGGAATGTGCAGAAGGGTGTAGAACAACTACTTCGTGGTTTCTATCAAGCATTCCGTAATCCTCGCAGTCATGAAAAAATATCTGACACGGAGAACGATGCGCGTATTTTGATTCTTTTTACCGGATATCTTGTCCGGCAGATCGATAAAGCCAAGTCGCAATTTTCGAGGCATGATTTTATTCGACGCGTCCTAGATCCTGATTTCGTTCCAAATTCGCGATATGCAGAACTCTTGGTGGAAGATGTACCAGTTGGGCAGCGCCTTGAGGTGTTTCTGGATGCGTATAGAGAAAAGGAGACGGTCAAAGGGGATCATTTGCGTCATTTTTTTAACGCATTGTTGCCCACGCTTACTGTCGATGAGCGGATCCAAGTCGATCAAATTATCTCTGATGAACTAAAGACAACCGACGATGATGCGACGGTTCGTGCGGTGATTGGTTCCTTGGGAGGTGATATCTGGCCACGACTCGCGGAGGTATCGCGTCTGAGAATAGAACATAAACTTGTGCGATCTGTTCAGGAGGGGCGTTTCGACTCGAAACAAAAGGTCTGTCGCAGCGGTGGTCTAGGTACTTGGGCGAGAAATTTGTTCCCTCATTTCACTCTCAAGCGCGAGATGCTCGGTGCGATCACGGATAAACTTCGCTCCGGAAATCGGGCGGAGGAAGATTATGTATTTCAGTATTTGTTCCCGGCCATAGGAGAGTTGCATAGTTCGATTCCAGCTACGCTCGATATTGTCTTTAAGACGAGAATTCGAAATGGAAGCGAAAGATTCCATGCGGCACTCACCGTCTATTCTCCATGGGAAAAGGGGGTGTGGAGTAAGGATCTTATTAAGGCTGTCGATGAATTTAAAGCCTCACCTGACTTCGATGAGATGGATGACGATATTCCGTTCTAGCGATAGGTGATTTTTTCCCTTCGGACGGAGGGCGAAACTTCATGCGCCGTCTCTTGTGGATCGGTGAGTGACATCCACGGAAATCGACGTACATCCCCAGAAAAAGTCGCCTGCACGGAAGTGACCGCCGACTCTGCTCCTGGCATCCTGCAAATAGTCAGGCAGCGCGAGGTGTGCCGGCGTCTATCGGTTTAACGTTCGCTCCGCTCTGCTGGTCGAGGTAGTCACCCCACCATTGCATCATGCGATGCCGCTCCGGCAGATGCTGCGCATGGTTGTACGCAGCCCGGATGCTGTTTTGCTCTGTGTATGCGAGTTGGCGCTCGATCCAGTCCGGGTTGAAGCCGCGTTCGTTGAGGACGGTCGACGCGAGTCCACGGAATCCATGTCCCGTCATGCGGCCATGGAAGCCCATGCGATAAAGCGCGTACAGAATCGTGTTTTCGCTGATGTGCTGCTCCGGGTTGCGAGGGCTCGGCAGCAACCAGCGCTTGTTCGTCGTCGTGTCGCGGATTGCCTGAATGACGGCGAGCGCCTGCCTCGATAGCGGCACGATGTGGGGCTGACTCATTTTCATGCGCGGAGCCGGGATGCGCCACTCAGCGCGCTCCAGGTCGAATTCCGACCATTCCGCGAAGCGTTTGAGAGGGAGGTGAGACTCAGCGGATGCTGCTTACTGTCCCGTTTCTACCTTTCGAGGTGTCAGGGACGCAACGGCCTGCATCAAGCAAACCCAGCCGCGCGACAACATGCCTGATAATGTGTCCCCTATTACATACCGAGAGGACCTCATGACCACCAACGGCAATACCACCCCGAAACTCAAAATCGAACTGATCCGAGTGCCGGGGGACCCGCTTGAGTCGCGGCAGAATTTCGAAGCGGAGATGGAACGGCAGCGCGAACGGCTGCAAGCGGCTGGACTCAACCCGGCGCGCTGGGGGAGGATGCTTGACGCGAACGTTGATCTGATTTCCGGCGCAGATTGCACCGAACCGGCATGGCAAATTGAAATCAGCAAATTCACCCCGGACGCCTTCCGCGAACTGTGCGACATGTTCGGGAATTGGATCGGAGCGCATGCAGGCCGCAAGGTTGCTTTGACCGACGGTCTGAATCTGGCTGAGGTTGAGGACCGCGCAGCACTCACGGAGCAGTTGAGTCGGGTCGCCTTCCGGTACTCGATGAAGGTGTGAAGTAGTCCCGTTTCCCGGGAATTGACGAAGAGCCAAAGAAAAAGCCCCGGTCATCGCTGATACGGGGCTCTGCTCTGGCACACCTTTTGGCACATTTTGTGGCACATCAGGTGTCTACTGCTTCAGTCTTTTGTGGTCTTTTTGGTGAAGACCTTGCGTAAGTCCTTGATCTGCTTACGTCTTTCATGCTGGTGCCCAGGGCCGGAATCGAACCGGCACGCCTTGCGGCGGGGGATTTTGAGTCCCCTGCGTCTACCAATTTCACCACCTGGGCTTGAACCTGGCCGCGCATGTGATGGTGCGCGGCGAAACGCGGATTATGTCCGAAATCCCGCCGCCGGGCAAGCTGCGCGGTTGCGGGTCGTGCTCGTCACTGGCTCAGGTAGACGAACCGGCCCTGCTTGACGATCCCCATCACGCTCGCGCGCTGGTCGAGTCCCACATGATCCTTGTCGCTCGTGTTGACGACACCGTTCGGCACGACGAGCTCGTGCGCGCGTTCCAGCTCGCGCCGCAGCGCCATGCGGAACGCGGGCGTGCCCGGCTGCGCGGCCTTCAGCGCGCGGCCGACCGCGTCGGCGAGGCGCGGGTAGACGCCCGCCGCGTCGCCCGCGAACTGCGTGACCGTGCCGGGGCCGTACTTCGCCTCGTACGCGTCGACGAACGCGAGCGCGGCCTTGCGGGCCGGATGATCGGCCGGCAACGTGCGCGCGACGACCACCGGCTGGGTCGGGAACAGCGTGCCGTCGACGTCCTTGCCGCCCAGCTTGATGAATTCCGGTGTCGCGATCCCGTGCGTCTGGTAGACCGGGCCCTTGTAGCCGCGCTCGATCAGCGTGCGCTGCGGCAGCACGGCAGGCGTGCCCGAGCCCGCGATCAGGATCGCGTCGGGTTTCGCCGCGATCAGCTTCAGCGCCTGGCCCGTGACGCTCGCGTCGGTGCGGTTGAAGCGCTCGGTCGCGACCACGCGGATCTTGCGCAGGTCCGCGAAGCGCGTGAACTCGTTCAGCCAGCTGTCGCCGTAGCTGTCCGCGAAGCCGATGAAGCCGACCGTCTTCACGCCGTGGTTCGCCATGTAGCGCGTCATCACGTCGGCCATCGCGCGGTCGCTCTGCGCCATCTTGAACGCCCAGGTCCGCGCGCCTTCCTGCGGCTCGACGATCGCACCGGAGCCGACCAGCGTGATCATCGGCGTCTGCCCGGCAGCCACCGCGTCGAGCGCCGCGAGCGCGGCCGGCGTGATGTTCGGTCCTACCACGACGTCGACGTGATCCTCGTCCGCCAGCTTGCGGATGTTGTGCACCGCGGTGCCCGGGTCGGACGCATCGTCGAGCACCGTCACCTGCACCGGCTGCCCGGCAATCGTCTTCGGCCACATCAGGATCGCGTTCTTGCTCGTGATGCCGATCGCGGCGGCCGGGCCGGTCGACGACAGGTCGACGCCGACCTTCAGGTCGGCATGCGCGGCGGCGCAGGCGAGCGCGAGGGCGACGCCGGCGGCGTGGCGCAGCAGCGCGGGATGTCGCAACAGGGCGGGAAGCGTCATGCGGAATTCTCCGTCGGACAGAAAAAAGGGGCGCGATGTGCGCCCCCGTGTTTATACACGCCGCTCAGAGTTCGTACGATTCGGATTCGCCCTTGAGCGCCTGTTCGATCAGCTTGCGGTTCAGCGTCGGCGACAGCAGTTCGACGAGCGTATACACATAGCTGCGCAGGTAGGCGCCCTGCTTGAGCGCGACGCGCGTCACGTTGCTGCCGAACAGGTGGCCGACCGGGATCAACCGCAGGCCGCGGTCGCGCTCGGGATTGAACGCGATGTCGGCCATGATGCCGACGCCGAGGCCGAGTTCGACGTAGGTCTTGATCACGTCGGCGTCGATCGCCTCGAGCACGATGTCCGGAGACAGCCCGCGCAGCGCGAACGCATGGTTGATCTTCTTGCGGCCCGCGAACGCATCGTCGTACGTGATCAGCGGGTACTGCGCGAGATCGTCGAGCGTGACCGGCTTGCGTTCGAGCAGCGGATGGTCCGCCGGCACGACGGCCGCGTGGTGCCACTGGAAGCAGGGCAGCGACACGAGCTCCTTGTAGTCGGAAATCGCCTCGGTGGCGATCGCGAGATCGGCCTGGTCGTGGATCACCATCTCGGCCACCTGCGTCGGGCTGCCCTGCAGGATCGACAGATGGACCTTCGGGAAGCGCTTCTTGAACTCGGCGATCGCGGCCGGCAGCGAGTAGCGGGCCTGCGTGTGGGTCGCGGCGATGGTCAGGTTGCCCTGATCCTGCGCCGCATAATCTTTCCCGACCCTTTTAAGGCTTTCAACCTCCTGAAGAATCCGCTCGACCGACGCGAGGATGATCCGGCCCGGCTCGGTGAGCGAGCGCACGCGCTTGCCGTGCCGCGTGAAGATCTCCACGCCGAGCTCGTCCTCGAGCTCGATGATCGCCTTCGACACCCCCGGTTGCGACGTGTAGAGCGCCTTGGCGGCCTCGGTGAGGTTGAAATTCTGCCGGACAGCCTCGCGCACGAAGCGAAATTGGTGCAGGTTCATTTATAACCCTTCCGCATATCAACAGAATTTTTTAGTCGTTTGAAATATAAGGCGAGTTTATTACGATTCACCGGAGTTTTTCAAATATGGATATCTGTTTTCGTCATTAGCAATCCAGCCGGGCAGCGGAAGGCCGGCGATAGCGGCGGAACGGAGATTCGGGCGCGACGTGGCTAGGACGTCGCGCGGTCACCACGAAAACCCTGGGGTCCCCGAATGTATCAGTACGACCAATACGACCAGACGATCGTCGACGAGCGTGTCGCGCAGTACCGCGATCAGGTGCGCCGCCGGCTGTCGGGCGAGTTGAGCGAAGACGAGTTCCGTCCGCTGCGCCTGCAGAACGGCCTGTACATGCAGCGCCACGCGTACATGCACCGCATCGCGATTCCGTACGGCAACCTGCGCAGCGACCAGCTCCGGATGCTGGCGCGCATCGCCCGCGAACACGATCGCGGCTACGGTCACTTCTCGACTCGCTCGAACATCCAGTTCAACTGGATCAAGCTGGAAGAAACGCCCGAGATCCTCGCGAAGCTCGCATCGGTGCAGATGCACGGTATCCAGACGTCGGGCAACTGCATCCGCAACATCACGGCCGACCAGTTCGCCGGCGTCGCGCACGACGAAGAGATCGATCCGCGTCCGTGGTCGGAAATCCTGCGTCAATGGTCGACGTTCCATCCCGAATTCGCATGGCTGCCGCGCAAGTTCAAGATCGCGGTGTCGGGCTCGAAGCATGACCGCGCGGCCGTGCAGATCCACGACCTCGGCGTGTACCTGAAGAAGAACGCGCAGGGCGAAGTGGTCGCGAGCATCCTCGCGGGCGGCGGCCTCGGCCGTACGCCGATCATCGGCGCGGTGATCAAGGAAGACCTGCCGTGGCAGCACCTGCTCACCTACTGCGAAGCCGTGCTGCGCGTGTACAACCGTTACGGCCGCCGCGACAACCTGTACAAGGCGCGCATCAAGATCCTCGTGAAGGCGCTGTCGCCCGCGAAGTTCGCGCAGCAGGTCGAGGAAGAGTGGCAGCACCTGAAGGACGGCCCGTCGACGCTCACGCAGGCGGAAGTCGATCGCGTGTCGCAGTACTTCCAGCCGCCCGTCTACGAGAAGCTGGCCGACACCGACGCATCGTTCGAACAGCACCTGCTCGAGAACAAGGCGTTCGCACGCTGGGTCGAGCGTAACGTTGCCCCGCACAAGGTGGCCGGCTATGCCGCCGTCACGCTGTCGCTGAAGGATCACCGCATTGCGCCGGGAGACGCGACCGACCAGCAGATGGATCTGGTGGCCGACTGGGCCGACGCATACTCGTTCGGCGAGCTGCGCGTGTCGCACGAGCAGAACCTGATTCTCGCGAACGTGAAGAAGCGCGACCTGTTTGCCGTGTGGGAAAAGGCGAAGGCAGCCGGTTTCGCGACGCCGAACATCGGCCTGCTGACCGACATCATCGCGTGCCCGGGCGGCGACTTCTGCTCGCTCGCGAACGCGAAGTCGATCCCGATCGCGCTGGCGATCCAGCAGCGTTTCGACGATCTCGACTATGTGTACGACCTCGGCGACCTGTCGCTGAACATTTCCGGTTGCATGAACTCGTGCGGTCACCACCACGTCGGCAACATCGGCATCCTCGGCGTCGACAAGGACGGCGCCGAGTGGTACCAGGTGTCGCTCGGCGGCGAGCAGGGCACGGGCCGCAACGGCGCGCGCCTCGGCCGCGTGATCGGGCCGTCGTTCTCGGCGGAAGAAGTGCCCGACGTGATCGCGAAGCTGATCGACACATTCGTCGAATCGCGCATCGACGGCGAGCGCTTCGTCGACACGTACGATCGCATCGGCATCGCGCCGTTCAAGGAGCGCGTGTATGCGGCGCGCCAGGCAGTGAACGCGTAACCAACCGGGTAGAAGGAATTAGCAGATGGCTTCGATTATCAAGAACCGCGCAGTGATCGACGATGCATGGCAGGTCGTGCGCGCGGCGGAAGACGGTGCGCTGCCCGCGGTCGACGCGTTGCCGGCCGGCAAGGTGCTGGTGCCGTTCGCGTTGTGGCAGGCCGAGCGCGCGGCGCTCGTCGCCGCGAAGACGAAGGACGAGCTCGGCGTGTGGCTCGCACCGGACAGCGAGCCGGCCGATCTCGTGGCCGACTTCGGCGCGATTTCGCTGATCGCCGTCGATTTCCCGCGCTTCGCGGACGGCCGCGGCTACAGCATCGCGCGCCTGCTGCGCGAGCGCCACGGCTGGACGGGCGAACTGCGCGCGATCGGCGACGTGCTGCGCGACCAGTTGCTGTACATGTCGCGTTGCGGCTTCGACGCCTATGCGGTGCGCGCCGACAAGGACATCCACGACGCGCTGAACGCGTTCACGGAATTCACGCAGCGTTACCAGGGCGCGTTCGACCAGCCCGAACCGCTGTTTCGCCGCCGCGCCGCGCCGGCAGGCGTAGCGACGCCCGACGCGAAGGTGGGCGCATGAGCACCGCGACCGCCACCGCGCTGACGCCGGAGCTCGCCGCGAAGGTCGAGCGCCTCGACGCGCTGCTCGCGCAGATCGGTGCGCGTCACGAGAAGGTGAAGTTCGCGAGCAGCCTCGCGGCGGAAGACATGCTGCTCACGCATGCGATCCTGTCGAAGGGCGTGCGCATCGGCATCTTCTCGCTGAACACGGGCCGCCTGCACGCGGAAACGCTCGGCATGATCGACCGTGTGCGCGAGCGCTACGGCTACGAGATCGAGCAGTTCCATCCGCAGCAGGACGCGGTCGACCAGTATGTCGCAGAGCACGGCCTGAATGCGTTCTACGAGAGCGTCGAGCTGCGCAAGTCGTGCTGCCACATCCGCAAGGTCGAGCCGCTGAATCGCGCGCTTGCCGACGTCGGCGCATGGGTTACCGGCCAGCGCCGCGAGCAGTCGGTCACGCGGGCCGAGCTGCACGAGGAAGAGCAGGACGAAGCGCGCGGGATCGCGAAGTACAACCCGCTCGCCGACTGGACGGAAAGCGACGTGTGGGCGTACCTTAAGGCGTTTGACGTGCCGGTGAACCCGCTGCATGCGCGCGGCTACCCGAGCATCGGCTGCGAGCCGTGTACGCGGGCGATCCGTCCCGGCGAGGACAGCCGAGCGGGCCGCTGGTGGTGGGAGTCGCGCGATACGAAGGAATGCGGGCTGCACATCACGACGATCACGCCGATTCCCGCGGAAGCCGTTGCCGGCACCACGCACTGAAAGCCTGACAAGAAACTGAATATTGCGCCGCCTGCGACAGCGGGCGGCACGAACCCAGAAGAGAAGGACTGAAATCATGAGCACGACGCTCGAGCAATCCGCCTTTGCCCCGCCCGCCGGTGCCGACAGCCGCATGGGCCACCTCGACTGGCTCGAAGCCGAGTCGATCCACATCCTGCGCGAACTGGTCGCCGAATGCAGCAAGCCGGCGCTGTTGTTCTCGGGCGGCAAGGATTCGGTCGTCGTGCTGCATCTGGCGCTGAAGGCATTCGGCCTCGGCGCGAACCGCAAGACGACGCTGCCGTTCCCGCTCGTGCACATCGATACGGGCCACAACTACGAGGAAGTGATCGACTTCCGCGATCGCCGCGCGAAAGAACTCGGCGCCGAGCTGGTCGTCGGCCACGTCGAGGATTCGATCAAGCGCGGCACGGTCGTGCTGCGTCGCGAAACCGATTCGCGCAATGCCGCGCAGGCCGTCACGCTGCTCGAGACGATCGAGGAGCACGGCTACACGGCGCTGATCGGCGGCGCGCGCCGCGACGAAGAGAAGGCGCGTGCGAAGGAACGCATCTTCTCGTTCCGCGACGAATTCGGCCAGTGGGATCCGAAGGCGCAGCGCCCGGAACTGTGGAGCCTGTACAACGCCCGCCTGCACAAGGGCGAGCATCTGCGCGTGTTCCCGATCTCGAACTGGACCGAGCTCGACGTGTGGCAGTACATCGCGCGCGAGAACCTCGAACTGCCGTCGATCTATTACGCTCACCAGCGCGAGATCGTGCGCCGCAACGGGCTGCTCGTGCCCGTCACGCCGCTCACGCCGATGCGTGACGGCGAGACGAGCGAGCTCGCGCAGGTACGTTTCCGCACGGTCGGCGACATCTCCTGCACGTGCCCGGTCGAAAGCGACGCGGACGACGTCGAGAAGATCATCGCCGAGACGGCGGTGACCGAGATCACCGAGCGCGGCGCGACCCGGATGGACGACCAGGCCTCCGAAGCCGCGATGGAACAGCGCAAGAAGCAAGGTTATTTCTGAAGCACACGAGGACATTCAAATCATGAGCATCATCGAGAACACCGAAGACCTCGGCGTGCTGCGCTTCATTACCGCGGGCAGCGTCGACGACGGCAAGAGCACGCTGATCGGCCGCCTGCTGTACGACAGCAAGGCCGTGCTGTCCGATCAGCTGTCCGCGCTGTCGCGTGCGAAGAACAAGCGCACGGTCGGAGACGAGCTCGATCTCGCATTGCTGACCGACGGCCTCGAAGCCGAGCGCGAGCAGGGCATCACGATCGACGTCGCATACCGCTACTTCGCGACCGCGAAGCGCAAGTTCATCATCGCCGATACGCCGGGCCACGAGCAGTACACGCGCAACATGGTGACGGGCGCCTCGACCGCGCACGCGGCGATCGTGCTGATCGACGCGACGCGCATCACGGTCGAGAACGGTGTCGTGCAACTGCTGCCGCAGACCAAGCGCCACAGCGCGATCGTCAAGCTGCTCGGGCTGCAGCACGTGATCGTCGCGATCAACAAGATGGACCTCGTCGACTACAGCGAAGCGCGTTTCAACGAGATCCGCGATGCATACGTCGCGCTCGCGAAGCAGCTGGGCCTGACCGATGTGCGCTTCGTGCCGGTGTCGGCGCTGAAGGGCGACAACATCGTCGGCGCGAGCGAGCGTATGCCGTGGTATGCGGGCGAGCCGCTGCTCGACGTGCTCGAATCGCTGCCGGTCGAGACGCAGGCGCATGACGCGCTGCGCTTCCCGGTGCAGTGGGTCGCGCGCCAGGACGGCAGCTCGGCAGACGATTTCCGCGGCTACATGGGCCGTATCGAGTCGGGCGAAGTGAAGGTCGGCGACGAGATCGTCGTGCTGCCGTCGAACCGCACGGCGACGATCGCCGAGATCGTCGCGCCGGTACCGGGCGGCACTGCGTCCGTTCCGCACGCGTTCGCGGGCCAGACCGTGACGATCCGCCTCGCGGAAGACGTCGACGTGTCGCGCGGCGACATGTTCGTCACGTCCGGTGAGCCGGTCGAGCCGGCGAAGAAGCTCGAAGCCGATCTGTGCTGGTTCGACGAGACGCCGCTGTCGCCGCAGCGCAAGTACCTGCTGAAGCAGACCACCAGCACGGTGTTCGCGAAGATCGGCGGCGTCAAGCAGGTACTCGACGTGCACACGCTGTCGCACGCGACCGACCGTCACGATCTGAAGATGAACGACATCGGCCGCGTTGCGCTGACGCTGCAGAAGCCGATCGTGTGCGACACGTACGACGCGCATCCGGGTACCGGTGCGTTCGTGCTGATCGACGAGGCGACGCATCACACGGTCGCCGCAGGGATGATCCGGGCGTTCTCGGCATGACCGGGCAACCGCGCCGCTTCGCGGCGGCGCGGGCCGGAGCCGACGCCCGCTGGAAGGCGAAGCGATAAACATGGGCAAGGTGTATCTGATCGGAGCAGGGCCGGGCGCGGCCGACCTCATCACGGTGCGTGGCGCGCGGCTGCTCGAGCAGGCGGACGTCGTGCTGCACGACGCGCTCGTCGAGCCCGCGATGCTCGACTACGCGCCGAATGCGCGCCGGATCGCCGTCGGCAAGCGCTGCGGGCAGCGTTCGACCGCGCAGCACTTCATCAACAAGCAGATCGTCGATGCGGCGCGCGAGCATGCGTGCGTCGTGCGGCTGAAGGGTGGCGACCCGATGCTGTTCGGTCGCGCCGAAGAGGAGATGCGCGCGCTGGAAGCGGCCGGCATCGACTACGAGGTCGTGCCGGGCATCACCGCGGCGCTGGCCGGGGCGGCGACGCTGAAGCGTTCGCTGACGTTGCGCGGCGTGTCGCGCAGCGTCGCGTTCGCGACGCACAGCCGCGCGCCGGGCAGCGACGAGATTCGCGAGGCCGCACGCGCCGATTCGATCGTCTATTACATGGGCCGCGACAGCGCGCCCGGCATCGCGCAGGAACTGATCGACGCGGGCCGTGCGCCGGCGACGCCCGTGGCGATCGTCGAGGCGTGCAGCACCGTGCGCGAACGCACGCTGACGCTCACGCTCGCGCAGATGGCGGCAGGCGACGCGCAGGCATGGCTCGATCCGGCGGAACCGAGCCTGCTGATGATCGGCGATGCGTTCGCCGAGCGCGCCGGGCAGGCGAAAGCCGGCGATGCGCTGCGAAGTGCGGCCTGAGCGGAACCCGGCTGGAGTTCCAAATGAAAAAAGCGCTGGCGGAAGCCGGCGCTTTTTCTTTGTGGGCCGTGACGGCGTGATTTACGCGCCGTCGCCGATCTGGTCGATGCAGTAGCGCGCGATCGCGTCGAGCACGCCGTCGTCTTCGCCGACGGCCGTCGCGCAGCGGATCTCGACACCCGGATGCACGGCTCGGCATGCGTCGACGAGCTGCGGCAGGTCGCGGCGGACATGGCCGCCCTGGCCGAAGAACACCGGCACCACGGTGATGTGGGTGCAGCCGGCCGCGACCTGCGCGGCGACCGCGTCGCCGAGCGACGGCGTCATCAGTTCGAGGAACGCGAGCGACACGTGTGCAGCGGGAGAAGAGGCGCCGCGCAGCCGCGCGGCGAGCCGCTCGAACGGCTCGGCCCAGCGCGGGTCACGCGCGCCGTGGCCGAACAGGACGATGCCGTGCGAATTCATGTCGAAGCCTCCGTCGTGACGCGGCGCTCAGTGCCGGTCGACCCACTTGAGCGCGAACAGGCCGAGCGCGAGATAGATCAGGCCCGGCGTCGCCGCGGTGAGCGGCGCGGGCCACGTGTTCAACGTGCCGATGTGCGAGAACAGCGTATTGAGCAGCTGGAAGCTCATGCCGAGCATGATGCCGCCGAACACCTTCACGCCGACCACGCCGGCACGCGTGTGCAGGTACGCGAACGGCAGCGACAGCACGAGCATCACGAACACCGCGAACGGATACAGCAGCTTGCGCCACAGCGCGATGTCGTAGCGCTGCGTGTCCTGCTGGTTCTCGCGCAGATGCTGGATGTAGCGGAACAGGTTGATGATCGACATGCGATCCGGCGACACGAGCAGCACCGACAGGATCTGCGGCGTCAGGTCCGAGCGCAGCCGGTATTCGGGCAGCGAGACCTGCTGCGACCGGTACACGGGGTTCAGCGCGTCGGCCGGCTGCCCGCCGATCGGCTTGATCGGGGTGAGCTCGGTTTCGTTGACGCCCTTGAGCAGCCAGTGGCCGGGCGGCTCGTAGCGGCCCGTCTGCGCGATCCGCACGTTGCGCAGCTGGAATTTCGAATCGAATTCGTAGATGCGCACGTTGCTGATCGTCGAGTCGGGCGACAGGCTGCCGACGTTGACGAAGCGCGTGACCTGCTCGCCGTTTTCACGGGCCGCGAGCGTGTCCTTCACCCACACGCCCGACTGGAAATTCGACGACACCGACGCGCCGAGCGCTTGCAGCCGCACGCGTTCGGACAGCTGGTCGGCGTACGGGCCGACGAATTCGCCGATCAGGTAGGTGACGATCACGAGCGGCACGCCGATCTTCAGCAGCGAGCGCAGCGCCTGGTTGGTCGCGAGGCCCGACACGCGGAAGATCGTGAATTCCGAGTTCGCGGCCATTTGCGCGAACACATAGATCGCGCTGATCAGCGCGGCGACCGGGATGATTTCGTAGAAGCGCGACGGGGTCTGCAGCGCGACGCGCAGCACTGCGTAGCCGAACTTGTAATTGCCGTGCCCGACCGAGTTCAGTTCGCTGATCAGGTCGAAGAAGAAGAACAGGCCCGAGAACGCGAACAGGATGAAGACGAACGTGACGTAGATCTGTCGCGCGAAGTACTTTTCATAGAGCCGCATCGATCATGCTCCCGAGCGGCCGAACAGCGCGCGTGTAAACAGCGGACGATTGCGCACGCGCAACCAGAAGATGAACGCGACGATCACCGCGACGACGAGATGCAGCCCAACGAGACCGACGCCGAACGACATCTTGCCCTGCTCGATCTGCGACTGCACCACGTTCAGCAGGTTCGAGTACGTGAGATAGATCAGCACGGCCATCACGAGGTTGATCGTGCGGCTGCGGCGCGGGTTCTGGTACGACAGCGGAATGCCGAGCACCATCAAGTTGATCGCGATCAGCGGCAGCCCCGCGCGCCACGCGAATTCCGCGAGGTTGTCGTTCGTCGGGTTGCGCAGCAGGTCCGGCGTCGGCGTGCTGTTGGTGGTCTGCACGTTGGTGACCGGGGTGCTCGTGATCTTCACGCCGTAGCGCTCGAACTCCATGATCTTGAAGTTCGGCTGGCCAGGCGTGCCGTCGTAGCGGCGGCCGTCCTCCAGGACGACGAAGCGGTTGCCGTCGCGCGTTTCCGTGTGCCCCGTCTGCGACACGACCACGTTGACCTTGCCGTTCTCGGTCGAGGTCACGAACACGTTCTGCACCTTGCTCTGGTCGGGCGTCATCTTCTCGATGAAGAACACGCGGTGGTTCGACGCCGATTCGCGGAACTGGCCCGGCGCGAGCAGCGAGATTTCGTCGCGCTGCTGGAAGCGCGCCTTGATCATCTTGCTTTGCTGGTTCGACCACGGCCAGCCGACGAACGCGAAGAAGGCGATCAGCAGGATGATCGGCGTGGCGAACACGCCGATCGGCTTGATGAGGCGCGTGAGGCTCACGCCCGACGCAAGCCACACGACCATTTCGGAGTCCCGGTACCACCGGGTCAGCACGAACAGGATCGACACGAACAGCGTGACGACGAGCATCACGGCGAGGTAGCCGATCACGGTGAGGCCGATCAGCACGAGGACGTCCCGCGGATCGATTTCACCGGACGCGGCGTAGCCGACGATGCGGATCATCATCGTCGTGAGCATGATCGTGAGCAGCACCATGAACACGGCGCCAGCCGTATACGCAAGCTCGCGCTGGAGGGAGCGTTCGAAGATCATTCTTGATGAGAAGAGGGCGGGAGGCTGCGCACGCGTGGTGGAGCGCTCGCGCCGCCACGGGAAAAATAGCGGATAATTGCGGCTTTCATCCTTAGCCCAGATTTTATCCGAGGACAAGCGCGATGGACTTTAGCATAAAAGGCTGTGATTGGAGCAAAGGCGAGGCGAAGGGGTTCCTGACCGGGAAGTCCGACTGCATCGTGCTCGGCATCTTCGAGGCGCAGACTCTGTCGGGCGCGGCGCTCGATATCGACACGGCCACCAAGGGGCTGATTTCGCGCGTGATCAAGGCCGGCGACATGGACGGCAAGCGCGGCAAGACGCTGTTCCTGCACGAAGTGTCGGGTATCGGCGCGTCGCGCGTGCTGCTCGTCGGCCTCGGCAAGCAGGATGCTTTCAATCAGAAAGCCTATAACGATGCCGCGACGGCCGCATGGCGCGCGCTGCTGGCGACCAAGGTCGTCCAGGTCACGTTCACGCTCGCGCAACTGCCGGTCGACGAGCGCAGCTCCGACTGGGGCGTGCGCGCGGCAATCCTCGCGCTGCGCAACGAGACCTACCGCTTCACGCAGATGAAGAGCAAGCCGGAGCCGGCGTCGCACACGCTCAAGCGCGTCGTGTTCAGCGTCGATCCGTCCGACGAAAAGGCCGCGAAGGTCGCGGTCAAGCAGGCCGTCGCGCTCGCGAACGGGATGGATCTCACCCGCGACCTCGGCAACCTGCCGGGCAACGTCTGCACGCCGACCTATCTCGGCAACACCGCGAAGAAGATCGCGAAGGATTGGGGCCTGAAGGCGGAAGTGCTCGGGCTCAAGCAGATCCAGGCGCTGAAGATGGGCTCGTTCCTGTCGGTCGCGCGCGCGTCGGTCGAGCCGCCGCAATTCATCGTGCTGCACTACCAGGGCGCCGCCGCGAAGGCCGCGCCGGTCGTGCTGGTCGGCAAGGGCATCACGTTCGACACGGGCGGCATCTCGCTGAAGCCGGGCGAGGGCATGGACGAGATGAAGTACGACATGTGCGGCGCGGGTTCCGTGCTGGGCACGATGCGTGCGGTTGCCGAGATGGGCCTGAAGATCAACGTCGTCGCGATCGTGCCGACCTGCGAGAACATGCCGGGCGGCAACGCGACGAAACCGGGCGACATCGTCACCAGCATGAAGGGCCTGACGATCGAGGTGCTGAACACCGACGCCGAAGGCCGTCTGATCCTGTGCGACGCGCTCACGTATGCCGAGCGCTTCAAGCCGGCTGCGGTGATCGACGTTGCCACGCTGACGGGCGCGTGCGTGATCGCGCTGGGCGGCCACAACAGCGGCCTGTTCTCGACGAACGACGCGCTCGCGGGCGAACTGCTCGACGCGTCGCGCGAAGCGAACGACCCGGCATGGCGCATGCCGCTCGACGACGAGTACCAGGACCAGCTGAAGTCGAATTTCGCGGATCTCGCGAACATCGGCGGGCGTCCGGCCGGCGCCGTGACGGCCGCGTGCTTCCTGTCGCGCTTCACCGAGAGCTATCCGTGGGCCCACCTCGACATCGCGGGCACCGCATGGAAGGGCGGTGCGGCGAAGGGCGCGACGGGCCGTCCGGTGCCGTTGCTCGCGCAGTTCCTGATCGACCGCGCCGGCCAGTGATGGCGGTGTTGACGACGCTGCGGGTGCGCGGGCAATGACGCGGATCGATTTCCACTCGAACGTCGGCGATTCGCTCGCGTACGCGTGCCGGCTGCTGCGCAAGGCCTACCTGGCCGGGCAGCCGGTCGTCGTGCTCGCCGAGCCCGCGCGCCTGCGCGCGCTCGACGAGCGGCTCTGGACGTTCTCGCCGCTCGATTTCATCCCGCATTGCGGTGTCGACAGCGAGCACGCAGCCGGCACGCCGATCGTGCTGGCCGCGGATCTCGACCGCGCGCCGCATCACCACGTGCTGCTGAACCTCGGCGCGGCCGTCCCCGCACAGTTCGCCCGCTTCGAGCGCCTGCTCGAAGTGGTCGGCAATGCGCCGGACGAGCTGGCCGCGGGCCGCGACCGCTACCGGTTCTACCGCGACCGCGGCTACGCGCTGAACAACTACAAGCAGGGCAGCTAGCCGCAACCGTCAACGGAGTGTTCCCGTGACAGAAGCCGATACATCCTCGATCCCGACGCTGACCGACGTGCTGGTGCCGGGCAAGCCGGTGCCGGCGCGCTCGCCTGCGTCTGGCGCGCCGCAGCCGCCCGCCAGCGCGGCGATTCCGGTGCTCACCGACGTGGTCGCGCCGCACGCAGCAGGTGCCGCGCCGGCCGATTCCAGGCAAAGTGAACTTGACCGCGATTCCGTCGTGGTCGAATGCGTGCCGACGCCGCACGTGCCGGCGGTCGAACTGCCGGGCGACGTGGCGACGGCTGCAGCGGCAGCGATGGGCGAGACCGATGCGCCGCCCGAACCCGGCGCCGCGGAGCATGTGGTCGCCGAAGATTCAGCCGCAATGAGTGCGCCTCTGCCATCGTCGCTGGCCGGCGACGACGTGCCGCCACCCGCGTTCGCCGCGGTCGCGCATGAGGCAGTGGGGCACGCGCGTGAAGCGCATCTGCCGGAGGCCGTCGTACCAGTCGCTGCGCTGCAGGCGGAAGCGCAGGCCGCAGCCGGGCTGACGCCGGAAGATGCGCAGCACATCGCCGAGCGTCTGCGCAATCGTCTGACGAACTATCTGACCGGGGAAGGGCGCGACGCGATCGAAGCCCGCTGCCGCGATGCGTTGCACGAGCATTCGGCCTGGCTGGTCGGCCAGATCACGCGCGAGGTGGCGCTGGCACTCGAAACCGAGGTGATGGACTGGGTTCGCGACGCGGTCGATGAAGAGATCGCACGCCGCCGCGCCGGCCATTCGAGCTAAACCACGCGGCGTTTAGCTGAAAAACGGGGTGTGAATCCAGTAAAGACCGGTGAAGCTGCCGGCGGGGCATGTCCGCCAGTCGGCGGGATCCGGCAGGTTGGCCGTTCGGCCCGGGCGACCGGTTCAGCGCACCGACAGCACCCATTGCGCGAGCGTGTGGGCTTCGCCGTTCGTCAGTTGTGTATTGGCGGGCATCGGCACGCTGCTCCATACGCCGACGCTGCCTTTCACGATCGATTGGGCAAGGTAGTCGACGGCATCGCCGCGCGCCGCATACTTGCCGGCAATGTCGCGGAACGACGGGCCCATCAGCGGCTTGCCGAGCGCGTGGCAGGCCATGCAGTTCTTGCGCTGAGCCAGCGCGAGCCCGTCGGCCTGGTCGGCGCGCGCTGCCGCCCCGCTGGCGATCAGCAGCGTGGCGAGCAGGACGCGCAATGTCGAGTGTTTCATGCGGTTCTCCGCCGGCGGGGACGGCCGGCTACATGGTCCGCGCATTATAGAAGCAAAGGGAAAGCGCGTTTTGCGCGTTCCCCGGGCGGCCATGTTTATCGGGGTCGCATGTCTTGACGTGCCCGGATCAACCCGTGACGGCGCCCTGGTTCGCCGGGCGGGCGAGTGCCGCGAATTTCGCGAGCACGCCGCGCGTGTAGCGTGGCGCCGGCTGTTGCCATGCAGCGCGACGGCGCGCGAGTTCCGCGTCGTCGACGTTCAGTTGCAGCAGCAGTCGATGCGCGTCGATCGTGATCGAGTCGCCTTCCTGCACGAGTGCGATCGTGCCGCCGACGAACGCCTCGGGCGCGACGTGGCCGACCACCATCCCCCAGGTGCCGCCCGAGAAGCGGCCGTCCGTGATGAAGCCGACCGATTCGCCGAGCCCCTTGCCGATGATCGCGGACGTCGGCGCGAGCATTTCCGGCATGCCGGGGCCGCCCTTAGGGCCCAGGTAGCGAAGCACGAGGATGTCGCCGGCGCGGATCCGGTCGCCGAGGATTGCATCCATCGCGCTCTGCTCGTCGTCGAACACGCGTGCCGGGCCCGTGATCACAGGGTTCTTCAGGCCGGTGATCTTCGCGACCGCGCCGTCTTCCGCGAGATTGCCCTTCAGGATCGCAAGGTGGCCTTCCTTGTACAGCGCGCGGTCGATCGGGAAGATCACGTCCTGATCCGCGCGCGGCACGCTCGGCACGTCCTTCAGTTCTTCGGCGATCGTGCGGCCGGTGATCGTCATGCAGTCGCCGTGCAGCAGCCCCGCGTCGAGCAGGATCTTCAACACCTGCGGAATCCCGCCGGCCCGGTGGAGGTCGGTCGCGACGTACTTCCCCGACGGCTTCAGGTCGCAGATCACGGGTACGCGCTTGCGGATGCGCTCGAAGTCCTCGATCGTCCAGTCGACCTCGGCCGCGTGCGCGATCGCGAGATAGTGCAGCACCGCATTGGTCGAGCCGCCCGTCGCCATGATCACCGACACCGCATTCTCGATCGACTCCTTCGTGATGATGTCGCGCGGCTTGAGATCGCGCTTCACGGCCTCGACGAGCACACGTGCCGATTCGGCGGCCGAATCGACCTTCTCCTGGTCGGGGTTCGCCATCGTCGACGAGTACAGCAGCGACATCCCGAGCGCCTCGAACGACGAGCTCATCGTGTTCGCCGTGTACATCCCGCCGCACGACCCCGACGTCGGGCAGGCGTTCTGCTCGACGCCTTCGAAATCCTCCTGCGACATCCGGCCCGCAGTGAATTCGCCGACGGCCTCGAACGACGACACGATCGTCAGGTCCCGGCCCTTCCAGTTGCCGGGCCGGATCGTGCCGCCGTACACGTAGATGCCCGGCACGTTCAGGCGCGCGAGCGCGATCATCCCGCCCGGCATGTTCTTGTCGCAGCCGCCGACGACGACCACGCCATCCATCCATTGCCCCTGCACGCAGGTCTCGATGCAGTCGGCGATCACCTCGCGCGACACGAGCGAGTACTTCATGCCTTCGGTACCCATCGACATGCCGTCCGAAATCGTCGGCGTGCCGAATATCTGCGGGTTCGCATCGGCCGCCTTCACGGCGGCGACGGCCGCGTCCGACAGGCGCTGCAGGCCGGAATTGCACGGCGTGATCGTCGAATGGCCATTCGCGATGCCGACCATCGGCTTGTCGAAATCGTCCTTCTGGTAGCCGAGGGCGTAATACATCGAGCGGTTCGGCGAGCGGGCCACGCCCTGCGTGATGTGCTTCGAGCGACGGTTGTAAGCCATGGGGGACTCCATCGTTGTCTGGCAACGCCGGTGAATGGCGCGCCGGTTCGGATCGATCAAGAATGGAGTGTCCGGATTGGGATGTCCAATATATTATTTGTCGCGTATTAAGTCATTTTGCGAATGAGAGAGGCATGGCCGATCCGACTCCCGACCTGCGCCAGTGGCGCTATTTCGTGACCGTCGCCGACGAGCGCCATTTCGGCCGCGCGGCTGAGCGCCTGTCGATGACGCAGCCGCCGCTGTCCCAGGCGATCCGTGCGCTCGAGGATGCGCTCGGCGTCGCGCTGTTCGCGCGCACCAAGCGCTCGGTGGCGCTGACGGCGGTCGGGGCGGCGTTGCTGCCCGACGTGCGCCGGCTGCTTGCCGCGGCCGATGCGCTGCCGCCGCTGGCGCGACGGCTCGCGCGCGGCGAGGCCGGCTCGCTGTCGCTCGCGTTCGTGTCGACCGCCGATTACGGGCTGCTGCCCGCGCTGCTGCGGGCGTTCGGCGCGCGCTATCCGCAGGTGCGGCTGCAACTCGCGGAGGCGACGAGCGACGTGCAGATCGACGAGCTCGTCGCGGGGCGCATCGACGCGGGGCTCGTCATTCCGCCCGTGCCGCCGCGCCACGCGGCCGGGCTGGCGTACCTGCCCGTCATGCGCGAGCCGCTCGTGGTGGCGATGCCGGCGGCCGCGAGCGATGCGCCGGAAGACGTGCCCGTCCGTCTCGCGGAGGTTGCCGCGTTGCCGCTCGTGATCTTTCCGCGTCGTCTGGCGCCCGGCTTTTATGACATCATTACGGGCTGCTACGGCGCGGCGGGGGAAACGCCGCACATCGGCCAGGAGGCGATCCAGATGCAGACGATCGTCAGCCTCGTGTCGGCCGGCATGGGCGTCGCACTGGTGCCGCAATCGCTGCGTAACCTGCGGCGCACCGGCGTGGTCTACCGGCCGCTTGCCGATCACGCGCCGGTCGTCGAGACGGGCCTCGTGTGGCGCACCGGTGACGTAAGCCCCGTGCTGGCCGGCTTCATCGATGTCGTGCGCGCGCAGGGCCTCGCCACGTGACGTGAACGATGACGCGCCGGTGCCGTCCAACGCGCGGTGCTGCGCGTGTGCGACGGCCGTATCGCATTCGAAAACTTCTTCGCTAACCCATGATCATTCACCCGAATTTCGACCCCGTTGCGATCCATCTCGGGCCGCTGGCCGTGCGCTGGTACGGGCTCATGTATCTCGTCGGATTCATCGCGGCGATCGTCGTCGGCCGGATCCGCCTGAAGTTGCCGCACGTCGCGGCGCAGGGCTGGACCGCGAAGGACATCGACGACATGATGTTCTACGGCGTGCTCGGCACCGTGCTCGGCGGCCGGCTCGGCTATGTGCTGTTCTACAAGGCCGATTTCTATTTCTCGCATCCGCTCGACGTGTTCAAGGTGTGGGAGGGCGGCATGTCGTTTCACGGCGGCTTCCTCGGCGTGACACTCGCGATGGTGCTGTTCGCATGGCAGCGCAAGCGCCACTGGCTGCAGGTCACCGACTTCGTCGCGCCGATGGTGCCGACGGGGCTCGCGGCCGGGCGGCTCGGCAACTTCATCAACGGGGAACTGTGGGGCCGCGTGACCGATCCGTCCGCACCGTGGGCGATGCTGTTCCCGGGCGCGATGCGCGACGATGCGGCGTGGTTGCCGAAGCATCCGGAGCTCGTCGAGAAGTGGCATCTTGCCGACGTGTTCATGCAATACCAGATGCTGCCGCGCCATCCGTCGCAGCTCTATGAAATTGCGCTCGAAGGCATCGCGCTGTTCTTCGCGCTGTTCTTCTTCGCACGCAAGTCGCGGCCGATGGGCGCCGTGTCCGCGCTGTTCCTGATCGGCTACGGCCTCGCACGCTTCACGGTCGAGTTCGCGCGCGAGCCCGACGATTTCCTCGGCCTGCTCGCGCTCGGCCTGTCGATGGGGCAGTGGCTGTCGCTGCCGATGATCCTCGCGGGCGTCGCGCTGATGGTCTGGGCGTATCGCCGCCGGGCGGCGACTGCCGCTGCGTGATGCAATGCCGATGCACGTGCGATCGGCGCGTGCATCGGCACCATGTAGGTAAACGCAAAACGCCGGCCCGAGGGCCGGCGTTTTTCATTTCGGACTGCCGTGCGCTGCGCGTTACTTCATCTGCACGGAGCCGTTGACGGTGACCGACACGGTGGCCTTGCCGCCCTCGACCGCGATCGGTGCGCTCATCTTTGCGCTGTCCATCGGCGCCGCGGCCATCGCCATCATGCGCGGGTACGGCTGCACATTGCGGCCGCCGCCCACGTTCACGTCGCGGATCGTGTAGCTGCTGTAACCGAATGCCTTTGCGGCTTCATCGGCACGGGCACGGAACGACTTGATCGCTTCCGTCGTCAGCTTCTGCTCGGCCGCGCGCTGCGCTTCGGGCGACAGCGAGAACTCGACGTTCGCGACCTGCATCAGGTTCGACAACTGGCCGGCAAGCTTCGACGCGGCAGCGAAATCGCGCGATTCCAGCGCGACCTCGGTGCGGCCACGCCATGCGGAGATCTTGCCGTCGCGATCGGTGCTCGGGTACACGGAGAATGCGCCCGTGTGGGCGGTGACGCCCGATACGCCCTTTGCCTGCGACAGCGCGGCGTCGGCGCGCTGGTTCAATTGCGCGGTGAGGCTGCCCGGATCCTTGGCCTGCTGCTCGTAGAACAGCGTGATGTGGATGATGTCCTGCGGCACGTCGGCGCTGGCTT
Source organism: Burkholderia sp. 4NA327C6 (assembly GCF_005502655.1). Classification (NCBI taxonomy): domain Bacteria; kingdom Pseudomonadati; phylum Pseudomonadota; class Betaproteobacteria; order Burkholderiales; family Burkholderiaceae; genus Burkholderia; species Burkholderia sp. 4NA327C6. Next base: position 81,839 of record NZ_SCNZ01000017.1, on the reverse strand, counting down.
GCGACGACAGCGACAGCACGCCTGCCGGCTCCGGAAAGTGCGGGTTCGCGGTTTGCGCGTGCGCGGCGGGCGAGGCGAGCGTCAGCGCGACGGGAACGGCGGCGGCAAGGGCGAGCGACAGCGCGAGTGCGGATTTCTTGGTCATTGTTGGACTCCTTGTGCGAGGGCGTGCACGCGGATCGCGCGTGCACGACGCGGGCGTACCGCGCGACGAAAAAAACGACAGCCGGCCTGATCGGCCGACAGCGGTTGCTTAGGCCGCGCGAAAGTGCCGCGAGTTCCGTTGCGGCAGTGCGTACTGACCAGATTTGACCTTTGGCGTGCGCCTACTTCATCAGCTTTTCGGTGATGAAGCGCCATTCGGCGCGCGTGACCGGCGTGATCGACAGCCGGTTGCCGCGTGCGAGCACGCGCATGTCGGCGAGTTCGTCGTGTTCGCGCAGCGCCGCAAGCGGCACGAGCGGCGTTTTTTTCACGTAGCGAACGTCGACGAGCAGCCAGCGTGGTGCTTCCTGAGTCGACTTCGGGTCGTAATAGGGGCTTTTCGGGTCGAACTGCGTGGGGTCGGGGTAGGGCGTCGACGACACTTCGGCGAGGCCCGCGATGCCCGGCTCGGGGCAACTCGAGTGATAGAACAGCACGCCGTCGCCGATCTTCATCGTGTCGCGCATGAAATTGCGCGCCTGATAGTTGCGCACGCCGGTCCACGGCAGCGAGCGCTGCGGTGCGTTGGCGAGATCGTCGATGCTTGCTTCGTCCGGTTCGGACTTCATCAGCCAGTATTGCATGGATCGTGATCGACGCAGAAAGAGGCTGCTACAAAAGAAAACGGCACCGGGCTTCGCCCGATGCCGTTGGATAGGCCCCCGCCTTGGCCGCTAGGCCGGCATCCTGAACCTGAGGTTCAGAATTGGTCGCAGTTAGCAGCACTTCGGGTACATCAGACAGAGTGACGCGCGCGCCCGTGCTACAAATTTCCGCAACCGTGCACATGGCATTGGTTCAAGGAATATATGACCTTGGCGAACCAGGCAGGGAAGCTGACTGAACTGTGTTTCGTTGCGCCAATTTGACCACCGTTGATCGCCGAGATCAAGGGGAATCGACGCATCGATCAAACGTTACTGCGTCTCGTGCTGTGCGAGCACCGCGCCGAGTTGTTCGTTCATCTGGTGCATTGTACGACGGATTTCTTCCGCCGGAAATGCTTCACCGTGCCGCACGCTCGTTTGCAGCCGCAGCAATTCGGACGCGAGCGACAGCGCGGCCATCACTGCGATGCGATCGGTGCCGCGTACCGAGCTGTTCGAGCGGATTTTCGACATTTCGGCGTCGACGCGCGCGACCGCTTCGAGCAGCGCCGCTTCGGTCTCGGCCGAACAGGCGAGCCGATAGGCCTGACCGAGAATCGAGACTTCGATCTGCTTGGTGCTCATGCATGTTCTCCGTGGCTGGCCGCGTCATCGCCATCCGTACGCGCCTGCGCATCCAGCAGGTCGAGCTGGTTGTCGGCTTGCTCCGCACTTTTCGAGCGCGGCAGCTTTTCGAGAATCGCGTTCAGTTTCACCTGGGCGTCGTCGATCTTTGCCGACAGCGTGTCACGCTCGGCCGCAAGTGCATTGCGTTCATCGCGCAGTTGCGCGAGTTCCGCGCGGACGGTGTCCGCATCCGCGCGCAATTGCGCGACCTGCTCCTCGAGCGCGAGCCGTTCCGAGTGATAGCGCTTGTTCAGCGAAATCAGACGGCCAATATTTTGAGATAGGGTTTCGAGTTCGTTGAGCATTTGCTGCGTCCTCTAAAGACCCAGCATTTTAGCGCGGAATAACGCGCAATCCGACATCTGTAACGTTTCCAGTCGTAACACCCCTGCTTCTTGCCGCGAATCGGCGCGTCCCGTGCGTGTCCGGACGCTTCCTTGACGCTCGCGCGACCCGCTCCTAAACTGGCGCCGCCTCGGTGCTCGCGCGTGGAACGCGCGGTTAAACGGGAAGCAGGGCGCGGGCGCCAGACGCTCGCCAACCTGCGCTGCCCCCGCAACGGTAAGCGGCCGCGTCTCGTGACGCAGGCCGGCTCGGGCGCGTTTCGTGTGCATGTCCTGCATGCGGACGCGGGCCACTGCGCGTCACCGCGCGGGAAGGCGAGCCGGACCGCCGCCAGCCCGGATACCGGCCGAGACGGGGAGCCCGCACGGGCTTCGTGACGCGCGGCCCGCGGGGAGGCGGGGCGCGCCATGCTTCATGGAATCCTCTTCGATGCTGACCCCAATCGTCCGCGCGGCGTTCAGGTCACGACCGGCCGGCACCCGCAAGCGGGTGCGCCGCACGTCGTGTGCGGCGCCGTGCGCGGCATGAGCGCCGCACGCGCTGCCGCGATCTGGGCCGGGCTGGCCGCCATGGTTGCGCTGCTGTTCGTCGCGTCGCTGTCGATCGGCAGCGTGCCGATGTCGCCATGGCAGGCGCTCGCGTCGCTCGTGCCGCATGGCGGCGACGCGCTGTTCGCCGATATCGTCCGCACGCTGCGCCTGCCGCGCGCACTCGCCGGCTTCGCATGCGGCGCGCTGCTCGCGCTGGCCGGCGCACTGCTGCAGGTACTGTTGCGCAATCCGCTCGCGGAGCCGTACGTGCTCGGCGTGTCGGGTGGCGCGGCCGGCTTCGCGCTCGTCGCGATGATCGCGGGCGGCGCGTGGTGGCTCGTCGATGCGTCGGCGTTCGCCGGCTCGCTCGTGTCGGTCGCGCTCGTGCTCGGTCTCGCGCGCCGCGAACTGGGGCGCGGCGAATCGCGCGATGCGTCGCCGCGGTTGCTGCTCACGGGCGTCGTGATCGCGGCGGGGTGGGGCGCACTCGTCACGCTGCTGCTGTCGCTCGCGCCCGACGCACGCCTGCGCGGGATCATCTTCTGGCTGACCGGCGACCTCAACGGCGTGACCGCGCCGTGGTTCGCGTGGGGTGCGCTGCTGCTGGCTGCCTGCGTCGCGCTGCCGGCCGCGCCGCAACTGAACGTGCTGCTGCGCGGCGACGCGACCGCGCTCGCGCTCGGCGTGCCCGTTGCGCGCGTGCGCGTGCGGATCTATCTCGTCGCGTCGCTGGCCGCCGCGGCCGCGGTGACGACGGCCGGCACGATCGGCTTCGTCGGCCTCGTCGTGCCGCATGCGCTGCGGCTCGCCTTCGGCAACGACCAGCGAATGCTGTTGCCCGCCGCGATGCTCGCGGGCGGTGGCGGCGTGATGGCGGCCGACCTGCTCGCACGCACCGTGATCGCGCCCGCGCAATTGCCGGTCGGCGTGATGACCGCGTTGATCGGCGTGCCGGTGTTCCTGTGGATGTTGTTGAGGAGGCCGATGCGATGACGAGGGCCGCACTGCACGCCACGGCCGGCGACATGAGCTGCGCGGCCGTCGGCCTGACGCTGAAGGCCGGCGCGCGTACGCTGCTCGACGGCTTCACCCAGGTGTTTCGTCCCCACGAGATCTGGTGCGTCGCCGGGCCGAACGGCGCGGGCAAGACGACGCTGCTCGCGACACTCGCGGGGCTGCAGCCGCCGGCCGGCGGACACGTCGAGATCGATGGGCGGCTGCTTGCCGCATGGCCAGCCGAGCAGCTCGCGCAGCGCCGTGCGCTGATGCCGCAGCAACTGCACGACGCATTCAGCGCGACCGTGTTCGACACGGTGCTCCTCAACCGTTTTCCGTATCTCGGTGGTTGGGGCTGGGAGCGTGACGGCGATCGCGCGGCCGCGCATGACGCGCTGGCAACGTTCGACCTCGCTGCGCTGGCGTCGCGCGACGTGCTGTCGCTGTCGGGCGGCGAGCGGCAACGCGTCGCGCTCGCCGCGACGCTGTGCCAGGATGCGCCGCTGATGCTGCTCGACGAGCCGCTCGCGCATCTCGACCTGCATCATCAGATCGATTGCCTGACCGCGCTGGCCGCCTGGCTCGACGCAGGCCCGCGCACGGTGCTGTTCTCGTGCCATGATCTGAATCTCGCACGGCGTTTCGCGACGCACGCACTGCTGCTCGACGGTCGCGGCCATGCGTGGGCCGGCCCTGTGCACGACGTGCTGACGCCCGAGCGCGCGAGCGACGCGTTCGGCTATCCGCTCGTGCTGATCCGCGAGAACGGCCGCGATGCGCTGCTGCCGGCGTGGCCCGAGCGACAATGATCTTTCCTTTTTCGATGCGCGGCGCATGCCGCGCCAACGACACGGCTTCCTGATGACGACCCCGACCCACTTCCCGCCGCCGATCGCGCCGCTCGACGAGGTGCTGCGCAAGCGCCTGCAGCACGTGATCGACCACAAGACCAAACCGCCCGGCAGCCTCGGCCAGCTCGAGGCGATCGCGTTGCAGATCGGCCTGATCCAGCATACCGAGCGGCCGGTCGTGCAGCGTCCCGTGATGATCGTGTTTGCCGGCGATCACGGGATCGCCGCCGAGGGCGTGAGTCCTTATCCGCAAGCGGTGACCGCACAGATGGTCGCGAACTTCCTCGCGGGCGGCGCGGCGATCAACGCGTTCTCCGGCGTCGCGCAGAGTGCGCTCGAGATCGTCGATGCGGGTGTTGCGTCGCCGCTGCCGCTGTCCGACCGGCTGGTGTCGCTGCCGGTCGCGCGCGGCACGCGCAACTTCGCGGCGGAGCCGGCGATGACGCGCGACGAGGCGATGACGGCGCTCGCGGCCGGCGCGGCACGCGTGCGCCTGCATGCGTCGCTCGGCACGAACGTGATCGGTTTCGGCGAGATGGGAATCGCGAATACGTCGTCGGCTGCGTGCCTGATGAGCCGCCTGCTCAGCGTGCCGATCGACGCGTGCGTCGGGCGCGGCACGGGCCTCGACGACCAGGGCCTCGCGCACAAGCGCGCGGTGCTCGGACGCGCGCTCGTCAAGCACTCGCACGCGATTGCGCCGCTCGACGTGCTCGCAACGTTCGGCGGCTTCGAGATCGCGATGATGACGGGCGCATATCTCGCGGCCGCGAGCGAGCGGATGACGATCCTCGTCGACGGCTTCATCGCGACGGCCGCGCTGCTGGTTGCCGAGCGCATCGCGCCCGGCGTGCGCGACTACTGCGTGTTCTCGCATGCGTCGCACGAGGCCGGGCACCGGCGCATGCTCGAGCATTTCGGCGCGAAGCCGCTGCTCGCACTCGACCTGCGGCTCGGCGAAGGCACGGGCGCCGCGCTCGCGCTGCCGCTCGTGCGTGCGGCCGCCGCATTCCTCACGGAGATGGCGAGCTTCGAATCCGCCGGCGTCGACAATCGTGACGCCTGATCGCGCGCGCGGCGTGCGTGCCGAACTGCGTTACTTCTTCGTCGCGCTCGGCTATTTCACGCGTGTGCCCGTGCCGCGCTCGATCGGCTATGCGGCCGGCGATCTCGACCAGGCCGCGCGCTATTTCCCGCTCGTCGGCGCATGCGTCGGCGCGTGGGGCGCGCTCGTCTATCTCGCTGCGCTGCGCGTGCTGCCCCCGTCGATCGCGGTCGGGTTGTCGATGGCCGCGACGCTGCTCGCCACGGGCGCCTTTCACGAGGACGGCCTGGCCGACAGCTGCGACGCGTTCGGCGGCGGCTATACGCGCGACGACGTGCTGCGCATCATGCACGACTCGCGGATCGGCACGTTCGGTGCGGTCGCGCTCGTGATCTCGCTCGGCGTCAAATGGCAGGCGCTGGCGTCCATGCTGCCGTTGCGTGCCGCGTGGACGATGATCGCCGCGCACGCCGCGAGCCGGGCGGTGGCTGTGAGCCTGCTGATGACGCTCGACTACGTGCGGCCGGAAGGCAAGGCGAAGCCGGTCGCGCAACGGATGGGCGCCCGCGCGGCGTGCGTCGCGGCGCTGTTCGGATTGCCCTGGCTGTTCTGGCCCGACTGGCGCATGGGTGCCGCCGCATGCGTTGCGCTCGTGCTCGTGCGCGCGTGGGCCGCCCGCTACTTCGTGAAGCGGATCGGCGGCTATACGGGCGACTGTCTCGGCTTCACGCAGCAACTGTGCGAACTGGCGATCTATCTCGTGGTGCTCGGATGGACGTCGTCCTGATCCGTCATCCGGCCGTCGGTATCGAGCCGGGCATCTGCTACGGACGCAGCGACGTGCCGCTCGCTGCATCCGCCGATGCCGGCGCGCAGGCCGTGCGCGCGCATCTGTCGGTACTCCGCGCGCCGCTTCCCGAACAGGTCTGGACGAGCCCGCTGACGCGCTGCGCGTCGGTTGCCGAACGGCTCGCGCGGGCATGCGACGTGCCGCTGCGGCGCGACGCGGACTGGCAGGAAATGGATTTCGGCGCGTGGGAAATGCGGCGCTGGGACGATATCGATCGCGCGACGCTCGATGCGTGGGCGGCCGATCTGATGCATGCGTGTGCGCATGGCGGCGAAAGCGTTGCGCGGTTTGCCGCGCGGGTCGCGGGTCGGGTCGACGCAGTGGCGCAGTTCGACCGGCCGCAGTGGGTCGTCACGCATGCAGGCGTGATCCGTGCGTTTGCATCGCATGTATTGCGCGTGCCGCTCGATACGTTGCTGCCGCGCCCCGTACCGACAGGGGGTGTCGTCTGGCTGCGCGCGGATGCTGCCACGCGAACGTGGGAAGCGATGCACTGGGACGAATAGGCGCGCTGGCCACTGCGTGCGAACGATGCAGCGCGCGGTCGATTCGTCTCAGGCATCCGGCAGCGATGAACGCGCAAGTCGCCGGAAATCAGCGTGGCCGCCGCGCACGCGCTGCATCGAGATCCTCGCACAGCGCGGCCGCACCCTGCGCGATCCGCGGCGACGGCCGTGTCAGCAGATCGCCGTCGATCGCGAACAGGTTGTTGCGTGCCACGGCCGTCAGTGCGGGCCACGTGCGCCAGCGCGCGAGGCTCGGCAGCGGTTCGTCGGAGCGCGTCGTACCGGCACTGGTCGTCACGATCGCCTCCGGATTGGCCGCGAGCACGGCCTCGTCGGTGACGGTCGGCACGAGCGGCTTGAGCGACGCGAACACGTTGCGGCCGCCGCACAGCTCGATCACGTCGTTGATCAGGTGCGCACCATTGAGCGTCATCAGCGGCCGATCCCAGACCTGGAAGAACATCGTGACGGGCGCTCGCGCCGAGTAACGCGTGCGCAGCGCCGCGATGTCGCGCGTATAGGCGGCCGCGACCGCATCGGCAGCCGGTTGCGTGCCGAGCAGCGTGCCGAGCCGACGCAGCGACGACGCGACGTCGTCGAGATGCTTCGGTTCGCTGAAGAACAGCGGGATGTGCAGCGCGCGCAGCGCGTCGGTTTGCCGCTCGGCGTTGCCGTGCCGCCAGACGACGATCAGGTCGGGCTTCAGCGCGGCGATCCGCTCGAGATCGAGCGCCTTGTTGTCGCCGACGCGCGGTATCGCTTGCGCGGCGGGCGGATAGTCGCTGTACGTGACGGTGCCGACGAGCTTTGCGCCGCCGCCGGCCGCGTAGACGAGTTCGGTCGCGTGCGGCGCGAGGCTGATCACGCGCTGCGCGGGCGCCGGCAGCGTGACTGCGTTGCCGGCGTCGTCGCGCGTCGAGACATCGGCGTGGACGAGTGGTGCGTAAGCGAACGCGGCGAGTTGCGCGATTGGCGCGAGCCGGCGAAACATGCGTGGATTCATGCCGATTGCCGTTGCAGTGTCGGCACGCAGCGCGCGAGCGCGTCGCCGAGGCGCTGCCATTCCACTTCGCTCCCCGGCAGGCCGATGCGTACGCTCGACGGTATCGGGAAGTGCCGCGTCCAGACCCCGCATGCCGCGAGTGCCGCATGCAGTGCCGCGGCGCGCGGGTCGTCGGTCCAGCTGAAGAGCGGCGTCGCGCGAACCGCGAAGCCGTGCGCGCGCAGCAAGGCGGCCAGCCGCTCGCCGTCGGCCGCGAGCCGTTCGCGGGCGGCGGCCTGCCATGCGCGATCGGCGAACGCCGCGGCGACCGCGTGGCGGGCGGGGCCGCCGACCGTCCACGCGCCGAGCATGTCGCGCAGCGCAACGATCTGGTCAGGACATGCGAGCACGAAGCCTGCGCGGATGCCGGCGAGCCCGAAGAACTTGCCGACCGAACGCAGCACGACGAGTCCGGGGCGATCGACGTGCGGCGCAAGCGACCGTGTCGCGCCCGTATCGGCGAATGCCTCGTCGACGATCAGCGTGCCGCCGCGCGCCGCCAGTTGCGCGTGCCAGGCGAGCAGGCGCTCGGGCGGCACGAATTCGGCGGTCGGATTATTCGGATTCCCGACGATGACGTGACGCAACGTCGCAGGCACCGTATCCGCATTGATGTCGAGCGCGACGACGCGATGGCCGTGGCGCGCAAAGGCGGGCGCGTATTCGCCGTACGCGAGCGCCGCGACGCCGGCGTCGCCGGCCGGCAGCAACGCGGGCAATGCGCGGATGGCTGCTTGGCTGCCGGCGACCGGCAGCACGTGTGCAGGATCGGGCGCGTGGTAGTACTGCGCGGCGCAGGCCGCGAGGCCGTCGCCGTCGTCGGGCAGCCGGCGCCATGCGTCGGCCGGGACGGGCGGGACCGGATAGCCGACCGGATTGATGCCGGTCGACAGGTCGAGCCATGCGTCGTACGGAATGCCGTGGCGGCGCGCGGCTTCATGCAGGTTGCCGCCGTGTGCGATGCGCGTGTCAGACATGATGGGTGGCCATGGCGAGTGCGCCGCTCGCGACCAGCAGCGCGAGCCACAGGGCAAGCGTGCGCGTGACGAGCGACAGTGCGGCGACGATGTGGACGGCGGTTGCCGCGGCGCCGGTGCCGAGCGCGGGACGATCCTCGATCTCGCCGTGATAGACGGCCGGGCCGCCGAGCTGCACGTTCAGGCTGCCGGCACCGGCAGCCATCACCGGGCCTGCGTTCGGGCTGTCCCAGTGGCGCGCCTGCGTGCGCCAGCAGCGCCATGCGGCGGCCGTGTCGCCGAGCAGCGCGTAGCTCGCGGCCGTGAGGCGCGCGGGAATCCAGTTCAACGCGTCGTCGAGGCGTGCGGCGGCCCAGCCGAAGGTCAGGAAGCGCGGCGTGCGGTAGCCCCACATCGCATCGAGCGTGTTCGCGAGCCGGAACAGCAGCGCGCCGGGGCCGCCCGCGACGACGAACCAGAACAGCGCACCGAAGATCGCGTCGTTGCCGTTCTCGAGCGCGGATTCGACGGCCGCGCGCGATAGCGCGCCTTCGTCCGCGTCGCTCGTGTCGCGCGACACGATGCGCGCGGTCAGCGCGCGGGCGGCGGCGAGGTCATGCCGCAGCAAGGCGGCAGCGATTGGCGCGACGTGGTCGGCAAGGCTTTTCGCGCCGAGCGCGAACCACAACAGCGCGATGTGCAGCGCGGCTGCGAGCGGCCACGGCAGCGCGGTCGTGAGCCATGCCGCGATGGCGACCGGCGGCACGACCGTCGCGACCCACGCGGCGACGCCGACCACGCGGCCGCGCCGGCCCGTGTTCAGCGCGCCTTCGATGCGCGCGGCGAGGCGGCCGAATGCGACGAGCGGGTGCCAGCCGGCCGGTTCGCCGATCGCGCGGTCGATGATCACGGCCGCGACCGCGAACATCGCGACGACGGGCAGCGACAGCATCAGCATGACGGGGCTCTCGTCTTGAGTTCGAGCGGCAGCCCGGCGACGAGCAGCGTCACGCGCGTGGCGAGCGCGGCGACGCGCTGGTTCAGGCGCCCGAGTTCGTCGACATAGCGCCGCGTGACCGAGCCAAGCGGCACGACGCCGAGCCCGATCTCGTTGCTGACGACGATCACCTTCGCGCGCGCGCCGCGCAACGCGTGCTCGAGCCGGTCGACCTGCACCGCGTACTGCGCATCGTCGAGCGGTTCGCCGTCGGCGGGGCACAGCAGGTTCGTGAGCCACAGCGTCAGGCAGTCGACGAGCAGGCACGCGTGCGGATCGTCGAGCCGCGCAAGCGTGCCGGCGAGGTCGACGGGGGCATCGGCGAAACCCCAGTCGGCCGGCCGGCGCGCGCGATGGTGCGCGATGCGCTGCGCGAATTCGGCATCGGCGGCGGTCGCGGTCGCGATGTAGGTGACGGGGAGGCCGCTGTCGGCGGCGAGCCGCTCGGCATGTGCGCTCTTGCCCGAGCGCGCGCCGCCGAGGACGAAGGTGAGGTCGTGCGGAATCATCGCGTGATTGTAACGGCGCGGGCATGGCGGCGCGGGGGATAATGCGGCCTTTGCTTCGCGACGACCTCCACACGATGAATGCACCCGAGCCGCGGCCGCGCGGCACGCTGATGATCCAGGGCACGACGTCCGATGCCGGCAAGAGCACGCTGGTTGCCGGCCTGTGTCGGCTCGCGCGCCGCGCCGGCGTGCGCGTTGCGCCGTTCAAGCCGCAGAACATGGCGCTCAACAGCGCGGTGACGGCCGACGGCGGCGAGATCGGCCGCGCACAGGCGCTGCAGGCCCTGGCCGCGGGCGTCGCGCCGCATACGGATTTCAACCCCGTGCTGCTGAAGCCCACGAGCGATCGCGGCGCGCAGGTGATCATTCACGGCAAGGCGCGCATGAACCTCAATGCGCGTGCGTATCACGACTACAAGCCGGTCGCGTTCGACGCGGTGCTCGAGTCGTATGCGCGCCTGCGCGCCGGCTACGACACGGTGATCGTCGAAGGCGCCGGCAGCCCGGCCGAGATCAACCTGCGCGACGGCGACATCGCGAACATGGGGTTTGCCGAACGCGTCGATTGCCCGGTCGTGCTCGTCGCCGACATCGACCGCGGCGGCGTGTTCGCGCACCTGGTCGGCACGCTCGCGTGCCTGTCGGACAGCGAGCGTGCGCGTGTGCGCGGCTTCGTGATCAACCGCTTTCGCGGGGACCTCAAGCTGCTCGAACCGGGGCTCGACTGGCTGCGCGCGCAGACGGGCAAGCCCGTGTTCGGCGTGCTGCCGTACCTGCACGGGCTGCTGCTCGACGCCGAGGACATGCTGCCCGCTCAGGCACGCAGCGCCGCCTCACGGGGCGATGCCGGCGTGCTGCGCGTGGTCGTGCCGGCGCTGCCGCGCATCAGCAACCACACCGATTTCGATCCGCTGCGCGCGCATCCGCAGGTCGAATTCACGTACTGGAAGAGCGGGCCCGTGCCCGACGCCGACCTTCTGATCCTGCCCGGTTCGAAGAGCGTGCAGCGCGACCTCGCGTGGCTGCGCGACGCGGGCTGGGACACGCTGATTCGTCGCCACCTGCGCTACGGCGGCAAGGTGATCGGCATCTGCGGCGGGATGCAGATGCTTGGCCGCACGCTCGACGATCCGCTCGGCCTCGAAGGGGCGCCCGGCAGCGTGCCGGGGCTCGGCCTGCTCGATTTCGACACGACGCTGCAGCCCGACAAGACGCTGAAGAACGTGACGGGGCATCTCGCGCTGCCGGGCCGGGCTGCCGTGCGCGGCTACGAGATCCACATGGGCGATACGCACGGGCCTGCGCTCGCGTCGCCCGCGCTGGCGCTGGCAGCCGACACCGCGCAGGACGGCACACGCCCCGACGGCGCGGTGTCCGACGACGGCCAGATTCTCGCGACCTACGTGCACGGGCTGTTCGACTCGCCGGACGCCTGCGCGGCTCTGCTCGCATGGGCCGGGCTCGACGGTGCGGAGCGCATCGACTATCCGGCGCTGCGCGAGGCATCGCTCGAACGGCTGGCCGACACGTTCGCCAACCATCTCGACCTTGACGCGCTGTACGCCGAGTTTCGTTGACGGGGATTGGGCCGTGCTCGCTTTTTCCGCCGGATCGCGTACAACACAGAGGGGCGGAGGTCCGCCCGGAGGAGTGCGACGATGAAGGCTCGATGGGGGTGGAGCGTGCTGCTCGCGGCGCTGCTGGGCGTGTCGGCGGTTGCGCACGCGTGCGATTCGTACGTGCCGGGCGGCGGCCAGTCCGGTTCCGGCGGCGCCACGCAAGGCAAGAGCGGCTACTGAAGCCGGTTGCGGGGCATGATCGGTCATGCCCCTTTTTTACGCCCCGATTAATTCCACATGGGAATCAGTTAAAGCGAATTAGCGAGTTTATCGGTCGAATTGATTCGAATAGAGTGCAAGCCATTCACACCACTCACGAAGGAATTCGCCATGAACCCCAATCGCCTCAACGATTTCGCCGCGACCCTGCTGCGCGTCGCGCTCGGCGTGCTGTACCTCGCGCACGTCGCGCAGAAGGTGTTCGTCTTCACGCTGCCCGGCACCGCGCAGTTCTTTGCGTCGATCGGCCTGCCGGGCTGGCTCGCGTACCTGACGACGTTCGTCGAGCTGGCCGGCGGCCTCGCGCTGCTTGCGGGCTTCCGTGTGCGCGTCGCCGCACTCGTGCTGCTGCCGTTCATGCTCGGCGCAACCGCTACGCATCTGCCGAACGGCTGGAGCTTCGCGTCTCCGCACGGCGGCTGGGAATATCCGGCGTTCTGGGCCGTCACGCTCGCCGTGCAGGCGCTGCTGGGCGGCGGCGCGTTCGCGCTCGGCGCACGGGAGGCCGCGGTTCAGCGTGCGTAAGGGATAGGTAAGCGTACGCGGAGCGGCGCAACCCGTTCCGGTGACCCCCCGTTTGCCGATATCATCGCTCCCTGTATCCGCAATCGAGCGGCGCCTGCCATGCGGCGGGCGCCGCGCGGCTTTTTCGGGGGAATTCATGACGGTGATCGTGGTGGCGAATCCGAAGGGCGGCGTGGGGAAGAGCACGCTGTCCACCAATCTTGCCGGCTATTTCGCGGCGCAGGGCGCGTGGGTCGCGCTCGCCGACCTGGACCGGCAGCAGTCCGCGCATGCGTGGCTCGACCTGCGGCCGGCCGGATTGCCGCCGATCGAGGCATGGGAACTCGACCCGGACGCGCCGACGAAGCCGCCGCGCGGCCTCGAATACGCGGTGATCGATACGCCGGCCGGCCTGCATGGCAACCGGCTCAACGTCGCGCTGCAACTGGCCGACAAGGTGATCGTGCCGCTGCAGCCGTCGATGTTCGATATCCTGGCCACGCAGCAGTTTCTGGAGCGCCTCGCCGGCGAGAAGGCCGTGCGCAAGGGCAGCGTCGAGGTCGGGATCGTCGGGATGCGGGTCGATGCGCGCACGCGCTCGTCCGACCAGCTTCACCGGTTCGTCGAAGGGCTCGGCCTGCCGGTGCTCGGCTACGTGCGCGACACGCAGAACTACGTGCAGATCGCCGCGCACGGCCTGACGCTGTGGGACGTCGCGAAGAGCCGCGTCGAGAAGGATCTCGAACAGTGGCGGCCGATCGTCGAATGGGCCGAGCGCCGGGCGCCGAAAGCAGAGAAGGCGGAGAAGGCGGAGAAGGCCGCCAAGGCGTCCTGATCCGCGCGGCCGCCGCCGGGGCGGCGCGCGATGAAACGAGAAAGGGCCGGATGGCGTGGAGTACGCCATCCGGCCCTTCGGCCACGAGCGGCACGGCCGCTCCCGCGCGCCACGGCACGCGGGCAGGTGGTCAGGTCAGGTCCAGTTCTGCGTCGGCACGTGATCGCGGTGGCCCTTGATCTTGTTGCCGTCGTCGATGAACACGAGCTTCGGCTTCCAGCCGGCCTGCAGCTCGGCTTCGTCGACCATCGCGAAGGCTGCGATGATCACGAGGTCGCCCAGTTGCGCACGACGCGCGGCCGAGCCGTTCAGCGAGATCATCCCGCTGCCGCGCTCACCCTTGATCGCGTACGTCGAGAAGCGCTCGCCGTTGTTGATGTTCCAGATGTCGATCCGTTCGTTCTCGATGATGCCCGATGCTTCGAGCAGGTCTTCGTCGATCGCGCACGAGCCTTCGTAATGCAGCTCGCAGTGCGTGACGGCCGCACGGTGGATCTTCGATTTGAGCATGTGGCGCTGCATGGTGTCTCCGTGATGCGTGAGAGGCGCGGGCGGGGCGGCCCGTCAGATTTCCAGGTTGTCGATGAGGCGCGTCGCGCCGAGCTTCGCGGCGGCGACGACGACGAGCGGTTCGCCGGCTTCGAGCTGGGCCGCGTCCGGCGCGATCAGGTTCGCGCGGCGGCGGATCGAGATGTAGTCGGGCGCCCAGCCGCGGCCGGCCAGATGCGTGCGGGCCATTTCCTCGAGCTTGCCGAGGTCGCGCTCGCCGCCGAGCACGCTTTCGCGGATGCGTTGCAGCGTTTTCGCGAGTTCGGGCGCTTCGCTGCGCTCGTCGGCCGACAGGTAGCGATTGCGCGACGACAGCGCGAGGCCGTCCTCGTCGCGCACGGTTTCGGCGGCGATGATGTCGACCGGCAGCGCGAGCTGCTGGCACATGCGGCGCACGATCATCAGCTGCTGGTAGTCCTTCTTGCCGAACACGGCGACGCGCGGCTGCACGCAGGCCATCAGCTTCGCCACGACCGTGCACACGCCGGTGAAGAAGCCGGGCCGGAATTCCCCTTCGAGGATCCCGCCGAGATCGTCCGGCGGCAGCACGCGGTATTCCTGCGGTTCCGGGTACATGTCGCGCTCGGTCGGCGCGAACAGCACGTAGACGTTTTCCTTCTGCAGCTTCTCGATATCGTCCTGGAGCGTGCGCGGATACTTGTCGAAATCCTCGTTCGGGCCGAATTGCAGCCGGTTGACGAAGATGCTCGCCACGACCGGGTCGCCGTGCTGGCGCGCAAGGCGCATCAGCGACAGGTGCCCTTCGTGCAGGTTGCCCATCGTCGGCACGAACGCCGTGCGGTTCTGGCCGCGCAGCTGGTCGCGCAGTTCATGGATCGAGCTGATGACTTTCATGATCGGGTAGCGGGTTCCTCGCGCTGGCGCGCGTTGGCGCCGCAGCAGCGGCGTCGGGGTCGAAGCGGAGAACGCCGGCGCGCGGGCGGCGCATCGGGCGTCGGCGGATTGTAGAGGATTTGGCTGCCAAACGCATCGAAAAAAGAACGATCGTTCACTTTTTAATCGGGCGTGCCGGCAACCACGCGCGCGGCCGCGCCGGGCTGCGGCGTAGCGGCGAGCGTGCCGGGATGAATCGGGAGAATGGGAAGGGCGGTCGAGGGTGTTACGCGGGCAGGTACGCGAGACGCACGTAGATCGGCGCGAACGGCTCGGCCTGCGTAATCTCGAGGAGCGACTCGCGCGCGAGTTCGAGCATCGCGATGAAATTCACGACGACGACCGGCACGCCGCGCGACGTGTCGAACAGCTCGGCGAACTCCATGAAGCGCGCGTTCTGCAGCCGGCGCAGGATCAGGCTCATGTGCTCGCGCACCGACAGCTCCTCGCGGGAGATCTTGTGGTGCTGGACGAGCTTCGCGCGCTTGAGCACGTCGGCCCAGGCGGCGCGCAGGTCGTCCGAATTCACGTCGGGGAAGCGCGGCGTGACGCTCTGCTCGATGTAGACCTCGGCGCGCAGGAAGTCGCGGCCGAGTTGCGGCAGCTGGTCGAGGCGCTGCGCGGCGAGCTTCATCTGCTCGTATTCGAGCAGGCGGCGCACGAGTTCGGCGCGTGGATCCTCGGCTTCCTCGCCGGTATCGGCCTTCTTGACCGGCAACAGCATCCGCGACTTGATCTCGATCAGCATCGCGGCCATCAGCAGATACTCGGCCGCCAGCTCGAGGTTCGACGTGCGGATCTGGTCGACGTAACCCAGGTATTGCGCGGTGACCTGCGCCATCGGGATGTCGAGCACGTTGAAGTTCTGCTTGCGGATCAGGTAGAGCAGCAGGTCGAGCGGACCTTCGAAGGTCTCGAGGAAGATCTCGAGCGCATCGGGCGGGATGTAGAGATCCTGCGGCAGCTTGAAGAGCGGCTCGCCGTACAGGCGCGCGAATGCCGCGACACCGTCGACCGTGTCGGGCGTCGAATCGGCGCCCGCGGGCGCGGCGATCGCGTCGTCCTGCCGGGCGGCGCTGGCCTCGTCGGCGGCGCTCACGTCGTCAGAAGTTCTGGTAGTAGACGTACGACGTTTGCTTCACGCGCGATTCCTGCTGCTCGGCGCGCTCTTCGAGGTCGATCGGCTGCTTGTCCCACAGCAGGGAGCGGCCCTTGCGCTGCTCTTCCTCGAGCGTCGGCTTCTGCTGCTTGAGCTGGTTCAGGAACTGCGTGACATCGGACTGGTACGGCATGGCTGGGTTTTCCGTTTCGGGCGGCGCACGATGCGCCGGATTCACGATGGCGGGATTTTACCGCATCGCGGGAACGCCCGGCGTCAATCGCGCGTCGAATCCGCGGGCCGGCATGGGGCCGGCGCCCGGAAGCGCACCGCCACGCATGGCGCTGTGGTTCAGGTGGTTTACAAACATTAAGCTTTGGTGCCGGCACCCTGTGGTCAAATACAGGGTTTTTCCACATCACCGTGACAACCGAGGGCGAGGTCATATTTGGCGGGGCAGTCGAACCAGCAAGCACACACGGCACATGACGCGCGCGCGCGCGTGGAACGCAATCGTGCCGGCGACGCGGCTCGCGCCGCGCGGGTGGCCCTCGCGGGTTGCCTTGCCGCGTGCTTCGCGCTGCCGGCCCACGCGAAGTACGACGTCGACATCGACGCGCCGCGCTCGGTTCGCAAGCTGCTCAAGTCGCATCTCGATATCGCGCGCTTCGCGAAGCGCGACGACATCAGCGACGACCAGTTCGACTTCCTCGTGACCGCCACGCCGCAGCAGGTGCGCGACCTGACCGCGACGGCCGGCTATTTCTCGCCGGTCGTGCGCACCGACGTGCGCACGCGCGACGGCAAGCGCGACGTGCGCATCGCGGTCGATCCGGGGAAGCAGACCATCGTATCGAGCGTCGACCTGACGTTCAAGGGGCCCGTCGACACCGAGGATCCGAAGCAGGAAGCCGCGACCCGTTTCGCGTTCTCGCTGAAGCCGGGCGATCCGTTTACGCAGTCCGACTGGGACGGCGCGAAGGGCGCGGCGCTCAGGCAACTGCAATCGCACCGCTATCTCGGCGGGAAGATCGCGTCGTCCGAAGCGCGCATCGACCCGCTCACGCAGCGCGCAATGCTCGCGGTCACGTTCGACAGCGGCCCGACGTTCACGATCGGCAAGGTCGACGTCGACGGCGTGCGGCGCTATCCGGAAAAAATCGTCACGAACGTCAATCCGCTGTCGGAAGGCGAGATCTATGACGTGCAGCGCATCACCGAACTGCAGCGGCAGTTGCAGAACACGCCGTATTACGCGAGCGTCGCGATCGACGTCGGCGACGATACGGCGAAGCCCGAGCGCACGCCGGTGCACGTGAAGGTCAGCGAATTCCCGTACAACAACATTCGCGGCGGCGTCGGCTTTGCCACCGACACCGGGCCGCACGTGCAGGGCTCCTATACGTATCTCGACACGTTCGGCGCGGCTTGGCCGCTGACCGTGTCGGGCCGGCTCGACCAGATCCAGCAATACGGGCAGGTCCAGCTGTCGATGCCGCCGGGCGAGAAGGGCTGGACCAACAGCGTGCTCGCGTCGTACACGAACACCAACGTGTCGGACACGCGCATCTACAGCGCGCGGGTCGGCGCGCAGCGCACGCGCACCGGCCAGTTCATCGACTATTCGTATTCGCTGATGTTCTACCAGGACCGGCTCGACCAGAACGGCGCGGGGCCGACCACGAGCCGCGCGCTCGTGCCGCAATGGGCGTGGACGCGCCGCAACGTCGACGATCCGCTGTTTCCGCGCTCGGGCAACCTGATCCACGCGGAGGCCGGCTTCGCGGTCAAGGGCGTGCTGACCGACCAGTCCTTCATCCGCGGCTACGCGCGCGGCCAGCAGTACCTGCCGATCGGCAAGCGCGACCTGTTCGTGTTCCGCGCGGAGCTCGGCGGCGTGTTCACGAGCGGCAGCTCGACCGGCGTGCCGGCTTCGCTGCTGTTCCGCGCGGGCGGCTCGAACTCGGTGCGCGGCTACGGCTACCAGAGCATCGGTAACAGCGTCGACGGTTCCGTGCTGCCGACCAAGTACCTGATGACGGGCACCGCCGAATACCAGCACTGGTTCAACCGCGACTGGGGCGCCGCGACGTTCTTCGACATCGGCACCGCCACCGATGCGTGGGGCGAGCGTGTGTTCTACCCGGGTGTCGGCATCGGCGCGCGCTGGCGCAGCCCCGTCGGACCCATCAACGTCGACGTCGCGTACGGGTTGCGCAACCATAGCGTGCGCCCGTACCTGACGCTCGGCATCGCTTTCTGACCGTACCGCTTTACCGACGACGAACCGCATGACGAAGGACCCGAACGACACGCCGCCGCCTCACGATCCGGACTCGCCCGACGGCACGCCGCCCGACGCGCCGCCGCGCGCGCCGCGCCGCCGGCCCGTCGCGCGGATCGGGCGGTTCGTCGCGTGGACGCTTGCAACGGTCGTGCTGCTCGTCGTGCTGGCGATCGGCCTCGTGCTGGCCGCGGTGACGACCGAGCACGGCACGCGGCTCGCGTGGCAGGTGGCCGAGCGTGTGCTCGGCACGCGACTCGCGGGCACGCTCGACGGCGGCTCGCTCGCGACCGGCGTGCGGTTGCGCGGATTCGCGTGGACGAGCCCCGACGGCACGGGCACGGAAATCCGCATCGACCGGCTCGACGGCCGCTGGGCGCTGACCCGCGCGCCGTGGCGGCTGTCCATCGCGTATCTGCGTGCCGGCACGATCGACGTGCGGATCGCGCCGGGGCCGTCGACGCCGAGTACGACGCCGCAGGACCTCAGCCTGCCGCTGCAGTTGCGGATCGACGACCTGCGCGTCGATCACCTCGCGATCCACGACGGCGGCTCGACGACGCAGCTCGACCATATCGCGCTGAACGGGCGCAGCGACGGCCGTCACCATGAACTCGTGCTCGACGGCGTCGATACGCCGTACGGCGCGCTGACCGCGCGCGCGAAGCTCGACGGTGTGAAGCCGTTCGCGCTGACGGGTGACGCCACGTATGCAGGCAAGCTGTCCGACGAGCCCGTCGATGCGCGTGCGCGCGTGTCGGGCTCGCTCGAGGCGCTCGTCGCCGAGGTCGACGCGAGCGGGATGAAGCTGAACGGGCGCGCGCACGTGGAGGCCGCGCCGTTCGGCGCGGTGCCGCTCACCCGCGCATCGCTCGCGTTCGATCACGTGAATCCGCAGGCGCTCGCCCCCGGCGCACCGGCCGCCGATCTCGCGGTGCGCGCGGAACTCGCGCCCGTGACCGCGCCGGCCGGGGCCGAGCCCGCGAAGGGTTTCGCGGTGACGGGCCCGGTGTCGATCGTCAACGCGAAGCCCGGCACGCTCGGCGACCACCTGCTGCCGGTGATCGACGCGCACGCGAACGTGCATCTCGATGCGCACGCGCAGCGGATCGACGATCTCGCGCTGAAGCTGATCCGCGACGGCAGCGTGACGGGCAACGGCGCGCTGACGGGCGGCAAGGGCCGTTTCGACCTGAAGGTCGCGAATCTCGACCTCAACGCGTTCGTCGCCGAGCTGCGGCCGATGCGTCTCGCCGGCCCGCTCGGCGTGACGCTCGCGGGCGACGTGACGACCGTCGATTTCAACCTGA
Source organism: Burkholderia sp. 4NA327C6 (assembly GCF_005502655.1). Lineage (NCBI taxonomy): Bacteria > Pseudomonadati > Pseudomonadota > Betaproteobacteria > Burkholderiales > Burkholderiaceae > Burkholderia > Burkholderia sp. 4NA327C6. The sequence goes on along the minus strand of NZ_SCNZ01000017.1, from coordinate 62,421 downwards.
ACGATCCGAAGCTCGCGCTCGGCGCACGTGCGAAGGTCGCGCTGACGCCGCAGCAGACCGTGCTGACCGACGCGCGCGTGACGGCGGGCAAGGGCCGGATCGACCTGACCGGTGTGTTCCGCCACGATGCGCATTCGAGCTACGACGCGAAGGCGACGCTGACCGCGTTCGATCCGCTGCTGCTCGCCGCGGCGAGCGCGCCGAAGGCGGGCGGCGGCAAGGCGCCCGCCAAGGCGGCGAAGGCACCGGCCCGGCGCGGCGAGACGCGCGTGTCGGGCACGCTGACGGCGTCGGGCGCATTCGCGCCGCAGGTATCGACGAAGGCGACCTTCAAGCTCGGCGACAGCCTGTACGACGGCGTGCCGCTGACCGGCGCCGGCGTCGTACAGCTGGCCGGCTCGCGCATCTTGCCGAGCAACGCGAACCTGTCGATCGCGGGCAACCATGTCGACCTGCGCGGCAGCTTCGGCGCGCCCGGCGACCGGCTGCGCTTCGTCGTCGACGCGCCGCAGCTCGACCGGCTCGGCTTCGGCGTGGAAGGGCTCGTGCAGGCGCAGGGTGACCTGACCGGCAGCTTCGCGCACCCGAACGTGACGGCCACCTACAAGGCCGAGCGCGTCGTCGTCGGCTCGAACCGGATCGGTGCCGCGCAGGGCCGCGCGGACATCCGCGACGGCGCGCACGGCGCGCTCGTGTTTACAGCCGACGCGTCCGACATCGCGCTCGGCTCGCTGAAGCTGAAATCGCTGCGTGCGAACCTCGACGGCACGCGCGCGAAGCACACGCTCGACGCGTCGGCACTCGGGGTGGCCGGCGGCCGCGTGATCGACATGACGCTCGCGGCGAACGGCGGCGTGGTCGAGAATCGCGACGGGATGCGCTGGGACGGCACCGTCACGCGTCTTGCGAACCGCGGCACGCCGGCCATCGCGCTGCAGTCGCCGTTGACCGTGTCGGCCGGCGCCGGCCGCGTGACGCTCGGCTCGACGCGGCTCACGCTCGAAGGCGCGGCGATCGACCTGAAATCGTTCGTGTTCGATCACGGCCAGATGCGCTCGGCGGGCTCGGTGACCGGAGCGTCGGTCGCGCGTTTCCTCGAGGTCCGCCAGGAGCTGACGGGCCAGCGGCCGCCGGTGCGCACCGACGTCGTGCTCGATGCCGACTGGGATTTCTCGCTCGGCGCGAACGCGACGGGCTATGTGCAGGTGAAGCGCCGCGGCGGCGACGTGACGATCGAGAGCGGGCGCGGCATCGCATCGCTGGGGCTGACCGACCTGTCCGCGCGCGCGAGCTTTACGCCCGGCAACCGGCTCAACGTGACGGCACTCGCGAAGGCGAGCCGGATCGGCACGCTCGATGCGAATGTCGTCGTGCCGTTCGCGCTGCGTGACGGCATGTTCGGCGTGGTCGACGATGGCCCGCTGTCGGGCCGCATCGACGCCGACATCCCGGCGCTGAAGACGACCGGCAACCTGTTCGGGCCGAGCTACCTGCTCGGCGGGCGGGCGGCGCTGAAGCTGACGGTCGCGGGCACGCCGGCGAAGCCGAACCTGTCGGGGATGCTGACGGGCGACGACCTGTCCGCGACCCTCATCGACCAGGGCGTGCAGCTGAAGGACGGCATCGTGCGCGTGAAGCTGTCGGAAAACCTCGTCGAATTCCAGCAGGTGGAGTTCCACGGCGGCGACGGTACGCTGCGCGCACTCGGCCGCGTGCGCCTTGACGGCGAAGCCCCCGACCTGACCGCAAGCATCGTCGCGGACAAGCTCGAGCTGTTCGCGGCGCCGGATCGCAAGCTGTCGCTGTCGGGCAAGGCGACGGTCGCGAACGACGGGCCGCGCGGCGCGCTGTCGATCGACGGCAAGTTCGTCGTCGACCGCGCATTGTTCGACCTGCCCGAGGAATCGGCGCCGCACCTGTCGGACGACGTGGTGATCATGCAGCCGGGCGGCACGGTGCGCGGCGAGACGCCGACCGGTTCCGCGGTCGCGAAGCCGAAGCCGGTCGAGGACAAGCCGGCACCGTCGCTCGCGCCGCGCGCGAACATCGACGTCGGCCTCGGCAACAACTTCCGCTTCAAGGGCCACGGCGCGGATCTCGGGCTGCGCGGCACGATCACCGTGATGAGCGCGCCGGGCGTGCCGCTGCGCGCGGTCGGCAACGTGCGCGTGACGGAAGGGTCGACGTACACGTCGTTCGGCCGCAAGCTCGCGATCGAGAACGGCTTCTTCACGTTCAACGGCCCTGTGTCGAACCCGGGCGTCAACATCCTCGCGATGCGGCGCAACCAGGAGGTCGAGGCCGGCGTGCAGGTGACGGGCACGATCCAGTCGCTGACGGTCAAGCTCGTGTCGGAGCCGAACGTGACCGACAACGAAAAGCTGTCGTGGCTGCTGTTCGGGCACGGCACGGACCAGGGCAACAACGTCGGCCAGCAGGGGGCGATGACGGCGGCGCTCGGCCTGCTCGGCAGCGTGACCGGCAAGCGCGTCGCGCAGACCTTCGGTCTCGACGAAGTCTCGGTCGGCCGCAGCGAAGTCGGCCTGACCGACCCGCAGGTCGTGCTGGTGTCGAAGGCGATCAACGAGCGCTTCGTGCTCGGCTTCGAGCAGGGGCTGCAATCGGCGGCCAACGCGTTCAAGGCGACGATCAACCTGACGCGTTTCTGGTCGGTGTCCGCCTACGGCGGCACGTTCCAGGGCGTCGACCTGAACTACACGCGGCGTTTCGATCGCTGGTTCGGCAGTGACGGCGGACGCGGGCGGCGCGCCGAGCAGCCATGAAAAAAGCCCCGCACATCGTGCGGGGCTTTTTTTCGCGCAAGCGGCAGCGCGTTCGGCTTACTTCACGCGCATGCCCGGTTTCGCGCCGCTGTGCGGCTCGAGGATGTAGAGGCCCGGCTCGGCCTTCTCGTCGGCAGCCGACGCGGCGAGCACCATCCCTTCGGACAGGCCGAACTTCATCTTGCGCGGCGCGAGGTTCGCGACCATCACGGTCAGCTTGCCGACGAGCTGCTCGGGCTGGTATGCGGACTTGATGCCCGAGAACACGTTGCGGGTCTTTTCCTCGCCGACGTCGAGCGTGAGCTGCAGCAGCTTGTCCGAACCCTCGACGGCCTGGCACGCGACGATCTTCGCGATGCGCAGGTCGATCTTCGCGAAATCGTCGATCGAGATCGGTGCGTCGTCCGCGCCGTTCACGGCAGCCTGCTTCGCGTTCGCCTTGGCGTTGCTCTTCGCCTCCTTCGCGGCGTTCGCGCTCGCGGCAGCCGCGCCGGTGGCTTCGGCCTGCAGCGAATCGCGGTTCGCGGCGAGCAGCGCTTCGATCTGCTTCGGGTCGACGCGCGTCATCAGGTGCTGGTACGCCTTGATCGGCTGTTCCGACGACAGCGGCTTCGCGGCATCGGCCCAGACGAGCGGCGCGATGCCGAAGAACGACTCGACGGCTTCGGCCACGCGCGGCATCACCGGCTTCAGCGCGAGCGACAGCAGGCGGAACGACTCGAGGCTCACGCTGCAGGTTTCATGCAGCGCGACCGCGTTGGCCGGATCCTTCGCGAGATCCCACGGCTTCGCACCGTCGACGTACGCGTTCACTTCGTCCGCGAGCTCCATCGTGTGGCGCAGCGCGCGGCCGTATTCACGGGCTTCGTAGCTTGCGGCGATCTGCGGAATCGCCTCGCGCAGCTTCGCGACGAGCGGATGGTTCATCGCGCTGTCCTGCACGCGGCCGTCGAAGCGCTTGATCAGGAAGCCTGCCGCGCGGCTCGCGATGTTCACGTACTTGCCGACGAGGTCGCTGTTCACGCGCGCCTGGAAGTCGTCGAGGTTCAGGTCGATGTCTTCCATCGTCGCGTTCAGCTTCGCGGCGAAGTAGTAGCGCAGCCATTCGGGGTTCAGGCCCGTGTCGATGTAGCTCTGCGCGGTGATGAACGTGCCGCGCGACTTCGACATCTTCGCGCCGTCGACGGTCAGGAACCCGTGCGCGAACACGTTGGTCGGCGTGCGGTGGCCCGAGAACTCGAGCATCGCCGGCCAGAACAGCGTGTGGAAGTACAGGATGTCCTTGCCGATGAAGTGATACTGCTCGGCCTTCGAGCCCGGGCGGATCCATGCATCGAAATCGATGCCGTTACGGTCGCACAGGTTCTTGAAGCTCGCGTAGTAGCCGACCGGCGCGTCGAGCCACACGTAGAAATACTTGCCGGGCGCGCCCGGGATCTCGAAGCCGAAGTACGGCGCGTCACGCGAGATGTCCCAGTCGGCGAGCTTGGCTTCGCCGGCATCGCCGAGCCATTCGCGCATCTTGTTGGTCGCTTCGGGCTGCGCGAGGCCGCTCACCCATTCGCGCAGGAACGATTCGCAGCGCGGGTCGGACAGGCGGAAGAAATAGTGCTTCGAGGTCTTGCGCACCGGCGTCGCGCCCGACACGACCGAATACGGGTTCAGCAGTTCGGTCGGCAGGTACGTCGAGCCGCACACTTCGCAGCTGTCGCCGTACTGGTCCTTCGCGTGGCACTTCGGGCACTCGCCCTTGATGAACCGGTCCGGCAGGAACATTTCCTTGACCGGATCGTAGGCCTGCTCGATTTCGCGTTCGGCGATGAAGCCGGCTTCCTGCAGCGCGAGATAGATCTTCTCGCTCAGCACGCGGTTTTCGTCCGAATCGGTCGAGTAGAAGTTGTCGAACGACACGCCGAAGCTGTCGAAGTCGCGCTTGTGTTCGGTCCACACGCGATCGATCAGCTGCTTCGGCGTCAGGCCTTCCTTCTCCGCGCGCAGCATGACCGGCGTGCCGTGCGTGTCGTCGGCGCCGATGTAGTAGACCTCGTGGCCATGCATTCGCAGCGTCCGCACCCAGATGTCGGTCTGGATGTACTCGACCATGTGGCCGATGTGGATCTGCCCGTTGGCATAGGGCAGTGCGGACGTAACGAGGATCTGGCGGCTGCCTTGCGGCGCCGCAGCCTGCACGGAAGTGAGGTCGGATGCGGACATAGGGTCTGGAGAAGAACAGCGGGAAAAACGACGGGAAACTGCGATTCTAGCAGGGGCGCGGGCCGGCGCGGCGGGCAGGCGCCCCGGGCCGGGCGCCGCAAGGGGCGGGGCCGCACATGCGGCGTGTCCGGCAGCGTTGTGTTGCGGTGCAGCACAAATTTTACGGGCAAAAAAAACCGGGGCGGATACGGCCCCGGAGCAACAACGACAAGAGGAGAATGGTGACGCGCCGGCAACACCAGCCGCGTACCGTAAATACTGACCACGGCCTGCGACAGAAGTTCGAAAATTTTTTCGATTTGTTACCGGCCCCGACGGAAGCCTTGTCCGGCGGGGCTGCGCGGGCTGAGGGCCCGCGCCTTCCCCTCGTCGAGCGCTTACTGCGCCTGCGCTGCGCGCAGGTAGATTTCGACGCGGCGGTTCTGTGCGCGGCCGGCTTCGGTCGCGTTGTCCGCGATCGGGTTCGACGCGCCCATGCCTTGCGCCGACAGGCGGCCGCCGCTCACGCCGCGCTGCGTCAGTGCGTTCACGACGCTTTGCGCGCGGTTCTGCGACAGCGTCTGGTTCAGCTGGGCCGAGCCGGTGCTGTCCGTGTAGCCGACGATCGAGGCCGTCACTTGCGGGTTCTGGTTCAGCGTCGTCGCCAGGTCGTTCAGCAGCGGCGTGAAGGCCGGCGTGATCGCGTACTGGTTCGTCGCGAACGTCACCGAGCTCGGCACGTTCAGCTTCAGCGAGCCGTCCGGCTGCTCGGTCACTTGCGTGCCCGTCTGCGCGGCCGACGGTGCGAGCTTGTTCTTGATCGCCTGCCAGTTGTAACCCGTCACGCCGCCGACCAGTGCGCCGACGCCCGCGCCGATCGCCGCGCCCTTGCCGCCGCCCGCCAGTGCGCCGATGCCTGCGCCCAGCGCCGCACCCGTGCCGGTACCGACGGCCGTATTGTTGCCTTGCTGCGTGGCGCAGCCTGCCAGCAGTGCGCCGGCCAATGCGAAGACGGACAAGCGGGTCGCGATTTTCATGTTCATCTTGGATTCCTCTCTTGGTTGAACGAGTCGACAACGACGACAACAACAGTTACGGCTCCCTGCGCGGGCCGCCCGAAAAAGGAGGGCAGGCCCGTGCTCGCGGCAGCCGCCGAGGTGGCTGCATGCCCTGTCCGTCAGCGTGGCTGTTCGGACAGTGCGACGCGTCAGCCTCTACAATATAGGCGGTAAGTGGCCGATTTGGCCCCATAGCATGCCGCACGCGAAGAGTGCGCCGGGTCGCGCGTTCGCGCAATGGCGTGCAACAGATTCTTTCACTTTTCCCGATTTTCGCGCCTTAATTTGATATTTTTTGACGTTTGCGCGCGAGAAAAACGTTTTCACGGAGTTTCGATGAGCATTGACCGGGCACAAGTCGACGCCGCTTTGGCGGCTGTCGTCGACCCCAATACCGGCCGTCCGTACGCGGCGAACAAGGGCGTGCGCAACGTCGCGATCGACGGCGACGTCGTGGCGCTCGACGTGGTGCTCGGTTATCCGGCGCGCAGCCAGCACGACGACGTGCGCGCGCGCGTCGCAGCGGCGCTCCAGGCCGTGCCGGGCGTGCGCGACGCGCGCGTCGCCGTGTCGCAGGAGATCGTCGCGCACACGGTGCAGCGCGGCGTGAAACTGCTGCCGAACGTGAAGAACATCGTCGCGGTTGCGTCGGGCAAGGGCGGCGTCGGCAAGAGCACGACGGCCGTGAACCTCGCGCTCGCGCTCGCCGCGGAAGGCGCGTCGGTCGGCATTCTCGACGCCGACATCTACGGCCCGTCGTTGCCGACGATGCTCGGCATCCACGGCCAGCGCCCCGAGTCGCCGGACAACCAGTCGATGAACCCGCTCGTCGGCCACGGGCTGCAGGCGAACTCGATCGGCTTCCTGATCGAGGAAGACAACCCGATGGTGTGGCGCGGCCCGATGGCGACTTCCGCGCTCGAGCAGTTGCTGCGCCAGACCAACTGGCGCGAGCTCGACTACCTGATCGTCGACATGCCGCCCGGCACGGGCGACATCCAGCTGACGCTCGCGCAGCGCGTGCCCGTCACGGGCGCGGTGATCGTCACGACGCCGCAGGACATCGCGCTGCTCGACGCGAAGAAGGGCCTGAAGATGTTCGAGAAGGTCGGGATTCCGATCCTCGGCATCGTCGAGAACATGAGCATCCATACCTGCTCGAACTGCGGCCACGAGGAGCACATCTTCGGCGCCGGCGGGGCCGAGCGGATGGCGAAGGAGTACGGCGTGAACGTGCTCGGCAGCCTGCCGCTCGACATCGCGATCCGTGAGCGCGCCGACAGCGGCACGCCGACGGTCGTGGCCGATTCCGACGGCGCGCTGGCGCGTCGCTATCGCGAGATTGCACGCGGCGTCGCGCTGGCGATTGCCGAGCGATCGCGCGACATGACGTCGAAGTTCCCGTCGATCGTTGTTCAAAATACGTAAAACCCTTGCGGGGCGGGGCCTCACGCTGTTTACGGCGCCGCGAGGCGCGGTATCATGGCGACTTTTCCCGGGTCCCTTTACCCGCCCGGCGCGGCCGTCGTGTCAAACGGCCGTCAGCCGGCATGAGGATCGAATGAAACAACGACATCACGGCGTGTACGCCGGCCGCGTGCGGTGCGCGCTGCTGGCCGCCGCCGCGCTGGGCCTGCTGGCCGGCTGTACCTCCTTTTCCTCGTCGCACGAAAAACGGGCCGACGCGCAGCTGCAGCCGACGGTCGGTTCGCAGGCGCGCGGCGCGGTGACGTTCGTCGAGCGTCCGGACGGCGTGCAGGTTACCTACAACCTGGCCGGGCTGCCGCCGAACAGCGATCACGCGTTGCAGGTACACGAACGCGGCGACTGCAACTCGGGCGACGGCTCGAGCGCCGGCCAGGTGTTCGCGCCGGCGGCCGACCGGCTGCGGGCGGGCGCCCGCGTCGCCGGCGATCTCGGCAATATCCACGCGGACGCGAATGGCGTCGCGGCCGGCTTCATCGTCGCCCCCGATCTGGCCCTCGATGGCGTGCGCTCGGCGATGAACCGCGCGGCGCTCGTGCATCGCGAGCCGAGCGATCCCGCGTTTCCGCAGCATGGCGCGGGGCCTGCGCTTGCCTGCGGCGTGATCCGTTGACGGCCGCCGCATGCGGCGCCCGATGATCGCGTAAAATGGCGGCCTTTCCTGGCCGCTCCCTCGTGCGAGCGGCCCCTCCTGACTGTCACGCAGCGTTTCCTGGCGCCCTGATATGAGCATCAAGTCCGACAAATGGATTCGGCGCATGGCCGAAGAGCACAAGATGATCGAGCCGTTCGTGCCCGATCAGGTCCGCGCGTCCGAGGACGGCCGCCGGATCGTCAGCTACGGCACGTCGAGCTACGGCTACGACATCCGCTGCGCGGACGAATTCAAGATCTTCACGAACATCAACTCGACGATCGTCGACCCGAAGAACTTCGACGAAGGTTCGTTTGTCGATTTCAAGGGCGACGTGTGCATCATCCCGCCGAACTCGTTCGCGCTGGCCCGCACCGTCGAATATTTCCGCATCCCGCGCACAGTGCTGACCGTCTGCCTCGGCAAGTCGACCTACGCGCGCTGCGGGATCATCGTCAACGTGACGCCGTTCGAACCCGAGTGGGAAGGCTACGTCACGCTGGAATTCTCGAATACCACGCCGCTGCCCGCGAAGATCTACGCGAACGAAGGTGTCGCGCAGGTGCTGTTCTTCGAAAGCGACGAAGTGTGCGACGTGTCGTACGCCGATCGCGGCGGCAAGTATCAGGGTCAGCGCGGTGTCACGCTGCCGAAAACCTGATCTGGTTGCATAACGTCTCACCAGTTTCCGGGTGACCGCTGCGCGTGACGCGCCGCGGTCGTTCTTTTTGGAGAATCGCCCATGAAGTTTCGTTTCCCCGTCGTCATCATCGACGAAGATTTCCGCTCCGAGAACATCTCGGGCTCCGGCATCCGGGCGTTGGCCGAAGCGATCGAGAAGGAGGGCGTCGAAGTCCTCGGCCTCACGAGCTACGGCGATCTGACGTCGTTCGCGCAGCAGTCGAGTCGCGCGTCGTGCTTCATCCTGTCGATCGACGACGACGAACTCATGCTCGGCGAGACCGGCCAGGACGGCGATCTGCCCGAACTCGCGACCGCGATCATCGAGCTGCGCGCGTTCGTCACCGAAGTGCGCCGCCGCAACGCGGACATCCCGATCTTCCTGTACGGCGAGACGCGCACGTCGCGCCACCTGCCGAACGACATCCTGCGCGAGCTGCACGGCTTCATCCACATGTTCGAGGACACGCCGGAGTTCGTCGCGCGCCACATCATCCGCGAGGCGAAGGTCTATCTCGACTCGCTCGCGCCGCCGTTCTTCAAGGAACTCGTGAAGTACGCGGACGAAGGCTCGTACTCGTGGCACTGCCCGGGGCACTCGGGCGGCGTCGCGTTCCTGAAGAACCCGCTCGGCCAGATGTTCCACCAGTTCTTCGGCGAGAACATGCTGCGCGCGGACGTCTGCAACGCGGTGGACGAACTCGGCCAGCTGCTCGACCACACGGGCCCGGTCGCGGCGTCCGAGCGCAACGCGGCGCGCATCTTCAGCGCGGATCACCTGTTCTTCGTGACCAACGGCACGTCGACGTCGAACAAGATCGTCTGGCACGCGACGGTCGCACCGGGCGACATCGTGCTGGTCGACCGCAACTGCCACAAGTCGATCCTGCACGCGATCACGATGACGGGCGCGATTCCCGTGTTCCTCACGCCGACGCGCAACCATTTCGGCATCATCGGGCCGATCCCGCGCGACGAATTCAAGCCGGAGAACATCCGCAAGAAGATCGAGGCGAACCCGTTCGCACGTGAAGCGATGCGCGAGAACCCGGACATGAAGCCGCGCATCCTGACGATCACGCAGAGCACGTACGACGGCGTCGTGTACAACGTCGAGATGATCAAGGACCTGCTCGGCGACCTGCTCGACACGCTGCACTTCGACGAAGCATGGCTGCCGCATGCGACGTTCCACGACTTCTACCGCGACATGCACGCGATCGGCGACGGCCGTCCGCGCACCGGCGCGCTCGTGTTCGCGACGCACTCGACGCACAAGCTGCTCGCGGGCATCTCGCAGGCATCGCAGATCGTCGTGCAGGATTCGGAGAACCGCACGTTCGACAAGCATCGCTTCAACGAGGCGTACCTGATGCACACGTCGACGAGCCCGCAGTACGCGATCATCGCGTCGTGCGACGTCGCGGCCGCGATGATGGAGCCGCCGGGCGGCACCGCGCTCGTCGAGGAATCGATCGCCGAGGCGATCGACTTCCGCCGCGCGATGCGCAAGGTCGACGCCGAATACGGCGACGACTGGTTCTTCAGCGTGTGGGGCCCGGACAACCTGTCGGAAGAGGGCATCGGCTCGCGCGAGGACTGGATGCTGAAGCCGAACGACCACTGGCACGGCTTCGGCCCGCTGGCGGAAGGCTTCAACATGCTCGACCCGATCAAGGCGACGATCATCACGCCGGGGCTCGACGTCGACGGCGAGTTCGGCGAAACCGGCATTCCGGCCGCGATCGTCACGAAGTACCTCGCCGAGCACGGGATCATCGTCGAGAAGACCGGCCTGTACTCGTTCTTCATCATGTTCACGATCGGCATCACGAAGGGCCGCTGGAACTCGATGGTGACCGAGCTGCAGCAGTTCAAGGACGACTACGACAACAACCAGCCGCTGTGGCGCGTGCTGCCGGAATTCGTCGCGCAGCATCCGCGCTACGAGCGTGTCGGCCTGCGCGACCTGTGCACGCAGATCCACGACGTGTACCGCGCGAACGACATCGCCCGCCTGACGACCGAGATGTACCTGTCGGACATGGAGCCGGCGATGAAGCCGTCGGACGCGTTCGCGAAGCTCGCGCACCGCAAGATCGACCGCGTGCCGCTCGACGAGCTCGAAGGCCGCGTGACGAGCATCCTGCTCACGCCGTACCCGCCGGGCATTCCGCTGCTGATCCCGGGCGAGCGCTTCAACAAGACGATCGTGAACTACCTGCGGTTCGCGCGCGACTTCAACGAACGCTTCCCGGGCTTCCACACCGATATCCACGGCCTCGTCGCGGAAGAGGTGAACGGCCGCGTCGAGTACTTCGTCGACTGCGTGCGCGACTGATGGCGACGCACGGACGAATCCAGGCGATGCGTGCGGCGCTGGCCGCGCTCGTCGTCTGGGCGGCAGGATTGACGGGGCTCGCGGGCGCGGGTGTCGCCCATGCGGAAGTCGCGGCGGCCGACCCGATCGACGTCGCGATGCGGCAATGCCTCGCGCGGCGCGACCGGTCGTCGCCGGCCGGGCAGATCCAGTGCATGGGCGAAGCGCAGCAGCAGTGGCAGGCAGTGATGGACGGCGCGTACCAGCGCCTGTTGAAGGACGCACCGGCCGATGCGAAGCGCGGCTGGCAGGACAGCCAGCGCCATTGGCTCACGTGGCGCAAGGATGAAGTGCATCTGCTGACGGCCGTGTACGACACCACGCGCGGCACGTCATACGCGATGTCGAGTGCCGACCTGCAGCTGCAGCCCGTGCGCGATCGCGCGCTGGCGCTGCGCGCTGCGGCCGATCGCTATGCGCCGGCGCCCGCGGCCGTGCCGGTCGCGGCTACGAGCGGCGCGCAGGCCAGCGCGGGGGATGCCCCGAGCGCGGCCCAGGGTGCGGCCAAGCCGAACGGCAAGCCGGCGAACGCGCCGCGCGATCCCGCCGTGCGCCGCGTGCGGCCGTGCGAACAGGACGCCGCGTGCGAACACGCGCTGTTCGACCTGAACCGCTATTACCAGAAGCTGCGCCGCAAGATGCCCGCGCATTCGGCCGCGACGCTCGTCCGCGCACAGCGCGCGTGGGTCGGGTTCCGCGATGCGACGGCGCCGCTCGTCGGCGAGGACGGCCGTGTCGACCTGATCGGCGCGCGCATCGCGACGATGAAGCGGCTGTCGGAGACGGCCGGCAACAAGTAAGCGCAATGACGATGCCGACGGTTCGGCGATACGGCAAAAAGCAAAACGGGCACCCAAGGTGCCCGTTCTTCATTTGGCGGCCGCGATTCAGGCGGGCCGTTGCTTGTCGAGCCCGCCGAACCACGACGGCACGAGCGCGACCGCATCGTCGAGCGACGCGAGCACGTGCAGGCTCAGCGCGACGATTTCGGGTGTCGGCGCCTTCAGGTCGGGCACGGTGACGACCGATGCGCCCGCGCCGGCGGCCGATTGCGCGCCGAAGTCGCTGTCCTCGAACGCGACGCAGGCGTGGGCCGGCACGCCGAGGCGTTCGGCCGCGAGCCGGTAGACGGCCGGATCGGGCTTGCCGCGCGAGACTTCGTCGCCGCCTGCGATCGCGCGGAAGAACGGCAGCACGCCGACCGCGTCGAGCCGCGCGCGGATGACCTCGCACGCGGACGACGACGCGACCGCGCACGGAATGCCGGCCTGCGCGAGCGCATCGAGCAACGCGAACGCGCCGGGCTTCAGCGGAAACTTCGGATGCGGTTCGGGCGCCGAGAGCTGCTCGCGCACGCGGATGCGCACCGCGTCGAACGTATCGGGGTTGCCGATCAGCCGTGCCAGGATGACCTGGCCTTCGGCGAACGAGCGGCCGACGATCTGCAGGTAGTCGGTGGTGGTCAGCGTGACGCCGTGCGCATTCGACACGTCGATCCACGTGTTCATGATGGTCCGCTCGGAATCGACGAGCAGGCCGTCCATGTCGAAGAGCGCGGCGGAAAAGGTCATCGGCGGCATTCGGGAAGCAGGGAAGGCGATGGGCGGCGCGACGGCCGCCCCAATGAAAAACGGACGCCGAAGGCGTCCGTCCGGAACAGCGGGCTTACTGGCCGAGCGCGGCGCGCGCAGCCTTGACCGCCGCACGCACCTGGTCGGGCGCGGTGCCGCCCGGGTGGTTGCGGCTCGCGACCGAGCCCTCGAGCGTCAGGTAGCCGAACACGTCTTCGCCGATCAGGTGCGCGACGTTCGGCAGTTCCTGCTTCATCTCGTCGAGCGTCAGGTCGGCCAGGTCGATGCCGCGGTCGTCGCAGATCTTCACCGCGTGCGCGACGGCTTCGTGCGCATCGCGGAACGGCAGGCCGCGCTTCACCAGGTAGTCGGCGAGGTCGGTGGCGGTCGAGAAGCCCTGCAGCGCGGCCGCACGCATCGCGTCCGGCTTCACGGTGATGCCGGCAACCATCTCGGCGAAGATCCGCAGCGTGTCGGCAACGGTATCGACCGTGTCGAACAGCGGTTCCTTGTCTTCCTGGTTGTCCTTGTTGTACGCGAGCGGCTGGCCCTTCATCAGCGTCAGCAGCGCCATCAGGTGGCCGTTCACGCGGCCCGTCTTGCCGCGCGCGAGCTCGGGCACGTCCGGGTTCTTCTTCTGCGGCATGATCGAGCTGCCGGTGCAGAAGCGGTCGGCGATGTCGATGAAGCCGACGCGCGGGCTCATCCACAGCACGAGTTCTTCGGAGAAGCGCGACACGTGCGTCATCACGAGCGCGGAGGCGGCCGTGAATTCGATCGCGAAGTCGCGATCCGACACCGCGTCGAGCGAGTTCGCGCAGATGCCGTCGAAGCCGAGCGTCTTCGCCACGGCGTGACGATCGATCGGGTAGCTCGTGCCGGCGAGTGCGGCCGCGCCGAGCGGCAGGCGGTTCACGCGGGTGCGGCAGTCGCGCATGCGCTCCGCGTCGCGCGAGAACATCTCGACGTACGCGAGCAGGTGGTGGCCGAACGTGACGGGCTGCGCGACCTGCAGGTGCGTGAAGCCCGGCATGATCGTGTCGGCATTCTGTTCCGCGAGATCGAGCAGCGCGCCGCGCAGGTCGTTCAGCAGGCCGCCGATGCGGTCGATCTCGCCGCGCAGCCACAGGCGGATGTCGGTCGCGACCTGGTCGTTGCGCGAGCGGCCCGTGTGCAGGCGCTTGCCGGCATCGCCGATCAGCGCGGTCAGGCGCGCCTCGATGTTCAGGTGGACGTCTTCCAGGTCGAGCTGCCATTCGAATTCGCCGCGCTCGATTTCACCCTTGATCTGCGCCATCCCGCGTTCGATCGCGGCCAGGTCGTCGGCGCTGATGATCTTCTGCGCGGCGAGCATGTTCGCGTGCGCGAGCGAGCCGGCGATGTCGACGAGCGCGAGGCGCTTGTCGAAAAATACCGACGACGTGTAGCGCTTGACCAGCTCGGACATCGGTTCCGAGAAGCGGGCCGACCAGGCCTCGCCCTTTTTGTGCAGTTGGGACGTCATGGCGATTCTTCGAAGGGGATGTTTGGGCGGCGTGGGCCGCCGAGGGAATCCCGCGATTCTAACATTCGCGGGCCTGCCCGCCGCGGCGCGCGGCCGTTCGCGGCGGCCTGCCGGACGTAGCCTGCGCAGGCCGGCCCGATCAGTCGCGCACCAGCACGACCAGCTTCAGGTCCTCGCGGTGCGCGGGCTTCAGCGTGATCTGCTGGTACACGAGGCGGCCGTCGGCCGGATGGTCGAATTCGCGCAGGCCGCCTTCGCGTTCGAACACGTCCTGCGATGCCCAGTACTGCGCGAACGCGTCGCTGCCGGCGGTCAGCGCGTCGATCAGCGCACGCGTGGGCGCATCGGTCAGGTGACGGATCGAATCGGCGCGGAATTCGGCCGCGAGCCGCCGCGCGCGGGTTTCCCAGTCGACGATCAGCGTGCGTGCCGCCGGCGACATGAACGTGAAGCGCAGCAGGTTGCGGTCGTGCTCGCCGTCGAGCCAGCCGGAAAAGAGCGCGGCGGCCGGCGCGTTCCATGCGAGCGCGTTCCATTGCCGGTCGAGCACGTACGCGGGCGTCGCGATCGCCGCGACGGTCGCGGCGAGCGTCGGCGGCAGGTCGCCGCCCGCGACGTCGGGCTCGGCCGGGTCGCGTTGCGCGGCCAGCTCGAACAGGTAGGCACGCTCGGCCTTCGACAGTTGCAGCGCGACGGCGATCCGCGCGAGCGCGTCGGCGGATGCCGAAACCGGGCGGCCCTGTTCGATCCACGTGTACCAGGTCGGGCTGACGCCGCACAGCTGCGCGACTTCCTCGCGCCGCAGCCCCGGCGTGCGGCGGCGCGGGCCGGGCGGCAGGCCGACGGCCTGCGGCGACAGCCGCTCGCGGTGGGCGCGGATGAATTCGCCGAGCGCACGGGCGGGCGTGGCGTCGAGCGGCGGGACGGGAGCGGAGGACGGATGGTTCATGCGGAGACGGCGAAATGGAAACGGGGGCGCGGCAACAATCAGACGGGTGTGTCGAATACCAGAATAACTGCTTAACTTGTACTGGTACAAACGCAGGCCTATTGTAGCGGCTCGCGCGCTGCCAGGGTAGCGGGCGTCCCACAAACGCGTGCATGGGGCCGGAGCAGATGCCGAGGCGTCTGTCGCACCGGCAACGGTACAAAGGAGCGAACGATGAAACACCACGACCAGGTCGCCGACGCATTCGGCACGACGGCCGCCGCCTATCTGACGAGCACGGTCCACGCGACGGGCGCGGATCTGCAGACGCTCGCGGACGCGGTGCGCGCAACGCCCGATGCCGCGGTGCTCGATCTCGGCTGCGGCGCCGGCCATGCAAGCTTCGCCGTCGCGCCGCACGTGCGCGACGTGGTCGCCTACGATCTCGCCGCGCAGATGCTCGCGACCGTCGACGCCGCCGCGCGCGAACGCGGGCTCGCGAACATCCGCACGCAGCAGGGGCCGGCCGAGCGACTGCCGTTCGAGACGGCGACGTTCGACTGGGTCGTGAGCCGGATGAGCGCGCACCACTGGCACGACATGCGCGCGGCGCTCGCCGAGGTGCGCCGCGTGCTGAAACCGGGCGGCCGCGTGTTGATGATCGACATCGCCGGCAACGACCATCCGCTTCTCGATACGTACCTGCAGGCCGCGGAAGTGCTGCGCGACGCATCGCACGTGCGCGACTACCGGGCGGACGAATGGCTCGCGATGTTCCGCGAAGCCGGCTTCGACGCGCACGTGCACAGCCGCTGGCGGCTGCCGATCGATTTCGAGACGTGGGTCGCGCGCATCCGCACGCCGGCCGACAGCGTCACCGGCATCCGCGCGCTGTGGGCGCATGCGCCGGACGAGGTGCGCGGCTACTACGCGGTGCAGCCGGACGGTTCGTTCGAACATGACGCGTTGCTGATCGACGCGCACTGAGCGCGAGGTGCACCGGCACGGTTTCGCCCGCGCATGAAAAAAGCCGCGATACGCCCCATCGCGTATCGCGGCTTCTACGATGGCAGTCGGCGCGGAATCACACCGCGCCGCACGCGGATCAGCCCGTGTTGCGCAGGCCGGCCGCGATCCCGTTGATCGTCAGGTGAATCCCGCGGCGCAGCCGCGCGTTCGTGTCGCCCGCGCGGTGGCGCTTGATCAGCTCGACCTGCAGGTGGTTCAGCGGATCGAGATACGGGAAGCGGTTCTTGATCGAGCGCGCGAGCAGCGGGTTGGTCGCGAGGCGGCCTTCGTGCCCGGTGATTTCCGCCAGCGCCTGCGACGTGCGCTCCCATTCCGCGACGATCCGCTCGAACACGTGCTTGCGCAGCTTGCGGTCGGAAACCAGCTGCGCGTAGCGCGACGCCACCGCGAGGTCGGTCTTCGCGAGCACCATGTCCATGTTCGACAGCAGGTTCGAGAAGAACGGCCAGGTCTTGTTCATCTTCTTCAGCAGCGCGACGCGCTTCGTGCGTTCGGCGTCGTCCTGCGCGCCGTCGAGATACGCACTCACTGCGCTGCCGAAGCCGTACCAGCCCGTCAGCAGCAGCCGGCACTGACCCCACGAGAAGCCCCACGGAATCGCGCGCAGGTCCTCGATCTTGCGCTGCTTCGGATCCTGCAGCTTGCGCGAGGCCGGGCGGCTGCCGATGTTCAGCTCGGCGATCTCGGTGATCGGCGTCGACGAGAAGAAGTAGTCGGTAAAGCCCGGGGTTTCATAGACGAGCGCGCGGTACGCGGCCATCGCCGAATCGGACAGCGTCTGCATTGCGGCCTCGAACGCGGGCAGTTGCGCGGGCGCGTTGTTCTGCGGCAGAAGCGTTGCTTCGAGCGTCGCGGCGACGACTGTCTCGAGGTTCCGGCGGCCGATCTCCGGGTTCGCGAACTTGCTCGCGATCACCTCGCCCTGTTCGGTCAGGCGGATCTGGCCGTTCACGGTGCCCGGCGGCTGCGACAGAATTGCCTGGTAGGTCGGGCCGCCGCCGCGGCCGACCGTGCCGCCGCGGCCGTGGAACAGGCGCAGCGTGATCTTGCGGTCGCGGAACAGGTCGACGAGCGCGAGTTCCGCGCGATACAGCTCCCAGTTCGACGTGAGGAAGCCGCCGTCCTTGTTGCTGTCCGAATAGCCGAGCATCACTTCCTGCTCGGCGCCCTGGTGCGCGATCAGCGCGTCGATGCCCGGCAGTGCGAAGTATTCGCGCATGATGCGCGCGGCGTCGCGCAGGTCGGGAATCGTCTCGAACAGCGGGATTACCATCAGGCTGTTCTTCGCATCGCCGCCCGGGACGCCGAGTGCACCTTCGAGCAGGCCCGTCTCTTTCTGAAGCAGCAGCACCTCGACGAGGTCGCTGACGGTTTCCGTATGCGAAATGATGTAGTTGCGTACCGCACGTGCGCCGAATTGCGCGCGGACTTCGCGCGCCTTCTCGAACACGCCGAGCTCGCTCTGTGCGAGCGCCGAGTATTCGAAGTACGGCAGGCGCAGCGGACGCGGGTCGGCCAGGGCGGCGAGCAGCACGCGCAGCTTGTCTTCCTCGGCGAGCGCCGCGTAGTCGGCCTCGACGCCTGCGCGGGCGAACAGTTCGGCAACCACGGCTTCGTGGATGTCGGAGCTCTGGCGCAGGTCGATGCTCGCGAGATGGAAGCCGAACACTTCGGCCGCGCGCACCAGAGGCGCGAGGCGCGGTGCGGCGAGCGACGTGCCGTGGTGTTCGTCGAGCGACGCGGTCAGCACTTTCAGGTCGGCGACGAATGCTTCGGAATCCGCGTACGGGACCGCGCGCACGGGCGGCGCGCCGCGGCCCGCGCTGCGCACCGGCACCGTGCCTTCGCCGAGACGCACGCGCGCGCTTGCGGCGAGGCGCGTGTAGATGCCGATCAGCGCGCGGCGGTACGGCTCGTCGACGCGGTGCGGCGACTGGTCGGGCGAAGCTGCCGCGAGCGCCTTCACGGCGTCGTTTGCACCAACGAGCAGGTTCGACACCGACAGCTCGGCGCCGAGCTTGTGCACCTGTTCCAGATAGTGCTCGAGTATCACCGCGGCCTGGCGGTTGATCGCTTCGTCGAGCGTCGCCGCCGTCACGTTCGGGTTGCCGTCGCGGTCGCCGCCGATCCAGCTGCCCATCTGGAAGAACGCGGGTACGCGCGCGGACAGGCCGTGCTCGGCGAGCGCGGCCTCGATGTCGCCGTACAGCGCGGGCAGTTCGTCGAGGAACGTCGCGCGGTAGTACGACAGCGCGTTCTCGATCTCGTCGCCGACCGTCAGGCGCGAGTCGCGCAGCATGCGGGTCTGCCACAGCGCGGTCACGCGCGCGCGCAGCATCGATTCGTTGTACTGCCGCTCACGGCTCGTCAGCTCCTGGTCGCGCTCGGCGAGCAGGCGCGCGATGTCGTGCTGCGCGTCGAGAATGCTCTTGCGCTGCACTTCGGTCGGGTGCGCGGTCAGCACCGGCACGATCAGCGCGTCGTCGAAGAAGCGCTGCAGCAGGCGCTTCGACGCGTTGCCGGTCGTCTTCAGCTGTTCGAGCGCGTACGCGACCGTGCCGGGCTGCGACGCCGAGCCGGCCAGCGCGTGGATGCGGCGGCGGCGGTTGTGGTGGCGGTCTTCCGCGATGTTCGCGAGGTGCGAGAAATAGCTGAACGCGCGCACGACGCTCACCGTCTGCTCCGGCGTCAGCTTGCGCAGCTTCTTCTCGAGTGTCTGCGCGGCTTCGTTGTCGTCCTCGCGGCGGAACTTGACCGCGGTCTGGCGAATCGTCTCGACGACGTCGAACACGGTGTCGCCTTCCTGCTCGCGCACCACGTCGCCGAGCAGGCGGCCGAGGAAGCGGATGTCGTCGAACAGCGGGCCATCCTTGTCGTCGCGCGTGCGCGTGCCGGACTTCGGCGCGGCGGCCGTGCGGGTCGCGGTGCGGGCAGCCGGGCCGGCGGCTTTCGTCGTGCGTTTTGTCTGACGTATCGGGTCTTTCGGTTTCGTTGCCGTTTTCGCACGGCCGTTCGCGGCGGTGGCGACGGTGTCCGTCGAGGCGTCGGAGGAGGACAGGGCAGCATTGCGGCGCGCCGTACGCGCCGATCCGGAAGACTTCACGATGGGTTTCCTTGGGAAAGCTCGAGTCAAAAGGAACTGCGGAAACTGCGAAACTGCGGTCAAGCAACCAGCTACGTGCGGCACATCCGCGCATCGGCGCCGCGACCCGCTCGGCGGCAGGCCGGGCGCAGGCTCCGGGCCCGGGCGGGCAGGGGCGTGCGTGCTACCATTGTTCGATCCTCAATCCCGTCCTTCGATGTTCCAGCAATGAATTCCGAGACCCCTGCGGCCGGGCCGCAACAGGCACAGTCGCCCGCGACGTTGACGATTGCTTCGCGCGAGAGCCGCCTGGCGATGTGGCAAGCCGAACATGTGCGTGATGCGCTGCGCAAATTATATCCAGCTTGTGACGTGAAAATCCTCGGGATGACGACGCGCGGCGACCAGATTCTCGACCGTACGCTGTCGAAGGTCGGCGGCAAGGGCCTGTTCGTGAAGGAGCTGGAGGCCGCGCTGGCCGACGGCCGTGCCGATCTCGCCGTGCATTCGCTGAAGGACGTGCCGATGGCGCTGCCCGACGGCTTCTCGCTCGCCGCGATCATGGAGCGCGAAGATCCGCGCGATGCATTCGTGTCGAACGACTACGCGTCGCTCGACGCGCTGCCGGCCGGTGCCGTGGTCGGCACGTCGAGCCTGCGCCGCGAGGCGATGCTGCGCTCGCGCTACCCGCACCTCGACGTGCTGCCGCTGCGCGGCAATCTCGATACGCGCCTGGCGAAGCTCGATCGCGGCGACTACGCGGCGATCATCCTCGCGGCCGCCGGCCTGAAGCGCCTCGGCCTCGAAACGCGGATCCGCGCGCTGCTCGACGTCGAGGCGAGCCCGCCCGCCGCGGGCCAGGGCGCGCTCGGCATCGAGATCGCATCGCACCGCAACGACGTCGCCGCATGGCTCGCGCCGCTGCACGACCCGCAGACCGCGCTCGCGGTCGAGGCCGAGCGGATGGTGTCGCGCGCGCTCGGCGGCAGCTGCGAGGTGCCGCTCGCCGCGCACGCGGTGTGGCGCGCAGGCGAGCTGTACCTGACCGGCCGCGTGTCGACGACCGACGGCAAGCGCGTGCTGACGGCCGAGGAGTGCGGGGCCGTCGTGACCGTCGCCGATGCGCTCGCGCTCGGCCGCGCGGTGTCCGACGCGCTCGAGGCGCAAGGCGCACTCGACATTGTCCAGGCGCTGCTCGCGGGCTCGCCGGCCGCCGGCAAGGGCGACGCCTGATGGCGGGCGGCGCACGCACGTTCACCGCTGTCCTGACGCGCCCGGACGGCCAGTCCGGCGCGCTTGCGTCGCAACTGGCCGAGGCCGGCTGCGACGTACTTGACTTCCCGTTGATCGACATCGCACCGGTCGACGATCCGGCGCCGCTCGACGCGGCATTCGCGGCGCTCGCCGACTACGCGCTGGTGATTTTCGTGTCGCCGAACGCGATCGACCGCGCGCTCGCGCAGTACGGCGCGATCTGGCCGAACGCGCTGCCGGTCGGCGTGGTCGGGCCCGGCAGCGTCGCGGCGCTCGAGCGTCACGGCATCGCGGCGCCCGCGCATCGCGTGATCGCGCCGCAGGCGCCGGCCGACGGTGGCGTACCTCATTACGATTCGGAAAGCCTGTTCGCCTGCATCGACGCCGAGTTCGGCGGCGCGCAGGCGCTGGCGGGCAAGCGCGTGCTGATCGTGCGCGGCGACGGCGGGCGCGAATGGCTCGCCGAGCGATTGCGCGCGGCCGGCGCGGATGTCACGCTCGTCGCCGCGTACCGGCGCGTCGTGCCCGAGCCGCGCGTCGGCGCGTGGGAGCGCGTGCATGCGCTGCTCCACGGCGAACCGCATGCGTGGCTCGTCACGAGTTCGGAAGGCGTGCGCAACCTGCACGAACTCGCGCGGGCGCATCTGAACGATGCCGAGATCGACGCACTGAAGCACGCGCCGCTCGTGACACCGCATCCGCGGATCGAGCAGACCGCGCGTTCATTGGGTTTTGATAGGATTACGCTGACCGGCGCGGGCGATGAGCGCATCGTCCGCGCGTTTCGAACGATGGCCGACGAGGCCGTCCAACCGGCGACAGCCGCACCGGTGACTAAACGCATGACAGATACCAACGATTCCAATAGCGTCGCTTCCCAGCCGGCCGCTGCATCCGCACCGCCGTCCCGCCCCGCCTACATGGGCGCCGAACCGCCCGCGCGCCGCGGCGGCAGCGCGGTGCTGTGGTTCGTCGTCGTCGTGCTCGGCTGCGCGGCGGGCGTCGGCGGCTACGCGCTGAACCGCAAGATCGACCGGCTCGACGGCTCGTTCGTCGCGCGCCAGAAGGCGCTCGACGCGCAAGCGGCTGAAACGCGCACGAAGACCGAGCAGGCGCTCGCCAGCACGCACCAGGTCGACACGCAGCTCGCGCAGCTCGACGGCAAGCTCGCCGACGCGCAGAGCGCACAGCAGGCGCTGCAGCAGCAATACCAGGACCTGTCGCGCAACCGCGATGCGTGGATGCTCGAGGAAGTCGACCAGATGCTGTCGAGCGCGAGCCAGCAGCTTCAACTGACCGGCAACACGCAGCTCGCGCTGATCGCGCTGCAGAACGCCGACGCGCGCCTCGCGACGTCGCAGAGCGCGCAGGCGGTCACGGTACGCAAGGCGCTCGCGCTGGACATCGAGAAGCTGAAGGCCGCACCGGCGGCCGATCTCACGGGCCTCGCGATCAAGCTCGACGATGCGATCGCGAAGATCGACGCGCTGCCGCTGTCCGGCGAGGCGATCGTCCCGCACGAGGCGCCGAAGGCCGCACCGGCCGACGCCGCATCGTCGGCCGTGGCCGGCGAGCCGCGCTGGAAGGTGTGGTGGCATGACTTCTCGGCCGGCCTCGGCCAGCAGTTGAAGGGGCTCGTGCAGGTCCGCCGCATCGACAACGCGGACGCGATGCTCGCGTCGCCCGACCAAGGCTACTTCGTGCGCGAGAACGTGAAGCTGCGCTTGCTGACTGCCCGCCTGTCGCTGCTCGCGCGCAACGACAGCGCAATGAAGGCCGACCTGCATGCTGCGCAGGCGTCGCTCGGAAAGTATTTCGACCAGGCCTCGAAGGACACGCAGACCGTCGAGGATCTGCTCAAGCAGGTTGACGGCGCATCGCTGACGGTTGCGGTGCCGAACCTGAACACGAGCCTGAACGCCGTTCAGCAGTTCAAGAGCCGGGGGTAACGATGACGCTTCGAGGAATCGTCTGGCTCGCGGTCCTGTTCGCGATCGCCGCAGCGCTCGCCACTGTCGGCCGTTTCGACGCGGGGCAGGTACTGCTCGTCTATCCGCCGTACCGGATCGACGTGTCGCTGAATCTGTTCGTGATCGCCATCGTCGTGCTGTTCATCGTCGTGTATGCGCTGCTGCGCATCGTGCGCAACATCTGGCGCATGCCGCAGCGGGTCGCCGCGTATCGGGCGCGCTCGCGCAACGAGAAGGCGCAGGCGTCGCTGCGCGACGCGATCGCGAACCTGTACGCGGGCCGTTTCTCGCGCGCGGAGAAGGCCGCGCGTGAAGCGCTGTCGGTCGATGCGAATCTGGGCGCGGCGAGTCTCGTCGCCGCCACGGCCGCGCACCGGATGCACGAGTACACGCGCCGCGACGACTGGCTGTCGAAGGTCGACGCGCCGGAATGGCAGGACGCACGGCTGCTCGCGGCGGCCGACATGCGCGCGGATGCGCGTGATGCCGACGGCGCGCTTGCCGCGCTGGCCGACCTGCAGGCGGGCGGCAAGCGCATCCATGCGCAGCAGGTCGCGCTGCGTGCGCAGCAGCAGCTGAAGAACTGGGCCGAGGTGCTGAAGCTTGCGAAGGCGCTCGAGAAGCGCGAGGCGCTGCATCCGGCCGCGGCCGTGCGGCTGCGCCAGCAGGCCGCGGAAAACCTGCTGCGCGAACGCCGGCACGACCCGGATGCGCTGCTCGAGGTGTGGCAGTCGCTGTCGCCGGTCGAGCGCCAGTCGCCGCGTCTGGCCGATCTCGCCGCCGAACTGCTCGTGCCGCTCGAGCGCCGCAACGAAGCGCGCCGCATCGTCGAGGACGCGCTCGCGCACAACTGGGATGCCCGCCTGCTGCGCCGTTACCCGGATACGGCCGGCGCCGATGCGCTGCCGCTGATCCAGAAGGCCGAAGGCTGGAAGAAGGATCACCCGGAAGATGCCGACCTGCTGTTCGCGCTCGGTCGCCTCTGCCAGCAGCAGCAACTGTGGGGCAAGGCGCAGTCGTTCCTCGAATCGGCACTGAAGCTGGCCGACAACGAGGCGCTGAAGGTGCGTGCGCATCGCGCGCTCGCGCGGCTGTTCGAGCATCTCGGCGAAACCGACAAGGCCGCGAAGCATTACCGCGAAAGCGCGCTCGCGATCACAGTGGTCTGACGCGCTGCGGCGATTGCTTGCCGTGCGTAAAAATGCCCCGAACGCCGTCAGGCATTCGGGGCATTTTTCGTTCCATGTGCGGCGCGGCCGCGCGCGGTCACGGCGGTGCGTTACTTGTCGACCAGCCGCTTCGGCACCGACAGCGCCAGCAGCCCGCCGAGCACGAGAAACCCGGCGAGCATGTACATGCCCGAGTCGTTGGCGCCCGTTGCCTGCTTGAGCCAGCCCATCATGTACGGGCTGAGGAAGCCGGCGAGGTTGCCGATCGAGTTGATCATCGCGATGCCGGCCGCGGCCGCCGTGCCGCCGAGGAATGCGGTCGGCAGGCTCCAGAACAGCGGCAGCGTCGTCAGGATGCCGATCGTCGCGAGCGTGAGGCCAAGCATCGCGAGCGCGGTCTGGTGCGCCCAGATCACCGACAGCACGAGCCCGAGCGCGCCGATCGCGGCCGGAATCGCGACGTGCCAGCGGCGTTCGCGGTGCCGGTCCGCGCTGCGTGCGATCAGGATCATCGCGACCACGGCGGCCGCATACGGAATCGCCGACAGCAGGCCGATCATGAACGTGTCGGTCACACCGGTGGCCTTGATGATGGTCGGCAGCCAGAAGCCGACGCCGTAGAGCCCCATCACGAACGAGAAGTAGATCAGCGCCATCAGCCATACGCGCGGGCTCGACATCACGGCGCCGAGCGGCGGGTCTTCCTTGGTGGCTTCCTCAGCATCGACATTGCGCGTGAGGAGCGCCTTTTCGTCGTCGGTCAGCCAGTTCGCCTTCTCGATCCGCTCGTCCAGCTTGAGGAACACGACCACGCCGACCAGCACCGACGGGATGCCCTCGAGCAGGAACAGCCATTGCCAGCCGTGCCATCCGCTGATGCCGTCGAACGCCTTCAGGATGAAGCCCGAAAGCGGTCCGCCGATCACGCCGGACAGCGCGACGGCCGTCATGAAGAACGTCGTCATCCGGCCGCGCCGGTGTGCGGGATACCAGTAGGTGAGGTAGAGGATCACGCCGGGGAAGAAGCCCGCTTCGGCGACGCCGAGCAGGAAGCGCATCACGTAGAACATCGCGGGCGTCGTGACGAACATCGTCAGGATCGAGATCACGCCCCACGTCGCCATGATCCGCGCGATCCACACGCGTGCGCCGACCCTGTGCAGGATGATGTTGCTCGGCACTTCGAAGAGGAAATAGCCGAAGAAGAAGATCCCGGCGCCGAGCCCGTAGACGGTGTCGCTGAGGTTCAGGTCGCTCGCCATCTGCAGCTTCGCGAACCCGACGTTCACGCGGTCGAGATACGCGACCACGTAGCACAGCAGCAGGAGCGGCACGAGCCGCCACGACACCTTGCGGTAGGTTGCTTCCTCGAATGCGCCGGACGAGCCCGGCAGCGACTGCGTCGATGTTGCCATGTTGTCTCCTGTCGATCAAAGTTAGCGCTTTAGCGCTTACTTGGGTCCCATGCGCCGCTGTCCTTGTAGTTGGCCGGGGAAGGCGCGGCGGCACCCGATCCGGTTTCGTGCGAAGCAATGCGTGGATGTCGTGCCGGCCGGTGGAAACCGGCTCGGCACGCGAACAGCGCGATGCGGCTAGATGCAGCGTCCGCCGTCGACCTCGAGGCAAACGCCCGTGATGAACTCAGCTTCGTCGGAGGCAAGGTAAAGCGCGGCGTTCGCGATGTCCTGCGGCGTCGAGAAGCGGCCGAGCGGGATCGTCGCGAGGAACCGGCTGCGGTTCTCGGGAGTATCCTCGCAGCCCATGAATTCGGTCATCAGCGCCGTTTCGCCGAGCACCGGGTTGATGCAGTTCACGCGGATGCGATCGGCGCCGAGTTCGGCCGCGAGCGACTTGCTCGCGGTGATCATCGCGCCCTTCGTGCTGTTGTACCAGACGAGGCCGGGCCGCGGCCGCACGCCGGCCGTCGACGCGACGTTCACGAACACGCCGCCGCCCTGTTCGCGGAAGTACGGCACGAAGGTCTGCACGCACCAGAACAGGCTTTTCATGTTGACCGCATACACGCGGTCGAATTCGGCTTCCGTTACGTCGAGCACCGGCTTGTTGCGGTGCGTGGTGCCTGCGTTGTTCACGACGATCTGCACTGCGTGGAAATCGTCGAGCGAGGCCTGCAGCAGCGCGTGCCAGTCGTCCTGCTTCGACACGTCGCCGGCCACCGCGATGGCCTTGCCGCCCGCGAGCGCGATCTCGCTCGCGACGCGCTCGGCTGCCGCCCCGTTCAGGTCGTTGACGACGACGTTCGCGCCTTCGCGCGCATACGTCTTTGCGATGCCTTCGCCGAACCCCGAGCCGCCGCCCGTGACGATGGCCGTCTTGCCGCTCAACCGCATGGTGTGTCTCCTGTGCTGGATATGAGTGTCGTCGTGCTTCGGCACGCGGCCGGGTGCTGCCGGCCGCGTGACAGGTGCTGCGTGCCAAGTGCCGCGTGCGGCGCGGTCAGCCGTGCCGGATCGCGATCGTTTTCAGTGCGGTGAAGCCGTACAGTGCCTCGAAGCCTTTCTCGCGGCCATGCCCCGAGTGGCCGACACCGCCGAACGGCAGCTCGACGCCGCCGCCCGCGCCATAGTTGTTGATGAACACCTGGCCCGCCCGCAGGCGCCGTGCGAGCCGCATCTGGCGTGCGCCGTCGCGCGTCCAGATACCCGCGACGAGGCCGTACGGTGTGCCGTTCGCCAGCGCGACGGCTTCGTCCTCGTCGACGAAACGCATCGCGGCGAGCACGGGGCCGAACACTTCCTCCTGCGCGAGCCGGTGCGACGGCGGCACGTCGCGCAACAGTGCGGGCGCCTGGTAGAAGCCGCTTTCGGGCGCGTCGGCGACGACCTGCCCGTGCGCGGCCATCGGAATGCCGTCGTGCTGTGCGTCGGACAGGAAATCCCACACGCGCTGCTGCTGCTTCGCGTTGATCAGCGGGCCGCAGTCGAGGTCGGCGCGGCTCGGGCCGACGCGCAGCTCGTTGAATGCGGTGGCGAGGCGCTCGACGAGCGGCTCGTACACCGCGCGCTCGATCAGCACGCGGCTGCCGGCCGAGCAGGTCTGCCCGCCGTTCTGCACGATCGCGGACACGAGCACGGGCAGCGCCGCTTCGAGATCGGCGTCGGCGAACACGATCTGCGGCGACTTGCCGCCGAGTTCGAGCGTGACGGGTACGTGGTTCTCGGCCGCCATCTGCGTAACCAGCTTGCCGGTGGCCGGCGACCCCGTGAACGAGATGTGGTCGATGCCGGGATGGCGTGCGAGCGCGGCGCCGGCTTCATGGCCGTAGCCGGTGACGATGTTGAGCGCACCGGCCGGCAACCCGGCCTCGACGGCCAGCTCGGCGACGCGCAGCAACGACAGACACGCATCCTCGGCCGGCTTGACGACACAGGCGTTGCCGGCCGCGAGCGCGGCGCCGACGCTGCGCCCGAAGATCTGCATCGGGTAGTTCCACGGCACGATGTGGCCCGTGACGCCGTGCGGCTCGCGCACCGTCAGCACCGTGTAGCCGGCTTGATAGGGGAGGGTTTCGCCGTGCAGCTTGTCGGCGGCGCCTGCGTAGAACTCGAAGTAGCGCGCGAGCGCGGCTGCGTCGGCGCGTGCCTGTTTCAGCGGCTTGCCGGTATCGCGCGCTTCGATCGCGGCGAGCTCCTCGATCGAGGCGGCGACATGCGCCGACAGGCGCATCAGCACGCGGCCGCGTTCGGCGGCACTGGCGGCGCCCCACGGGCCCGCGAATGCGTCGCGGGCCGCGGCGACTGCGCGCTCGATGTCGGGCGCCGTGCCGCGGGCGATCGACGCGAACGGCTGGCCGTCGGAGGGATCGACGACCGCGATGGTTTCCAGTTGCGCGGGTAACGTCCATTCGCCCGCGATGAAGTGCTTCGCCTCTTCCATGCCAGCTCCTGTCGACCCGAGTTGGCGCTTCAGCGCTTACTCGGGTCCCATGCTTCGCGGTCGACCCGAGTTGGCGCTTCAGCGCTCACCCGAGCCCCATGCTTCGCGGTCGACCCGGGTTGGCGCCTTAGCGCCCACCCGAGCCCCATGCTTCGCGGTCGCCCCGAATTGGCGCTTCAGCGCCCCCCCAGGCCCCATGCTTCGCGGTCGGCCGGCGACACCGCTTCAACCGCCGACCCCGATTCCACGTAACGCGGCCGGTGGTTCGATGGCCGGGCATCCGGAACGATTATCGGCCGATCGTCATCCGGACGCCACCGGTCGATTGGCTATAATGGCGCATTCCCTTGCGGGACGCCTGCGGCGATGCATCTGCCGCGGCGCCCTGTCCCGAATTCCCATCGACCTACAGAGAGTGCTCATGAGCTTCAATCATGTTCCGGCCGGCAAGGACCTGCCGCAAGATTTCAACGTGATCATCGAGATTCCCGCGCAAAGCGATCCGGTGAAGTACGAGGCGGACAAGGAACTGGGCCTTCTCGTCGTCGACCGCTTCATCGGCACGGGCATGCGCTATCCGGTGAACTACGGCTACATTCCGCAGACGCTGTCGGGCGACGGCGATCCGGTCGACGTGCTCGTGATCACGCCGTTCCCGCTGCTGGCAGGCTCGATCGTGCGCTCGCGCGTGCTCGGCATGCTGCAGATGACCGACGAATCGGGTGTCGACGCGAAGCTGGTCGCCGTGCCGCACGACAAGGTCTGCCCGATGACGGCAAACCTGAAGTCGATCGACGACGTGCCCGAGTACCTGAAGGACCAGATCAAGCACTTCTTCGAGCAATACAAGGCGCTCGAGAAGGGCAAGTGGGTGAAGGTCGAAGGCTGGGCCGGCATCGAAGCCGCGCACAAGGAAATCACCGACGGCGCAGCGAACTACAAGAAGTAAGCGGCGTACCGGCCGACGGCCGGTTCGTGCGAAACGCAAACCGCGCGTGTCTCCCTCAGGAGGCCGCGCGGTTTTGTTTTGTGCGTTGGGAGCGCTTGCGTACGGCGGCGGGTACGGCCGCGGGCGACGTGGCGGTGGTCGGCGCGTCCTTCGTGCGCTTCGCGCGGCGAGGGGCGGCGGGAGCCGCGGGCGCTTCGGCGGCTTGGGTGGCAGGCGGGCGGCGGCGAGCCGATGCGGGCGTCGTGTTTTCGCGTCCGTTCGTAACGGGTTTGCCGCTGGCTGCCTGAGCGTTTCTTTTCGACGATGCGGGCGCGGCTGGTTTGTCCTTTTTTACCGGTGTGTCGCGCGATGAAGGCTTTCTTGCGACCGCATCGCTGTCGGGCTTCTTGCGTTTTGCGACCGGGGCAGCTTCTGTCGCCTTGGGAGGCTTGGCGGCTTTTGCGGGCTTGTCGACCTTTTCGGTTTTCCCGGTTTTCCCTGCCTTTCCGGCCTTCTTCGGGCTTTTGCCCGTCTCGACCGTCTTCTCCGCGCTATCGACGTTCTTCGCCTTCTTCCGCCCGCGCGCACCGGCCTTCAACACGGCCACATCAACGCTCGTATCGACGGCCGCCACGGCCGGCAGCACCGACTCCAGCGTCCGCAACCCGGCCGCCAGTTCCCGCTTCTGCACCGCCGTGAGCCGCTTCACCCAGTACTCGGCGCGCGACGCGCTCGACCGGTCGGGCAGCGGAAACGACGCGAGCACCGCACGCGGCTTGCGCGAGCGCGTATAGCGCGCGCCCTTGCCGGATGCGTGCTCGTCGAAGCGCGCGGCAACGTCGGTCGTGATGCCCGTATAGACGCTGTCGTCGGCGCATTCGATCAGATACAGAAACCAGGACATGGCAGGGCGGCAGGATGCGAAGCCGCCAGTGTCTCAGAAAAAACGCCCGTCAACGCTAGCGATCGCCGTGCCCGTCGCGGAAGCGGCTCGGCGCCGCGCCGAGTTCGCGCGTGAATAAGCGTGTGAACGCGCTCGTCGAACGGAAGCCGACCCGCGCGCCGATCTCGCCGATCGGCAGTTGCGTATTCAGCAGCAGGTCGCGTGCTTCACCGAGCCGCGCCTGCGCGACGAGCGCGTGAAACCCGACCGCTTCGCGATGCAGCCGCCGGCGCAGCGTCCAGCGCGACATCGCGAAGCGCGCGCAGACGTGCTCCATCAGCGTGTCGGACGGCACGTCGGCGTCGTCGGACGTGCGCAGCCAGTCGCGCACGCATTGCTCGACCGACGAGCCGAACGTCGAGCGGGCGCGCACGCGCTCGCGCGCGGCGTCGGCCGCATGACGCTGGATGTCCGCGAGCGGCGCGTTGTAGCGCTCGAACGGCGTGTCGAAGCGCGCCGAGCGCAGCACGACACGGTTGCATGCGGCATCGAACGACACCGTCGCGCCGAGGAGGTCGCGCAACGCGGCCGTCGGCGCGAACGCGAGGCCCGCGAACGCGGCTTCGTCGATCCGCACGTGCGGATCGTACAGGCGCGCAAGCGCGACGAGGATCGCGAAATTCGCGAACGCGCTGCTGGCGGGCCGGCCGTCACCCTCGTTCACGTACTCGAGTGCGATCGCGCCGCCCGTTTCATGCGCGAAAAGCCAGTCGACGTTGCCGATCAGTTCGCGGTAGCGCAGGTAGCCGTGCAGCGCGTCGCGCAGCGTCGCGGCGTTGCAGATGATGCCCGCGAGCTCCGGGAACGGTGCGAGCCACGGCACGACCTGCGGCGGCGGCCGACGCCATGACAATGGCCAGTCGCTCATCAGCCGCATGGCGGCGACGTGCCGATCGCCGGGGATGCGCCGTGCATCGTCGGCGAGATCGGCCGCGCCGATGCCGAGCATCGCATACAGCGGCGCGACGTCGAAGCCGTTGCGGCGCATGTCGTCGAGCGCCTGTCGGTAGAGCCGGACGGATACCGATTTCTGTCGTAACTCCATGTCTCTCTCCATGACCTTCGGGTTGCCCCCGCTGCGAGAGGTCAGGTATGGCTCCTGCCGGTCAAGCATGGTGACCGGTCGATTTTTTAAACTGGGACGCTGGAGTGTGGTGACAAGTACAACAGATCGATTCAGGCGGATCAATGAAAACTTCGCTGCTCCGGCGTTCGACGATTGCGTCCGCGTGGGCGGTCGAGGCGTTGCCGACGACGATGACGCTCGCCGCGCACCGAGCCGAAGGGGGGATGTGGCATGCAGCGAAGCCGGCCGTGACTTCGTCGCATGCGGGGGCCCTTGATGGCGTTACTCGTGGCCGCGCCGGAACGGATCGTGTTCGCGCAGTTCGTCGACGTACGCGTGGATATGCTCGGTCTCTCGTTCGAGAAAGCGCGCGACTGCGTCCGAGAACGCCGGGTGCGCGAGCCAGTGAGCGGAGTGCGTGACGGTCGGCAGGAAACCGCGCGCGAGCTTGTGTTCGCCTTGTGCGCCGCCTTCGAACGTATCGAGCCCGGCCTCGATGCAGAATTCGAGCAACTGGTAGTAGGCCGTTTCGAAATGCAGGCAGGGCACGTGTTCGAGCGCGCCCCAATAGCGGCCATACAGCGTGCCGCCGCCGTTTTCGCCGCGCCGGTAGACGGCGAGCGCACTCGCGATCGGCTGGCCGTCGGCTTCCGCGATCACGAGCAGCAGGTTCTCGGGCATCGTCGCGCCGATCGTGCGGAAGAAGTCGAGGTTCAGGTACGGGCTCGAATAGTGTTCGCGATAGGTCTGCCGGTAGCAGCGCGAGAAGAAACGCCAGTCGGCGTCGGTGATCCGGTCGCCGGTGAGCCGCCGGAACGTCACGCCCGCGTCGTGCACCTTGCGCCGCTCGGCACGGATGTTCTTGCGCTTCTTCTGTTCGAGCGTGCCGAGGAAGTCATCGAAGTGGCGGTAGCCGTCGTTGATCCAGTGGAACTGCACGCCTTCGCGCAGCATCATCCCCATCGATTCGAGGAGCGCCGCTTCGTCGGCGGTCGGGAACAGCACGTGCAACGACGACACGTCGCTCTGCTCGGCGAACGCGAGCAGCGTGGCCGCGAGCCGGCGGCGCGCATCGTCGTCGGCCGCGAGCAGGCGGGTGCCCTGCACGGGCGTGAACGGCACCGCGCACAGCAGCTTCGGGTAGTAGGGCAGGTCGTTGCGCTGGTACGCGTCGGCCCAGGCCCAGTCGAACACGTATTCGCCGTACGAATGCTGTTTCGCGTAGACGGGCGCGGCGGCCGCGAGGCGGCCGGTGCGCGCGTCGGTCAGCGTGACGAAGTGCGGCGACCAGCCGGTATCGTCGACCGCGCAGCGCGCGACGTGCAGCGCGTCGAGGAATTCGTGGCGCAGAAAGGGTGTCGGCTGCGCGTCGCGGGCGAGCAGCGCGTTCCATTCGTCGGCCGGCACTTCCGCTGGGGACGACAGGATGCCCGTGCGATAATCGATGCGTTCGTGTTTCAAGCGTGAATCCGTACCGTTCTGTGTCGCCGGATGCGCGGGCCTGCGCGGCCCGCACCGGGACGATTTCGTCAGCCGTTCAGGGCGCGCCGCCGGGCTGCGCCGATCCCGCCATGAAGACCCGACTCGCTCTCGCCCAGATCAACGTCACCGTCGGCGACTTCGCCGGCAACGTCGCGCGGATCGTCGCGGCCGCACGCGCCGCGCACAACGATGGTGCGCAGCTGATGGTCGCGCCGGAACTCGCGCTGTCCGGCTATCCGCCGGAAGACCTGCTGCTGCGGCCCGCGTTCTACGCGGCGGCCGCCTCGGCACTCGATGCACTCGCCGACGCACTGAAGGCGTTCGACGGGCTCGCGGTGCTGGTCGGCCATCCGCTGCGTGGCGCGCACGAAGGCGCGCACGCGCCAGCCGTCGATGGTAATGCAAACCGCCCGATCGAGCGCGGCGTGCCGCCCACCGATACCTATAACGCGGTTTCGCTGATCGTCGGCGGCGAGATCGTCGGCACCTACCGCAAGCAGGATCTGCCCAACACCGAGGTGTTCGACGAGAAGCGCTATTTCGCGACGGACGCCGAGCCGCTCGTGTTCGAGCTGAACGGCGTGAAATACGGCGTGATCATTTGCGAGGACGCGTGGCATGCATCGGCCGCGCAGATCGCGAAGGCGGCCGGGGCGCAGGTGCTGCTGATCCCGAACGGTTCGCCGTACCACATGAACAAGGAAGCGGTGCGCATCGACATCCTGCGCGCGCGGATTCGCGAAACAGGGTTGCCGATGGTGTACGTGAACCTCGTCGGCGGCCAGGACGAGCTCGTGTTCGACGGCGGCTCGTTCGTGCTCGACGCGCAGGGCGCGCTCGTCGCGAAGATGCCGCAGTTCGTCGAAGGGCACGCGATCGTCGAATTCGACGGCGCACGGCCGCTGCCGGGCGCGATCGAGCCCGAGCTGCCGACGGACGCGCAGGTATATCGCGCGCTCGTGCTCGGCGTGCGGGACTACATCGGCAAGAACGGGTTTCCGGGCGTGCTGATCGGGCTGTCGGGCGGCGTCGATTCGGCGCTGGTGCTGGCCGTCGCCTGCGATGCACTCGGGCCGGAGCGCGTGCGCGCGGTGATGATGCCGTCGCGCTTCACGGCCGACATCTCGACCACCGATGCGGCGGAAATGGCGCGGCGCGTCGGCGTGCGCTACGACGAGATCGCGATCGCACCGATGTTCGATGCGTTCCGCGCATCGCTCGCGGGCGAGTTCGCGGGGCGCGCGGAAGACGCGACGGAGGAAAACATCCAGGCGCGCATCCGCGGCACGTTGCTGATGGCGCTGTCGAACAAGTTCGGCTCGATCGTGCTGACGACCGGCAACAAGAGCGAGATGGCGGTCGGCTACTGCACGCTGTACGGCGACATGGCCGGCGGGTTCGCGGTGATCAAGGACATCGCGAAGACGCTCGTGTACCGGCTCTGCCGCTATCGCAACGCAACGGCCGACTACCCGCTGCGCGACGTGATCCCCGAGCGGATCCTCACGCGCGCGCCGTCGGCCGAGCTGCGCGAGAACCAGACCGACCAGGACAGCCTGCCGCCGTACGACGTGCTCGACGCGATCATGCGGATGTACATGGAAGAGGACCGGCCGCTCGCCGAGATCGTCGCGGCCGGTTATGCGCAGGCCGACGTCGAACGCGTGACGCGGCTCATCAAGATCAACGAATACAAGCGCCGCCAGGCGCCGATCGGCATTCGCGTCACGCATCGCGCATTCGGGCGCGACTGGCGCTACCCGATCACGTCACGGTTTACCGAACGCCTCGATTGAGCCGTGCTGGGCCGCATGCGGCTCGCAGGCTTACAATCGGGGTCGCGATTTTTCATCGAAACGAGCATTGGGGGACAACCACCATGAAACGCATTACTGCCATCATCAAGCCGTTCAAGCTGGACGAAGTCCGCGAAGCGCTCGCCGAGGTGGGTCTCACGGGCCTGACCGTGACGGAAGTGAAGGGCTTCGGTCGCCAGAAGGGTCATACCGAGCTGTATCGCGGCGCCGAATACGTCGTCGACTTCCTGCCGAAGATGAAGATCGAGGTGGTCGTCGCGGAAGCGCAGGTCGACCAGGTGATCGATGCGGTGATCGGCGCGGCGCGCACCGGCAAGATCGGCGACGGCAAGATCTTCGTGTCGGACGTCGAGCGCGTGATCCGCATCCGCACCGGCGAAGAGAACGAAGCGGCCGTCTGAGCGCCGTATTCGTGAGCGGGTCGCACAAAGCCGGCCCGCCAATAAAAAACGGTGCGATACCCGGTTGGGTACCGCACCGATACGCGCCTCTCGCAGCAGCGTGGAAAACGTCGTTGAATCGATTCTTTGAGAACGGCGCCTGATCAGAACAGGTGCTGGATACCGGCGTAGACGCCGGTCTGGCTGCCGCCCGGATGCGGGTTGCCGGTCGACACGGCGGTGCCTGCACCGTTCGCGTTCAGACCGAAGTTGGCCGACGAGCTGTTGCGCACCGTCGCGGCCTGCAGGTCGAACAGCGTGCGCTTCGAGATGTTGTACGAACCGCCGATCGTGTAGATGTTCGCGTTGCCGCCGCCGTGGTTCGCGTTCACGTGATACACGGCCGCGATCAGCGCCGCTGCCGGCGTTGCCTGCCACGTCACGCCGCCCCACACCTGCTGGGTGCCCGTCACGCCGGCGTTCACTGCCGGGCCGCCGCTGCCGTCGGCGCGCGATGCCTGGTAGGCTGCCTGCACCTTGAACTGGCCGAGGAACACGTTCACGCCCGCGAAGTATTCACGCGAGTAGTTGAACACGTCCGAGAAGCGGCCGTTGCTGTCGCGCGTTTCGTCGTAGATGCCGCGCAACTGGAACAGCGAGTTCGTGTAGGTGACCTGACCGCCCATTGCACGGCCCGGTTGGCCGGCCGTCGTGTTGCCGTTGAAGCTGGTCGAGTTCGAGAACGAGAACTGGCCGTAGAAGTCGAGGCCGTAGAGCGACGGCGACTGGTACGAAACGTTGTTGCTGGTCTTGTTCCAGTTGCGGCCGCGCACCAGCGAGGCCGTCGACCAGGCCGACTGGCCGAACGGGTCGAAGTCCCACACGCCGTTGGCGATCGCGAGCTCGCGACCCAACAGCAGCGTACCGTAGCGGTCGTTCGAGATACCGACGGTCGCGAAACGATCCCAGATCGAGCCGCTGAAGCCGCCCGTCATCGTATTGAACGCGCCTTCGAGGTGGAACAGGACCTTGTTGCCGCCACCGATGTCCTCGGTGCCCTTCAAGCCCCAGAGGCTCGTGCCCCAGTCGCCGCTTTCCGCGCGCACTTGGTGGCCGTTTTGCAGGCCGTTCAGGTACTCGATGCCGGCATCCAGGCGGCCATACAGCGTGACGCTGCTCTGCGCGTGCGCCGTCACCACCCCAGCAGCCATCAGCGCGGCCGCGACCAAAGCTTTCTTCATCATCTCCTCCATACCCTGTCAAAAAGTCAACCCAGACTGCACGAGATGCCCGGAGCGCGAGCGCCGGGCAAAAGCGGGATAACCAGGGAGACCTCGTGCAGGGCCGGTAAGCGCAGCACGCGGGCAAGCGGACGGAAGACCGTTGAGCGTTCCCGCGCAGCCGGGTCGGCCTGCGGGGTCTCCTTGTAGTGTCGTGAAGCTAAACTACATTTCACGAACTTCGTTTTGCTACTTTGGTTACTAATTTAGCAAAAATACAATTTTGTGGCGATGGAAATCGTTGTTTGACTAACACGTGTCGCCAAATTGCCATGCAACACGGTGGGCAACAGGGGTGCCAAGGGTTTGCAATTAACGGAAAACCCTTGTCCCGCAAGGGAGACACGCGTTTTGCAAACGGGGGTCAAGGATTGCCACTATTGACGCTGCGGGGGGCGCAGGCGTAGGCATCAATGACGAGAAACTGGTAAGTATTTCGTAATGAACAGGCGACCGCCGGAGATGGCCGTACGCTGCCTGGAACGCTTGTCCGGCAAGGCCCGGCGCGATGTGCCAACGTGTGTCGGTCAGGCGGCGGCGGGCCTCGCGTCGAGCAACTGCGCACGAATCCAGCGATGCGCATCGGTGCGCGCATGCTTCGCATGCGAGTAGACCTTCACGGTGTAGCGCGGGATCTCGAACGGCGCCGGAAAGATGCGGATCGGCGCCGCGTGCCGCAACGCCTGCGCGGCGCGGTTCGGCACCGTCATCAGCAGCGAGGATTCCGCGATCACGAACGGCGCGGCCAGCACGGTCGGCAACTGCACGGCGACCTGCCGTGCGAGGCCGAGCCGCTCGAGCACGTGGTCGACGACGCCGCGCGACTCGTTCCACGGCGTGACGACCACGTGGCGTGCCGCCAGGTACTGGTCGAGCGTCAGCCGCCGGCGAATCTCCGGGTGCGTGGCGCTCGCGATCACGACGTAGTCGTCGGAGAACCAGTCGAAGTCCTCGATGCCCGGCGCGTCGGCCGCCGATTCCTCGTGGTAGCCGAGCGCGAAATCGATGCGGCCGGCCGCGAGTTCGTCGACGGAAATCTTGCGGTCGGAATGCACGACGCGGATCCGCAACCGCGGCGCGACATGCTGGATGCGGGCGAGAAACGCCGGGAGCACGGCGAATGCCGTGTAGTCGGTCGCCGCGAACACGAACGTGCGGTCGCTTTGTGCGGGATCGAAGCGGCGTGCGCGGGCGAGCCCCTTCGACATCGTGTCGAGCGCGTCGCCGGCCCAGGTGGCGATGTCGTCGGCGCGCACGGTCGGCTGCATCTCGTTGCCGAGGCGCACGAACAGCGCGTCGCCGATCGCGTCGCGCAGCCGCGCGAGCGCGTGGCTCAATGCGGACGGGCTCAACGCGAGCTCGTGCGCGGCCGTGGCGACGGACCGGTGACGGTACAGCGCATCGAACACGAGCAGCAGGTTCAGGTCGAGGCGGCGCAGATCAGGATGCATCATGTTCAGGTCTGGATGAAGAAACTGCACTTCCTGCAGGAGCCGCATGAACGTAGCATGATGCTCTGACGGGTGCCAGCGCGGCTGCGCGGCGCCGTTTCCCGTTTCAAGTCCGGGCCGGAGGAGGGCCCCCACCCGTGCAAATCGATATCCGTTCCGCCACCGTCGCCGACGTGCCGCAAATCCTGCGTTTCATTACCGAGCTGGCCATCTACGAGAAGGCGGAACACGAAGTGGTCGCAACGCCCGCGTCGCTGGAGCGCAGCCTGTTCGGCGAGGGATCGCCGGCGCGCGCGCTGATGTGCGAGGTCGACGGCGAGCCGGCCGGCTTCGCCGTGTATTTCTTCTCGTATTCGACGTGGCTTGCCCGGCAGGGGCTGTATCTCGAGGATCTGTACGTGTCGCCGCGCTTTCGCGGCGCGGGTGCCGGGCTGCGGCTCCTGAAGGCGCTCGCGCGGATCGCGGTCGAGTCGGGCTGCGGGCGTTTCGAGTGGAGCGTGCTCGACTGGAACGAGCCGGCGATCCGCTTCTACGAGAGCGTCGGCGCGGCGCCGCAGAGCGAATGGGTGCGCTACCGGCTCGCGGGCGACGAACTGCGTGCGTTTGCCGACGGCGCGCCGGTGAGCGCCGCGTAAACGCAAAACGGGCGCCGCGCGGCGAACCGCGGGCGCCCGCTCGTACGGCGTGCGTTACTTGAGGCTGCCCGACAGGAACCCGCGCAGGCGTTCGCTCTTCGGGTTGGCGAACACCTCGGACGGCACGCCTTCTTCCTCGACGCGGCCCTGGTGCAGGAACATCACGTGGTTCGACACGTTGCGCGCAAAGCCCATCTCGTGCGTGACGACGATCATCGTGCGGCCTTCCTCGGCGAGCTTCTGCATCACCTTCAGCACTTCGCCCACCAGCTCCGGGTCGAGCGCCGACGTCGGCTCGTCGAACAGCATCACGTCCGGATGCATCGCGAGCGCGCGTGCAATCGCAACGCGCTGCTGCTGGCCGCCCGACAGGTGCGACGGATACTGCTTCTCGACGCGCGGCGCGAGGCCGACTTTCTCGAGATACTCGCGCGCGCGCTCCTCGGCTTCCTTCTTCGGGATGCCGAGCACGTTCACCGGCGCTTCCATCACGTTCTCGATCACGTTCATGTGCGACCAGAGGTTGAAGTGCTGGAACACCATCGACAGCTTGGTGCGCACGCGCTGCAGCTGCTTCGAATCGGCCGCGCGCAGCGCGCCCGTCTTGTCGAGCGCGGTGCGCACTTCCTCGCCGTCGACGAAGATGCGGCCCGCGTTCGGCTGCTCGAGGAAGTTGATGCAGCGGAGCATCGTGCTCTTGCCGGAGCCGGACGAGCCGATCACGCTGATCACGTCGCCCGAGTTCGCCTTCAGCGACACGCCCTTGAGCACCTCGTTGTCGCCGTACCGCTTGTGCAGATCGTCGACGAAAAGCTTCTGAGTCTGGGAGTTCATCAATAGTCCTGCGAAAACTTACTTGCCTTGCGGGCGCAGATACGCGAGCCAACGGCGCTCGGCCTGGCGGAACAGCCAGACGAGCGTGAACGAGATCGCGAGGTAGAGCAGGGCGGCGATGCCGAACGCATGGAACGACATGTAGGTCGCCGAGTTCACGTCGCGGGCGATCTTCAGGATGTCCGGCACGGTCGCCGTGAACGCGACGGTGGTCGCGTGCAGCATCAGGATCACTTCGTTGCTGTACAGCGGCAGCGCGCGGCGCAGCGCCGACGGCAGGATCACGCGGCGATACATCGTGAACGTCGACATCCCGTACGCGCGCGCGGCTTCGATCTCGCCGTACGACGTCGCCTTGATCGCACCCGCGAAGATCTCGGTGGTGTACGCGCAGGTGTTCAGCGTGAACGCGAGCAGCGTGCAGTGCATCCCGTCGCGGAAGAACGCGTCGAGCATCGGCGTGCCGCGCACCGCCTGCAGGCTGTAGAGGCCCGTGTAGCAGAGCAGCAGCTGCACGTAGAGCGGCGTGCCGCGGAACACGTACGTGTAGAGCCACACGGCGCCCGACAGCCACTTCTTCTTCGACACGCGCGCGACCGCGAGCGGTATCGACAGGCAGAAGCCGAGGCCGATCGACACGACCAGCAGCCACAACGTGATCGCGACACCGGTTATGCGATAGCCGTCGGTGTAGAGATAGTTGCGCCAGTATTCTTGGATGAGTTCGATCATAGGTCAGCCTTGCGGACGCCGGTCGAGTAGCGCTTTTCGAGCCACATCAGCACGAAGTTCGAGATCGTCGTGATCGCGAGGTAGACGGCACCTGCGATCAGCGTGAAGAAGAAGAACCGCAGCGTGCCCTTGCCGGCGTCCTGCGACGCCTTCACGACGTCGGCCAGGCCGATGATCGACACGAGCGCGGTCGACTTCACGAGCACCTGCCAGTTGTTGCCGATGCCCGGCAGCGCGAAGCGCATCATCTGCGGGAACATGATCCGCGTGAACACCTGCCAGTTCGTCATCCCGTACGCGCTGCCGGCCTCGAGCTGGCCGCGCGGCACCGACAGGAACGCGCCGCGGAACGTCTCGGTGAAGTACGCGCCGTAGATGAAGCCGAGCACGAGCACGCCGGCGAGGAACGGGTCGATGTCGATCTGGTCCCAGCCGAGTGCGTCGGTCGCCATGTTCAGCCAGATCTGCAGGCTGTAGAACAGCAGCAGCATCAGCACGAGGTCGGGCACGCCGCGGATCAGCGTCGTGTAGACGGTGCCGACACCATTCGTGAAGCGGTTGCGCGACAGCTTCGCGCCCGCGCCGAGCAGGCCCAGCAGGAACGACAGCGCAAGCGAAAGCACCGCCAGTTTGACGGTTTGCCAGGTGCCAGCGAGGATCAGCGGGCCGTAACCTTGTAGAAACATTGAGTGGTCCCTGGTGTGGTCCCTTAGGGCGCAC
Organism: Burkholderia sp. 4NA327C6; assembly: GCF_005502655.1. Classification (NCBI taxonomy): domain Bacteria; kingdom Pseudomonadati; phylum Pseudomonadota; class Betaproteobacteria; order Burkholderiales; family Burkholderiaceae; genus Burkholderia; species Burkholderia sp. 4NA327C6. The sequence continues at coordinate 22,535 of NZ_SCNZ01000017.1, read as the reverse complement.
GCGGTGCGCCGCGAAAGACGCGTTCCGCCCAAGCTGCGCGGAACGCCCCGTGCGTATCATGACCGTCCGCCCCGGCATCGGTGCCGGGCCCGCCCGTCGCGCGAACGGCGGGCAGGAGGCGGGCGGCGCGTGATTGACTGCCTGTACTGACCGGATGCGGGGCCGCCCCCGCATCCGTCGTTTCTTCTATTCGTCGCTCAGCGGGCCGAAGCCGAATAGACGCTGAACGCGAAATACTTGTGCGACAGCCGGTCGTACGTGCCGTCCTTGTGCATGTCGGCCAGCGCCTGGTTGATCTTGAGCTTCAGGTCCGTGTCTTCCTTGCGCAGGCCGATCGCGGTGCCGTCGCCGATCGTCTTCGGATCCTTCACTTCCGGCCCGGCAAACGCGAAGCCCTTGCCGCGCGGCGTGCGCAGGAAGCCGTAGTCGGCCTGCAGTTCGTCCTGCAGCGTCGCGTCGAGACGGCCCGAGCCGAGATCGGCATAGACCTGGTCCTGGTTCTGGTAAGGAATGATCGTCACGCCCTGCGGCTCCCAGTACGCCTTCGCATAGGTCTCCTGCGTCGAGCCCTGCTCGACGCCCACGCGCTTGCCCTTCAGCGACGCGACGGTAGGCAGCAGCGGCGAGCCGGTCTTCGCGATCATCCGCGCCGGTGCGTCATATACCTTGTCGGAGAAGTCGATCTGTTCGCGGCGCTTGTCCGTGACGGTCAGCGACGACACGATGACGTCGTACTTCTTCGCCTTCAGCGCCGGGATGATCCCGTCGAGATCCTGCGCCACCCACACGCATTTCACGTTGATTCGCTTGCAGATTTCCTTGGTGAGATCGACGTCGAAACCGACGATCTCGCCGCTCGGCGCGGTCGACTCGAACGGCGGGTAGCTGGCGTCGACGCCGATCCGCACGGTCTTCCACTCCTTCGCGAAGGCGCTGCCCGCCACGAGGGCGAGGGCGGCGCACAGGGCGGCCTTCTTCATTTCCATCCTTCTGTTGCTGACTTTCCGGGGAGCGCTCGCGGCCGGTCGGACCGGGCGCCGCGGCGTATTCTAGACGGCCAAAAATCGCCGATCGGCGCGTTGGCAATGACGGCCGCCGGAACGGCGAACGCCAAAAGGCCGGTATTTTACCCGAACGCGATACCCGGAAACCGGCAATCCTGGCCGACCGATCGATTCTTCGACGCATTGATCCGGCTGTTGCGATAATCGCCGTATTCACAATGGGTATTGCATCAATTGCATTCGCGGGTGCAACGATGCGGTGCGCAGGTGGCGGATTGTGGCGCGATTGGCACACTCATACAGTGACGGCATGCCAGAACCACGCATCTCATGGAGTGTCCGTCCCATGTTCCAGATCCGCCGCGCCGCCGATCGCGACCAGCGCAGCCAAGGGTGGCACGAATTCCTTCACAGCTTTCCTTGGGCGTCCGGCCGGAGCGGGCCGTCGGCGTTCGGCGCGTTGCGCGAACTGAACGAGGAATGCATCGCGCCGACCCGCGGCTACGGGATGCGGCCGTACCGCGACGCGGAAATCGTCACCTACGTGATCCACGGCGCGCTCGCGCATCGCGACAGCCTCGGCAACGGGGCGATCGTGCGCGCGGGCGGCGTGCAGTGCATGAGCGCCGGCACCGGCGTCATGCTGAGCGAAACCAACGCATCGTGTGACGAGCCGTTGCGCCTGCTGCGGATCTGGCTCGCGCCGGCCGGGGCGGGTGGCCGGCCCGGCTACGGGCAGACGCGCTTTGCCGACGGCGAGAGACGCGGGCGGCTGAGGCTGGTGGCGGCGCCGAACGGTGGCGACGGTGCGCTGCCGCTCGGTGCGGACGCCCGCATCTTCTCGGGGCTGATCGACGGCGACGAGGAGGCGGCGTTCGACGTGCCGGCCGGCCGCCGCGCGTACGTGCACGTGGTGCGCGGCGACCTCGAGGTGAACGGCAGCGCGCTGGCCGCGGGCGATGGCGTGCGGATCGGCGGCGTGAACGCGGTGGCGTTCGCGCGCGGCCGGGCGGCCGAGGTGCTGCTGTTCGACGTCGCCTGAAACGAAAAAAAGGGGACGCGGGCTGGTGCCCGCGTCCCCTTCGATGCCGCTCCGCGGAGCGGCCCGCCGGCTTACTGCGCCGGCGCCGACGTGGCCTTGGCCGCGCGATGCTGCTCCCAGCGCTCCTTCATCTTCTCGTGGCGCTGTTCCATCTTCGCGAACTGCTGCTTGAGCGCCGTGCTGACCGTCGTCTTCTGCTGGTCGTTCAGCCCGTTGTAGAACGTGAGCCACGCGGCCGACGTCTGCTCGCGCAGTTGCGCGTTCTGCGCCTCGGCCTGCTGGCGTGCAGAGTGCAGTGCGCTCAGGTCGAGGATCGGCTGGTTCTGCTGCGCCTTGAACTGGTCGCGCATCTGCTCGTGGCTCTTGCGCATCGCGTCACGGTTCTGCTTCATCGTGTTGACGGCCGCCTGCCATTGCTGCTCCTGCGACGCATTGAGCTTCAGCTGGTCGTGCAGTTTCATGATCGCGCCGAACGGGCCGCCTTCATGTCCGCCGTGCATCTGGTGCATGCCGGGGCCGCCCGGAGGCGGCATGTCGTCGGGCTGCGCGGCATGCGCGGTGCCGAATGCGAGAGCGAGCACGGTGGCGGCCGCGATGGCCACGCGGGAAGTCTTCTTATACATTTCAGAAACTCCTTGTATCCAAAGGGTCCGGCGATGCGGTACCGGGAAAACGGGTGCCGCATCCGGTAAGACGCAGGTTAGCGATGCGGGCCGCGGCCGGTGTTACGTGGGGCGGTGGCCGGGTTACCGCGCATTACAGTTCCCTTGCGCGGTAACCCGCAGTAACCCTTTCGTCCCTTTGTTTCGTTCTTCGACTCCGCCCTCGCGCGGTAAACTTCGAGCCATGACTACCCAGATCCTCATCGTCGACGACGACCAAGAACTCCGAGACCTGCTGCGCGACTACCTCGTGCGCCAGGGGATGGAAGTGTCCGTGCTGCACGACGCGGCGACGCTCGAGAAGCGCCTCGAGCGCGAGCGGCCCGACCTGATCGTGCTGGACCTGATGATGCCGGGCGTCGACGGCCTGACCGCGCTGCGCCAGTTGCGCGCGGCCGGCGACGACATCCCCGTGATCATGCTGACCGCGCGTGCGGACGACGTCGACCGCATCGTCGGGCTCGAGCTCGGCGCGGACGACTACCTCGGCAAGCCGTTCAACCCGCGCGAGCTGCTCGCGCGCGTGCAGGCCGTGCTGCGCCGCCGCCGCGCGACGCCGTCGGCCGCGGCGCCCGAACAGCGCGAGCCGTTCGCGTTCGGCCGCTTCGTGCTCGATTTCCAGGCGCGCACGCTGTCGGTCGACGGCAAGCCGGCCACGCTGTCAAGCAGTGAATTCGCGCTGCTGAAGATCTTCGTGAACCATGCGCTGCGCACGCTCACGCGCGAGCGGCTGCTCGAGCTGCTGCACGGGCCCGAGTACGACGGCACCGACCGCGGCATCGACGTCCAGGTGTGGCGCCTGCGCCGCATCCTCGAAACGGATCCGTCGACGCCGCGCTTCATCCAGACGGTTCGCGGGCGCGGCTACGTGTTCGTGCCCGACGGCGAGGCCCATGCGCAAACCCATTGATTCACTGTTCGGGCGGCTGGCGCTACTCGTCATCGGTGTCCTGCTCCTGTCGCACTTCGCGTGGTTTTTCGCGATGCGGCTCGAGCGCAGCCAGATGCAGACGCGTTACGCGGTCGAAGAGGCCGCGTTTCTGGTCGACGCCGTGCGCCAGCACGTCGAGCGCACGCCCGACCAGCCGTTGCCGTCGCGCGTGCGGCTCGTGGCGCCGGACAGCGCCGACGTGCCGAACGGCGATCCGTCGAGCCTGCCGGCGCCGCTCAAGCGGTTCCGCGACGACGTGAGCGAGCGGATGCCGCCAGGCACGCGTGTCGAGATCGGCGCGCCCGGCCATCCGCCGGTGCTGTGGGTAAAGGAGCCGACCGACCGCAACTGGATCGTGGTGCCGGTGCAGCCGCTGCGGCCGCCGCGCTCGCTCGACCGGATGCTGTTGTGGCTCGGCACGATCTTCTCGGCCGGCGTGATCGCGGCGCTGTTCGCGGCCTGGCAGCTGCAGCAGCCGCTGCGTTCGCTGGCACGCGCGGTCGCGCGCTTCGGCCGCGGCCAGCCGGTGCCGCCGCTGCGTGAGCGCGGCCCGCGCGAGCTGCGCCAGCTCACGCATGGCTTCAACCAGATGGTGGAACAGGTGTCGCAGGCCGAGAGCGACCGGGCGGTGATGCTGGCGGGCGTGGCGCACGACCTGCGCACGCCGCTTGCGCGGATGCGGCTGCGGGCGGAAATGATGGACGACGCCCGGTTGCGCGATGGCGTCGTGCGCGACGTCGATTCGATGTCGCACATCGTCGATCAATTCCTGGTGTTTGCGCACGGCGGGTCCGATCGCAGCGAGCCGGTGCCCGTCGATCAGGCGTGCGAGCGGATCGCGCGCAGCTATCGCGCGGTCGCGCCGAACGCGCCGACGGTGCAGACTCGGCTCGACGCCGATCCGGGCTTCCGGCTGCCGACGGCGACGCTCGACCGGATCCTGTCGAACCTGCTGGACAACGCGCATGCGTACGGTGCGCCGCCCGTGCTCGTCGAGACGGCGCGCACGCCGGCCGGCTATGTGCTGTCGGTCAGCGACAGCGGCGGCGGGATCGCGCCGCGCGACCTCGCGGCGGCCACGCGGCCGTTCGTGCGGCTCGACCCGGCGCGCGGCGGCAACGGCCACAGCGGGCTCGGGCTCGCGATCGTCGAGCGGCTCGTACTCAGGCTGGGCGGGGCGTGCGACATCGGCAACCGTCCCGAAGGCGGCCTGCGCGTCGCGATGACGTTCCCGTTCGAGGTCGTGCCGAAGGACGAACCCCACGCACAGGCCGCATGAGCGGCTGCGGCGCCAACCCGGCCGGGCTGGCGCCGCGCGGCATCATTCGCCGAACAGCGTGCCGAGCGTCTCGGCCGCGTTGCTGTCGATGGTGTTGTAGGTCACGGTGGTGGCCTCGAAGATGTAGACGGTCGTATACCGGCCGAGGCGCTCCAGGATTTCCTCCTGCAGCGATTCCGGCACGACGTTCATGTTCAGGTACCACGCCGTCGACGACAGCCGCGTCTGGAACGACCCGTACTCCTGCATCAGTTCGTAGAACGCGTCGGCATCCTGATCGCGACAGACGATCACCAAGTTTCCTGCCATTCCCTTTCCTCCCGCTCGTCGATCGATCCCCAGGGCTTGCTGACAGAGGGCACACGCATGCGTGGCCATCGAAACGGCCGCCACAGACCCCAAGGGCCAGCCCTGATCATACCCGCATAGTCGTATCCGGCTGGTGACGTCCGACATGGTTTGCGCGCACGTGCGGCTGGCGGGTTCCCGGGCGGGCCGGATCACGGCATAATTCGGGCCTGCATGCCGGCCGAAAGATTGCGGCCGGGCTGCTCGACCCGCGCACCCGCCAGCCGCCCGCGCGCCAGGCACGATCCGTGCGCCGCCTGCGCCGCTCCCGGACGGTTGTACCTGAAATACAGGTTGGTGTAGTGTCGTGCCGTCGCGGGCCGGCTCGTCCGGCGCGCGGCAGCGCATGCACGCACGGCGCACCGCGCTCGCGCGCGATCGTCAGTCAATCGAATTACCGCACCCGTGCGCTTTGCCATGAATCAACATCGACTGCCGGCTTCGTCCGGCCTTACCGGGGAGGGCGCCTGATGGACGTCGGATTCTTCAATCCGAACCGGACCGCCAACGCGTCCGCGTGGCGCGTCCTGCCGAACCGGTGGGATTTCATCGCGTTTCCGCTGATCATCTGCCTGATCGCGATGGCGGTCGTCGGCTTCCACGAAACGATGGCGCCGATCGGCACCCTGCAGACGCAGAAGATCTCGCTCGATCCGGCGAACCTGCCCGAATACGCGCTGCGTACCACGCTGCGGATGCTCGCCGCGATGGTCGCGTCGCTCGCGTTCACGCTGATCTACGGCACGCTCGCCGCGAAAAGCCGGCGTGCCGGCATGGTGCTGATCCCGATCCTCGACATCCTGCAGTCGGTGCCGGTGCTCGGCTTCATCTCGTTTACGGTCACGTTCTTCCTCGCGCTGTTCCCGAGCCGCGTGCTCGGCGCCGAGCTCGCGGCGATCTTCGCGATCTTCACGAGCCAGGCGTGGAACATGACGTTCAGTTTCTACCAGTCGCTGCGCACGGTGCCGCGCGATCTGGACGAAGTGTCGCGGGGCTTTCATCTGACCTCCTGGCAGCGCTTCTGGAAGCTCGAAGTGCCGTTCTCGATGCCGGGGCTGATCTGGAACATGATGATGTCGATGTCGGGCGGCTGGTTCTTCGTCGTCGCGTCGGAGGCCATCACCGTCGGCAACCAGACCATCACGTTGCCGGGCGTCGGCGCGTATCTCGCGCAGGCGATCGCGGACAAGAACCTCGGCGCGGTCGGCTGGGTGATCCTCACGATGTCGGTCGTGATCCTCGCGTACGATCAGTTCCTGTTCCGCCCGCTCGTCGCGTGGGCCGACAAGTTCCGGATGGAGAACACCAGCTCGGGCAACGCGCCGGAGTCGTGGCTGCTCGACCTCGTGCGTCGCACGCGCCTGATTCATCAGCTGCTCGTGCCGGCGGGCTGGTTCTTCGCGAAAGCCGCGCGGATTCCGCTGCGCCTGCCGCTGTCGGGCGCGATGCGTTTTTCGCTGCCGCGTGTCGAGAAGAAGGCGTCACGTACGGTCGACATCGCGTGGGCGATTCTCGTGTTGATCGGCACGGCCTATGTCGTGTGGCGCGTGGTCAGCTTCGTGTCGACCGGCGTGACGCTGGCCGAGGTCGGCCACGTGCTCGTGCTCGGGCTCATCACGCTGCTGCGCGTGGCCGTGCTGATCGCGATTGCGTCCCTGATCTGGGTGCCGGTCGGCGTGTGGATCGGGCTGCGCCCGAGGCTGGCGGAGAAGCTGCAGCCGCTCGCGCAGTTCCTCGCGGCGTTCCCGGCGAACCTGCTGTTCCCGGCGTTCGTGATCGTGATCGCGCGCTTCCACCTGAACGCCGACATCTGGCTGTCGCCGCTGATCGTGCTCGGCACGCAGTGGTATATCCTGTTCAACGTGATTGCCGGCGCGACGTCCTACCCGAACGACTATCGCGAAGCGGCGACGAACTTCCGTATCCGTGGCTGGCAGTGGTGGCGGCAGGCGATCCTGCCCGGCATCTTCCCGTACTACGTGACCGGCGCGATCACCGCCTCGGGCGGCGCGTGGAACGCGAGCATCGTGTCGGAAGCCGTGCAGTGGGGCAATACCAAGATCGAGGCGCACGGCCTCGGTGCCTATATCGCGCAGACCACCGCCGCCGGCGATTTTCCGAAGATCATCCTGGGCATCGCCGTGATGTCCCTGTTCGTCACCCTGTTCAACCGCCTGCTGTGGCGGCCGCTGTATGCCTTCGCCGAAGCGAAGCTGCGGCTCGACTGAGACCGATTGAGAGCGAAACGCGATGCACAATCCGAATGCTGTAAACGCCCCCGTCCAGACGAACCAACCGCCGCGCCTTGGTGAGGAAATCCTGCGCGTCGATCATGTCTGTCGCGGCTTCAACAAGACGCAGGGCGAACTGCTCGTGCTCGACGATGCGAACCTGTCGCTGCGCGAGGGCGAGATCGTCGGCCTGCTCGGCCGTTCCGGCTCGGGCAAGTCGACGCTGTTGCGCATCATCGCCGGGCTGATCGAGCCGACCGGCGGGGAAGTGACCTATCTCGGCAAGCCGCTGACCGGCCCCGCCGAAGGCGTCGCGATGGTGTTCCAGACCTTCGCGCTGTTCCCGTGGCTCACCGTGCTGCAGAACGTGGAAGCGGGCCTCGAGGCGCTTGGCGTCGGCGCGCGCGAGCGCCGCGAGCGCGCGCTGGCCGCGATCGACCTGATCGGCCTCGACGGTTTCGAGAACGCGTACCCGCGCGAGCTGTCGGGCGGCATGCGCCAGCGCGTCGGCTTCGCGCGTGCGCTCGTCGTCGACCCGACGATCCTGCTGATGGACGAGCCGTTCTCCGCACTCGACGTGCTGACGGCCGAGACGCTGCGTACCGACCTGCTCGACCTGTGGACGCAAGGCCGGATGCCGATCAAGTCGGTGCTGATCGTCACGCACAACATCGAGGAAGCGGTGTTCATGTGCGACCGGATCCTCGTGCTGTCGTCGAACCCGGGCCGCGTGATCGCCGAGATCAAGGTGCCGTTCAAGCATCCGCGCAACCGGCTCGACCCGGCGTTCCGCAAGCTCGTCGACGACATCTACGCGAAGATGACGGCGCGTCAGACCAACGAGGCGACGAAGAAGGGGCTGGAGCTTGGCAGCTGGCTGCCGCAGGTGTCGACCAACCTGATGGCCGGCCTGATCGAGACGCTTGCGATGGCGCCGTACCACGGCCGCGCGGACATGCCGGAAATCGCACGTACGCTGCATCTGGAAGTCGACGATCTGTTCCCGATCGCCGAAGTGCTGCAGTACCTCGGCTTCGCGGACGTGCGGGAAGGGGACGTGTTCCTGACGCCGCCGGGGCGCGTGTTTGCGGAATTCGGCACGCAGGAGCGCAAGCTGATGTTCGCGGATCACCTGCTGAAGCACGTGCCGCTCGCGGCGCGGATCAAGAAGGTGCTGAACGAGCGCCCGGGCCATCGTGCGCCGCGCGTGCGCTTCGAGCAGGAGCTGGAGGATTTCCTGTCGGACGGCGCCGCCGAGGAGACGCTCGACGCGGTGATCGACTGGGGCCGTTATGGCGAGATCTTCTCGTACAACGACCAGACCGAGATTTTCAGCCTCGAGGACGTCGAGTCCTGATCGACGTGCCGGGCTGTACAGCCCGGCTTGTGCGTATGCGCCGCGCGTCATGCGCGGCGTATCGCACGGTTACTGCAGATTCCCCCACCGGTCGACCGCCGGTTCCGCCGACGCCCACTTCCAGTGCGTGCCTTGCTGGCACGCATTCGCGAAATACCAGTCGGCCTTGTCGCCGTCCTTCACCGAGAACGCGAATTCCTTGCAGATCGCGAGCGCCGACGCGTACGCGCGCGTGACGCGGACTTCGCCTTCGCCGTTTTCGAGCGGCAGCGTGTTCTTCACCTTCCACGGCTTCACTTCGCCGACGGCCAGGCTGCCGGCCGTCTTCGCGATCGCGTCCTGCTGGTTCTGATGGAGCTGCTTCATCGTGCGGTTGACGGCTTCGTCGGTCGCGGCCTGCACGGCAATCCCGACACCCACGCCGACCGCCGGGTTCGCGGTGACGAGGCCCGTCGCCGCGCCGGCGAGCGCGCCGCTCGCCGCGCCGACCGACCCGCAGCCCGACAGCGTGGCCGTTGCCGCACACAGCGCGCCGATGGCCGCGATACGGAGCGCGACGCTCATTGCAATGCGCCCCAGCGTTCGGTCGCCGGCTCGGCCGACGCCCATTTCCACACGGGGCCGTCGCGGCAGATCGTGGCGACGTAGAACGCCGATTGCGCCGGCTTGTCGGGCTTCGCGGCCGTATCGACCGCGAACACGATTTCCTTGCAGTCGAGCGGGCCGATGCTGATCATCCGGCTGACCGTCACGCGGCCCTGCTCATCGTCCTCGATCGGGAACGAGTGGTGCGTCGACCACGGCGCGACGCCGCCCACGTCGAGCGGGCCCGCCGCCTTCGCGATCTGTTCCTGGGTGTAACGGTGCGCGACGCGCTGCGAGTACTGGACGCCCGCCCGCGCGCCGGCGACGGCGCCGAGACCGATGCCCGTCGCAACCGCAGCGTTGTTGGTGACCTTGGAGGCGATCGCGGCGCCCGCGATACCGGCGCCGGCTGTCGCGCCCTCGCTGTACAGCGAGTTGCAGCCGGACAGCAGTGCGGCCGTGGCGATCACGGCCAGCACGACGCGCGCCGGCGTGGCCCGGCGCGGCGATTCGAAACGAATGTTCATCCCTGAGTGCAAGTCCTGTCTGGGTGAGCGGCGTCGCATGCACGCCGTCATGCCGCGTCATTGTTTCGCAATTGTCATAGGAAAATTGCAAAGCTTTGACAAATCGCCGTGCGGCAGGCCGCGTGCGCGCGGGCGGCGTCATTGTCGGATGGATGAGCGCCGAGGGGTCGAAACGTTACAAATTGAAGGTAATTGTTACCTTCGGATGCGATCAGGCGACCTAGACTGTTTTGCTATGGAATGTTTCTACGACGGCCTCGAGCCGCGCCGCATATGAGACACCCAGCCATGCGCCGTTCGAAACAGTTGTCACACCGGCCGCCTGACGCGGCGGCCGACCATCCGGAAAACCGGCCGCGTCCGCAGGCCGACGCGCCATCGGCACCGCCTGCGGGCGCGCCGGACGAGACGCCGTCGGACGGCGATCACAACCAGGGTGGCGCTCGCCCGGAAGGGCTCGACTATCAACGCGACCTCGGTCAGGAGCAGGACGCCTGATGCGGTCGTCGCCGCATTCCATCGCCGTATTTCATTGCAATTCTCGGAACTGAGTCGCCGCGCGGCCGCCTTCGGGCCGCCGCGCCTGCTTGGGCGCGCGTCGCGCGCCAGCCAATCGAATCGAGGAGGGGAAATCGCATGAGCAGATTGATCGTGGTATCGAATCGTGTCGCCGCCGGCGAGGATACGCGCCCGAGCGCGGGCGGCCTGGCCGTCGGCGTGATGGACGCACTGAAGGAAACGGGCGGCGTCTGGTTCGGCTGGAACGGCGAGATCGTCGACGCACCCGACACCGAGCCCGCAATCCAGCGGGACGGCAACGTCACCTACGCGACGGTCGGGCTGACCCGGCGCGACTACGACCAGTACTATCGCGGCTTCTCGAATGCGACGCTGTGGCCGGTGTTCCATTACCGCGGCGATCTCGCGCGCTTCGACCGCCAGGAGTACGCGGGCTATCTGCGCGTGAACGCGATGCTCGCGAAACAGCTCGCCGCATTGCTGCGCCCCGACGACCTGATCTGGGTGCACGACTATCACCTGTTGCCGTTCGCGCATTACCTGCGCGAACTCGGCGTGAAGAACCCGATCGGTTTCTTCCTGCACATTCCGTTTCCGTCACCCGACATGCTGCGTCTCGTGCCGCCGCACGAGGAGCTCGTGAAGTTCATGTGCGCTTACGACGTCGCGGGCTTCCAGACCGAGGCCGACAAACAGGCGTTTACCGACTACATCGAGCGGCGCGGGATCGGCGCGGCGAGCGACGACGGGATGCTGCACGCGCATGGCCGCGTCGTGAAGGTCGCCGCCTATCCGATCGGCGTGCATCCCGACGCGATCGCGCAGGCGGCCGTCCAGTACGGCACGCGCAAGCCGGTGAAGATGCTGCGCGAGGCGCTCGACGGCCGCAAGCTGGTGATGAGCGTCGACCGCCTCGATTATTCGAAGGGGCTCGTCGAGCGCTTCCAGTCGTTCGAGCGGATGCTCGCGAACGCGCCGGGCTGGCAGGGGCGCGTGTCGCTCCTGCAGATCGCACCGCCGACGCGGTCCGACGTGAAGACCTATCAGGACATTCGCGAAACGCTCGAAGGCGAGGCCGGCCGCATCAACGGCCGCTTCTCGCAGCTCGACTGGACGCCGATCCAGTACCTGAACCGCAAGTACGAGCGTAACCTGCTGATGGCGTTCTTCCGGATGTCGCAGGTGGGCTACGTGACGCCGCTGCGCGACGGGATGAATCTCGTCGCGAAGGAGTACGTCGCGTCGCAGGATCCGGCCGATCCGGGCGTGCTCGTGCTGTCGGAGTTCGCGGGCGCGGCAGCCGAGCTGACCGGCGCGCTCCTCGTCAATCCGTACGACCTGTCGCAGATGGCCGAGGCGCTCGAGCGCGCGCTGTCGATGCCGCTCGCCGAGCGGCAGGCGCGCCACGAGGAAAACCTCGCACGGCTGCGCGCGAACGACCTGTCGGTCTGGCGCGATACGTTCGTCGCCGATTTGCGCAGTGTCGCGGCGGCCGCGTCGGTCACGCGGCGCGCGGGCCGTCGGGTTGCGCATGCGTGAGTTTGGACCGGCGCCCGGCGTGGAGGACGACGCTACCCGCCGCTTCTTCGTCGTGACCGGTGGCCCGGGGTCGGGCAAGAGCACGTTGCTCGACGCGCTCGAGCGCGCCGGTTTCGCGCGCTCGCAGGAAGCTGGGCGCGGGGTGATCCGCGACCAGATGGCGATCGACGGCCAGGCGTTGCCGTGGCGGGACCCGGCGGCGTTCGCCGAACTGATGCTGAGCTGGGAGATGCGTTCATACGATCTCGCACGCCGCGCGCGCGGGCCCGTGTTCTTCGATCGAGGCGTGCCGGACGTGATCGGCTATCTGCGGCTGACAGGGCTCGCAGTGCCCGCGCATGCGGAAGCTTCGGCTCGCCGTTTCCGCTACCACCGGCGCGTGTTCATCGCGCCGCCGTGGCCGGATATCTATGCGCAGGACACCGAGCGCCGGCAGGATTTCGCCGAAGCCGTGCGCACCTACGACGCGATGGTCGAGTGCTACACGTCATACGGCTATCGGCTGATCGAACTGCCGCGCGAGAGTGTGAAGACGCGCGTGCGGTTCGTACTGGACGCGCTCGACGCGGCATGATGCCCGGCCGCGCATGCGGTGCGCGGCGGCGTCAGGTCGCCGTGTCCGGCTGTGGCGACGTGATGCGCAGCATGCTGACGACCGCGGCCACCGCCGCGAATGCCGCCGCGACATAGAGTGCAATCGTCGGCCCGCGATCGGGCACGAGCCCGAAAATCAATGCGACGAGCGCGGCGCCGAGCGTCTGCCCGGTCAGCCGCGCGGTGCTCAGCATGCCGCCCGCGCCGCCGCTGCGTTCGCGCGGCGCCGACGACAGCATCGCGCGGTTGTTCGGCGACTGGAACAACCCGAAGCCCGCCCCGCACAGCGCCATCCGCCACACGATGTCGACGGTGCCTGGATGCGCGCCGATCGTCGCGAGCGACAGCAGCCCGGCCGCGAACAGCGCGAGCCCGATCCCGCCGAGGATGCCGGCCGAATAGCGATCCGACAGCACGCCCGCGAGCGGCGCGGCGAACACGATCACGAGTGGCCACGGCGTCATGTACAGGCCCGTCTCGACCTGCGAGAAGCCGAGCGAGTTCTGCAGCCAGAACGGCAGCGCGACGAATGCGAGCATCTGCGACGTGAACGACGCCGTCGACGTATAGACCGACAGCGCGAACATCGGGATGCGCATCAGGTCGACCGGCAAGAGCGGCGCCGGCTGCGACAGCTGGCGCTTCACGAAGAAGTAGCCGACGACGAACGCGACGGCCAGCTCGGCCACGACGTACGCATGGGCCTCGCCGTGGCCGAGCCCGTCCACGGCCGTGATCAGCAGCCCGAACACGCACGCGTTCATCAGCGCGCTCGCGAAATCGTACGGCGCATCGTGTAGCGGGTTGGCCGGCAGCGCACGCAGGCTGCCGAATACCGCGGCGATGCCGATCGGTACGTTGACCGCGAACAGCCACGGCCACGAGGCGAACGACAGGATCGCGGACGCGACCGTCGGCCCGATCGCCGACGACAGCGCCACCACCATCGCATTGATCGACAGCCCGCGCCCGAGCATCGACGACGGGTAGATCATCCGCACGAGCGCCGCGTTGACGCTCATGATGCCGGCCGCGCCGAAGCCCTGGATCACGCGCATCACGGCCAGCATCGGCAGCGAGCCGGCGAGCGCGCAGCCGAGCGACGCCGCGGTGAACAGCGCGAGCCCGGCAATGTAGATGCGGCGATAGCCGATGCGCTCGCCGAGCGACGCGAGCGGCAGCAGCGTGATCGTGACCGCGAGCTGGTACGCGTTGACGATCCAGATCGACGCGGCGTCGGATGCGTGCAGGTCGCGCGCGATCGTCGGCAGCGCGACGTTCGCGATGGCGCCGTCGAGCACGGCGAGCGTGATGCCCAGTGCGACGCAGACGATCGCCCAGTAGCGTTGCGGAAGCGGCAGGCCGGTATCGGCGTTCATGGCGGGAGCAGAGGCGTGATTGTCCGCGCGCCCGGTTGCCGGTTGCGTGCGCAACCATGCGCAAGGGTGGAGGCGGCGATGAGCGGCCCGGCCGGCGCAACTGCACCGGAGCGGGGCCGATCGAGTGTATCACCGGGCCGCATCGCGCGACGCCGGCACTCAGCCTTCGAAGTCGAGGCCGCCGAGCCGCACGAGCGGGTCGGCCTGCGTGCGCGACAGGAGATCGATGTCGCGCGCGCTCTGCCATGCACCCAGCTTTTTCGGCAGCGCGGCGAGGTAGTGCTCGAAGCGCTGCGGGCCGTCCGGCTCCATCAGCCGCTCGATTTCGTCGGTGTCCCAGGTGAGCTCGAGGTTCAGCGGATGGTCGAAGCCGCTGACGTGCTCGTGCGGCGCGCTGCGGATCTGCACGCGCGTCGGGTGCCCGTGGCCGCCATACGGGACGACGTCGGTCAGCACGTGTTCGGCGAAGAAGGCGGCGATGGCCTGTGCGATGCGCGGGGCGAATTCGGTATCGAAACGGCGGGCGGTTTCGGGCTGCATGACGGCGTCTCCTGTATGCCGAAAATCGTAGCACGGCGACCGCGTATTTCGATGGGCGTGATGCCGGTAATCGCGCGTTACCACTTGCTGCATCTATTACGGCCGCAAGCCGCCACAATGCATCGCATCCAGTACCACTTCGCGTGGGAGTCCATCATGAAAAAAATTGCCGCAGTGTGTGTCCTTGCCGGTTCGCTTGCCGTGGCAGGCCCGGCGTCCGCGCATGGCCGTGACAGTGGCGCCGTCATCGGCGCCTTGATCGGCGGCGCGGTGCTCGGCGCGATCGTGTCGTCCGCGATGAATCCGCCCGTCGCGTACCAGGCGCCCGCGTACCAGGCGCCGGCCTATCAGCCGCCGACGTATTACCAGGCGCCGGCATACCAGCAGCCTGCGTATCCGACCTATCAGCAGGCGCAGTACCAGGACGACGGCCCGAACTATTGCTACGACCGCTACCAGCGTGCGTATGTGTGCGGCGCTCCCGTGTCGGGTGGCTACGCTCAGCCTGCCGGCTGGTGAGCAGGCTGACCAGCGAAGCGTGAGCGGGCGGCGATGGCGCCGTTCGCTTCACCGCACCGAACGACAAAAGGCCCTCGCTTCGTGCGAGGGCCTTCGTCTTTTGTGCGGTCGTCCGTTTTTTTGCACGACGCGTCGGCCGTCGACGGGCACTACGCGGATACAAACGGTTGCAAATGCGCGTCAGTGACGATGGCCGCCGCCTTCGCCACCATCGTTCCAGTCGCCACCGCGGTGTCCGCCGCCGCGCCCCCAGCCGTTGCCGCGGTTGCCGCGGTCGCCGTCCCAGCGATGGTAGTCGCGCCGGCCGCGATCCCAGTCGCGCCCGCCGCCACCGCCCCAGATATTGACCGTGCCGTACACGGGCGATGGCGCGTACGCGTAGCCTGGATCGGAATAGTAGGGCTGCCCGTAACCGTAGCCGTATCCGGCGTCCGGGGCGACGACGCAGCCGGCCAGCAAGGTCGCGACGCCGGCGGCAGCAATGAGCTTCAGCATGATGTTCTCCTTGGTTCCCGTATAAGTACCGCGCAAGGGGATTGCCAGCTGTTTGCAATTGTGTCGTCAAATTACGGCGCCGTAAGGTCATGCGACGGAAGTGTTAGCATCCGGAGCTCATTTTGTTTTTCCAGGAGTACATCGATGAAATTCGCGATCCGGGCCGCACTGGCCGCCTTCTGCGTGACGACAGCCGCCGCCTGCGTGGCGGGGCCCGCTTCCGCGCCCGCCGTGACGGCCGAGTCGATCAAGATGTTTCCGCAGGCAGCGGCCGGCCAGCAGCGCGTCGTGATCGCGCTGCCCGCGCTCGAGAACGAAGGCGATGCGCGCGTCGAACTGATGATCGGCAAGACGCTGCAGACCGACTGCAACCAGCAATGGTTCGGCGGCGAGCTGACTGCCGAGGACGTGAAGGGCTGGGGCTATACGTACTACCAGCTCACCGACGTGAAGGGTCCGGCATCGACGCTGATGGCATGCCCGGGCCAGGCGCCGCAACAACGGTTCGTGCAGGTGCGCGGCGACGGCCAGCTGCTGCGCTACAACAGCCGCCTGCCGCTCGTCGTCTATGTGCCGGAAGGCTTCGAGGTGCGCTATCGCGTGTGGCATGCGTCGAAGGACGTGCAACACGCGGCGAAGCAGTAACGTTGCGGCGCGGCCGCGCGTGGCGGCGTCCTGCCGCTACGCGCCGCTCGCGCCATTCATGCCGACGAGCGCTGGCCACGCGGCCAGCGCGGCTTGCGCGACGGTCTCCAGATCGCGACGGCTCGCACCGTCGCGTGCCTGGATCGACATCCCCTGCTGGACCGTGACGTAGTACCGCGCGATTGCGTCGAGGTTCGCTTGCGCGGCGATCTCGCCGGTCGCGACCCCTTGCCTGAGGCGCTCGCGCAGGTTCTCCACCGTGCGCTCGCGCATCGCGATCAGCGTTTGCCGGACCGTATCGGAACGCTCGGCCGGATGCAGTGCGGACAGCACGATCAGGCAGCCGGCCGGCTTCGACCGCCGCGTGAACACACGGGCGGTATCCATCAGGTAGCTCCGTACGGCGTCGTGCGCGCTGCCGGCCTGTTCTACGCCCCCCCAGATTTCCCGTCCTTCCGTTGCGCTGTAATGCTCGAGCGCCAGCCGGAACAACGCTTCCTTGCTGCCGAACGCCGCATACAGGCTCGGCGACGCGATGCCCATCGCGGCCGTCAGGTCGGCCATCGACGCGCCTTCGTAGCCGAGGCGCCAGAACACCTCCATTGCGCGATCCAGCGCCGCTTCCTTGTCGAAGCTTCTCGGTCGGCCCCGTTCAGCCATTGCGTCCGTCCCTTCGTCGATTTCTGTATCGATCGATAAATTAAATCAATTGACTGTGTCGCGCAACTTGCCACATTCTGTGTCGGTCGTTACATAAATAAGGAAAGGAACCGACATGAACCGACTTCAGGGCAAGCGTGCACTCATCACGGGCGGCAGCCGCGGCATCGGTGCGGCGATCGCGAAACGGCTGGCGGCCGATGGCGCGGACGTCGCGATTACCTATGAGAAATCGGCGGAGCGGGCGCAGGCCGTCGTCGCCGGCATCGAGGCTCTGGGCCGTCGCGCCGTTGCGATCCAGGCCGACAGCGCCGATCCGGTGGCCGTACGCGACGCGGTCGATCGTGCGGCGGAGGCGTTCGGCGGCCTCGACATTCTCGTCAACAACGCGGGGATTTTCCGGGCCGGCGCGCTGGACGACCTCACGCTCGACGATATCGACGCGACGCTGAACGTGAACGTGCGTGCGGTGATCGTCGCGTCGCAGGCGGCGGCGCGGCATCTCGGAGAGGGCGGGCGCATCGTGTCGACCGGGAGTTGCCTTGCCACGCGCGTGCCCGATGCGGGGATGAGCCTCTATGCGGCGAGCAAGGCCGCGCTGATCGGCTGGACGCAGGGGCTCGCGCGCGATCTCGGTTCGCGCGGCATCACGGTCAATATCGTGCATCCGGGGTCGACGGATACCGACATGAACCCGGCCGACGGCGAACACGCCGGTGCGCAGCGTTCGCGGATGGCGATCCCGCAGTACGGCAAGGCCGACGACGTCGCGGCGCTCGTCGCGTTCGTCGTCGGGCCGGAAGGGCGGTCGATCAATGGCACCGGGTTGACGATCGATGGTGGTGCGAACGCGTGAGTGCGTGAATGCCGACGCCCGGCGTGATTTTTCGACCGGGCGGTGTTGCGTTCGTTATCGGCAGCCGAGCCGGTGATGTTCGGTTTCGAGATCGGCGCGCTTGTCGTAAGCGCGCAGTTCGTTGCGTGGCTTGCCGTCCGGGCCCATCCCGCGCACGATCTTCTGGCCGCGGTCGGGGGCGTGCTTGACGGCGTCGATCCCGGCGGTCAGTTCACGGCAGTGTGAATCGGGCGAGGGGGGGGCCGCGTGCGGCGCTGCTGCGTTCGTGATGTTGGCGATGCCAGGGCTGACGTAGCGCTGCTTCGCGGGGGCGGTGAGGGTGTCGGCGGCGTTTGCCGAGCCGGTCATGGCTGAAAGCGCGGCGAGTGCCGCGATCGCTCGAATCATTGCGGGAGTCCGGATGCTGAAGAAGGTTCGGAATTCTACGCAATGGGTGGCGCGGGGCCGCGGCGATCGGGCGGGATGCGATCGTGTGTCGCAGGGGGCGTCGGAGGCTGAATGTTCGTCGCTCGGGATGTGATGCTGGCAGGCTTCGAGCACGCAGTAGTGCGTGCGCAAAGCAAGAAGCCCGCTTGCTTTCGCAGAGCGGGCTTCGGTATTGGTTGCGGGGGTAGGATTTGAACCTACGACCTTCGGGTTATGAGCCCGACGAGCTGCCAGACTGCTCCACCCCGCGGCGCGAAGTGTACTAGGGCTGATGTGGAGAGTCAATCGATTGGTGATTTGCGGCGAATGGAAGCCGTAGCTCACCGGCAGGCTCGGCACGCTTCGAGAAGGGTGAACTGCCCACGAAAGCCCAAACTTGGCCGATCGACAATGGTCGGTAGATCGTCAACAATCACGGATCGCTCACCACGCCGTGACGAGCCAGTGTTTGAATGAGAAAAATAACGGAGTAAGTTCGAATGAGTTTTCACACCCAGGTTTGGGTTCATCCGTTCGATGGCGAGCCGTTGAATGTTGCCAGTGTCCGCGAGGAACTCTTGAAGTTTCTTGACGAATATTCGCTAAGCCACGACGTATTGACCAACCTCACCGAAGCATGTGGTTCGGCTCTCCCAACTTCAACTCTGTTCTATCTGAACAGCATGGCGATCGTCATGCTGTTCGACAAATTGGCTTCATGCCTACCGAATGCGTCGTTCGCAGTAAAGGGCTCTGGCGAGGATCACCGCGATATATGGGTGCGAGAGTATGCCGACGGAGTGGCCACCTTCGAAGCCGGGCCGTTCGACGAGTAAGTTGGCGGCAGATCCAGGATCTTCGCGCCCCGCCCGTTGCCGGCGATGTGGCGGAAACGGCGAGTTGGCGCGGCCTGTTGATGCGATATCTGCACGTCTGTGAGAGGCATTGCTGGCATCTGCCGATAAGGACGCATATCTCGCGCGTATTGTCGATCCGCTTGTTGATCGCTATATGACTGCACTGGATACGATCAACAATCGCAAGTACAGCTCGGAGGCCATTCCAAAAAATGGGCGGTCGGCGCAGTGTTGGGGTATTGAGCTAGTGAAGAACTGAATTGCGATCGACTCAATATGCAAGACTGATTGCATGGCGCTTGCCGGGTGTGGCAGGCGCCATGCGGGCATTCCGTTTCAGTCCCGATTCGCCTCGATGATCTGTTCGAGTGCATTGGCATCGTCGGTTGGTTCTTCGGTGCCTCGAAAAACACAAACCTCGGTGTGCCCGTCTCGGAAAACGTCTACTTCGACCCTCATCCCAACTACAGTAACCGAGACCAACACCGTATCGGGTCGATTGCGGCTTAGGGTGTAATGAATTTTCGCGGAGTCAAGTCGGTCGAGCAGATCAAACAGTGTATTGGTGGTCATATCGGGCGCCTATTTCTTGAATCGATTATCGTTGAGCAGCTTGAGCGCCTTACGCGCCTCTTTGATACCGTCGCTCGCGTCGCCTTGAATCTCGTTGAGCGTCGAATTCAAATACTGCCCCGGAAACTCACGCAGCACCGAGCCCTTGCACTCGGCTTTGATGATGTCGCAGGCCATCATATCGCCTCGGTCGATCCCTGCAACTTGAACTGCGTCGCCCAACGTGTCCGCTGAATAATTGAACGGCGACGCATCACTGAGTGAGGTTGCGTCAGTGAAATCCGCGCCTCCTGAGAATTCAGCGGCGCCACCAGCGCCGCCAATTCCGACAACGCTTTGCAGGTAGCTCATCAGTTCGCCAGCCGATACGTCGCTAGGCGTGGCCCAAGACGGCAGCGGCTTATCCATCGGTAGCCCGGCCGACGCCGGCACACTGGCTAACCTATTAGCCTTTGGGAAAGGCGGAGTCGAGGGCGTGCCTCCAGCCGCTCCGCCACGGGCCGTTGGACGGTCAATTGATACGAACACTCTCCCGTCCTCTATAGCGGACCTGAGCGCGGCTACGGGATCGCCGGAGAGTGACCCCGCTAGTCCCAATTCTCGGAGATAGCCAACGGCCCCTGTCATCAGCCCCGAATACTTCGGCCAATGGAGCATCAATTCTGAGACGGCCGCCCGCTGCTCCGCAGATCGACTTACTCCACCGTTGTTAGACAACTTGGCTCGCTTCCCAGACCCCATATCGATAGTCACTGACGCCATACGGCTCGCTCCCCGATTCCGATCGGCATACATCATACGATACCGGGAGGGGCGGCCCTTTTGGCTTGTGGAACATGAGATGAGACGAAGTAATTCGCTATGGCGCCAAATTGACGCCAAATCCGGCGAAGAGGCTAGTCGCGTAAGGCCGGGATGGGGTATTGCTGGCCCGACAGAATCCATATCTCTAGGCTGAGTGGGCGCTTTGAGCGTTACCGATGCGTAGATACCAACATAAATACCAACCGGCAACAGCGCATAGGCCGAAGGAGCGATGTACACAATTTCGTCGGCCGCCGGAAGCAAAACATTCTGGAGAGTTGGAGATAAATACCTTACTTCGCCTGTCATCCTTGTCTGGCAAGGCTTTGGCTGTCTCCAAATCTATCTCCAGAATCTATGTTTTTTTGGAGATAATGTTGGAGAAGGGCGATGGACGGGGAGCGTAGGTTCGGCTCATCTTGCTAGCTATGCCACCATCTGGAACATTGCGCGCAAAGATCCCCGTGCGCCCCGGCCTTCCCGGCCGTGCTGCATATCTCGGATGCGCGGGCACACAACGATTGGAGGTTCCTGGATGCCAGTTTCAACCCATTGGAAGGCTGCTTCTCGGCACATCCGGACTTATGCCTCGATAGCATGGGCACTGCAGTGCATTTGGGTGCAAGTGTGTCTGAATTACTGATTGCGGTTGTGTGAGTATTGGGTCACTGATGGCGGGGATGGATCATCTGGTGATTTTTGATTTTTGTTAGACTTGGATTTTAATATAACAAGGGGTGAATTCATGAGCGGAGTTTCAGCATTTTCTAACGAAATTTCTCTGTATGATGACGAAGACGAAGGGCTACGGATCGAGTGTTCTGAAAAATTCGTTGAGCGCATTAAGCGGGGTCTTGCTTCAGGCGGACTACAATCATCCGCTATGCGCACCCAAATTGCAGGGACATCGAATATTCATGATTGGGTTGAGTTCGACGTCTTGAACGGGGACTTTGAAGCAATGAAGCTGGCGGTTATCGCATGTTTGCAACAAGCGGGCGTCACGATTAAAGAGGAGTCGTTCTCTTCGCCGGGCGAGAAGCATGTTCGTCTAGATCTCACAAATGTCAGTGTGTTCGACAAATAAATTGTAATCGGCGCTTCAAGTAGACGGGCGCTACACGCTAAATTGTAAAAATATAACGAGCCATGGCAACTCCACAACCTGATTCGATAGGGAAAAGCTGCTTTGCAATTATGCCTATCGCAGACGCCGACGGTTATCCGCAGGGGCATTTTAAGCATGTTTATGACGACATTGTGGCTCCTGCATGCGCGCTCGCAGGCTATAGGGCAGTGCGTGCCGATGAAGTAAAGGCGTCGAACCTTATTCATCTTGATATTCTCAAGAAACTCATAGAGGCGCCGGTAGCGATCTGTGATTTGAGTACTAGAAATCCGAATGTTCTTTTTGAGCTAGGTATTAGGCAGGCATTTGATAAGCCAGTCGTTTTGCTTCAGGAGAAGGGGACGCCAAGAATATTCGATATCGCTCCGCTTCGCTATCTTGAATACTCGAAGGAGATGAGGTATCACGAGGTGTTGAAGACACAGGAGGAGTTGAGTGAGGCGATTGTGGCGACTGTCGCAGCTGATTCTGAAGCGGGAAATGTTAACTCGATCGTGAAATTACTCGCTTTAGATAGCGCTGCACGTATCCCTGAACTTAAAGATGGGAAGGAGTTTTTTGCCATTGAATTGATGCAGGCGGAAGTGAGGGAGTTAAGGAAGATGGTCGAGATCTCGTTGCACGAGGGACGACGTCCAGTGCGAAGAGCATCTTTCGCCACTATTGAGTTCGAAAGGATGACCTCGGCGCTCGATAAAATAAACGTGTTGATGTCCGGGCAGAACTGACCCACTAGAGCTGGAAATTTTCATCGAATTTTGACCCACGTGATTGAATGCTCTGCTCAATCTTTGAGCAGGGGATACAAAGGTGATCACGGTGGGTATATTGGCCAAGATCAGGCGGATGTATTTCCGCGAGAAGGTCCCGTTGCGCGAGATTGCGCGGCGTACGGGCCTGTCCCGAAACACGGTGCGCCGCTGGCTGCGGCAGACTGATGCCGTCGAGCCGAAGTATCCGAAGCGCGTCAGCCCGAGCGTCATCGACGACTGGGCCGCACAGCTGACAGGTTGGCTGCGTGCCGACAGTCATCGCCCGAAGCGTGACCGGCGCAC
>NZ_SCNZ01000016.1:0-169256 GCF_005502655.1 Burkholderia sp. 4NA327C6 | reverse complement strand
CCCCACCCCCGCTGCAAGCCTTCTGACGCTTGCCGCGAAATCCTTATCGAAATTGCTTCGTTCGCCTTTGCCGGCCGCGCCGCTAACGTGTTCAAAACGGCGGCGGCCCGCCATCTGCATTCCGGCAGGATGCGCACCGGCCGCCGCCATCACGACAACCGCGTCGCGATAACGGAACAGACCGGACGGGCCGCGTGCCCGCACCCCGCCAGGAACGTCCGCATCGCGCGCCCTTCGCGATGCCCATGGCCACGACCGACCGCATCATCGACACGACGCCGCTCGACGTCCGCGCGCAACCGCTGATCGACGCGCTGATCGACGAGTATTCGACCCGTTACAACGCGTATCGCCCCGACAGCCGCGCGTCCGCCCGCGAGGAACTCGCTCGCTACCCGGCCGAAGCGTTCGCGCCGCCCGAAGGCGCGTTCGTTCTGCTGCTGCGCGACGGCGTAACAATTGGCGGCGGCGCGTTCAAGCGCTACGACGCGCAGACCGCCGAGCTCAAACGCATCTGGACCCGCTCGGACCTGCGCCGCCAGGGCCTCGCCCGCCTCATCGTCGAGGCGCTCGAGTTGCGCGCCGCGCAGCAGGGCTATCGTCGCATCTACCTGACCACCGGTTTCCGCCAGCCCGAAGCATGGGCGCTGTACGACCGCACCGGCTATACGCGGCTGTTCGATCCGTCGATCGCGCCCGAAGCGTATTTCCACCTGCGGTTCGGCAAGGATCTCGCCGATCCGTCGCGCACGTCGACGCTGGCCGACCTGTGGGCGCCCGTGCCCGAACCGGTGCTGTCGCGCTGACCGCGACCGCCTCCCTGCCTCCCTCCGATCTCCGCTTGCCACCACAGGACGTCTACATGCAACGAGCCGTACCGTTTTCTTCCCGTGCCGCGCGCACGCTGGCCGCCGCACTGATCGGCCTGACCGCGTTCGCCGCAGCCGCGGCCGCCGCCACGTTCGACCTGAGCCCCGAGCAACGCGGCCGCCCGCGCGGCGTGGCCGATGCGGCCGTCGAGCGCGCCGTGCCCGCGTCGTTCAAGTTCGCCGAGCCCGGCACGCTGACGATCGGCGTTGCGCCGAGCCTGCCGCCGATCAGCTCGTATGCGACCGACGCGCGCACGGTGATCGGCTTCGACGCCGACGTCGGCCAGCTCGTGTCCGATAGCCTCGGCCGCAAGCTGAAGATCGTCGCGCTCGCGTGGGCCGACTGGCCGCTCGCCCTCGAATCCGGGAAAGTCGACGCGGTGATCTCCAACGTGACCGTCACCGAGGAGCGCAAGCAGAAGTTCGATTTCTCGACCTACCGCAAGGACCAGGTCGGCTTCTACGTGCGCAACGACAGCAAGATCCAGGCGATCCGCGAGCCGAAGGACGTCGCGGGCCTGCGCATCGTGACCGACGCCGGCACCAACCAGGAAAAAATCCTGCTCGCGTGGGATCGCGAGAACGTCGCGCACGGGCTGAAACCCGTGCAGATCCAGTACTACGACGATCAGGCGATGCGCATCGTCGCCGTGCAGTCGGGCCGCGCCGATGCGGTGTTCAGCGTGAACTCGGTGCTCGCGTACCAGAGCGCGCAGCAAGGCAAGACGCGGCTCGTCGGCGCGATCAGCGGCGGCTGGCCGCGCACCGCCGACATCGCGATCGCGACGCGCCGCGGCAGCGGGCTCGCCGATCCGCTCACCGTCGCGCTGAACGGGCTGATCAAGAACGGCCGCTACCAGCAGGTGCTCGACCGCTGGAACCTCGCATCGGAAGCGATCGACCAGTCGCGCACGAATCCGCCGGGGCTGCCGAAGAGCTGAACGCCGCGCACGCTCACCGTCCATTCACGCTCACGCAGGAACGCCGCCCACCATGTCTTATTCGCTTTCGTTGCTGGACAAGAGTCCGATCGCCGACGGCGCGAACGCCGCCGACGCGCTGCGCTTCACCACGACGCTCGCGCAGCGCGCCGAACAGCTCGGTTACGAGCGCTTCTGGGTCGCCGAACATCACGGCACGCCGGCCTTTGCAAGCTCGGCGCCGGAGATCGTCGTCGCGCACCTGCTCGCGCACACGTTGCGCATCCGCGTCGGCTCGGGCGGCGTGATGCTGCAGCACTACAGCCCGTTCAAGGTCGCCGAAACCTTCAAGGTGCTGGCCGCGCTCGCGCCGGGCCGCGTCGATCTCGGTATCGGCAAGGCGCCCGGCGGGTTGCCGCTGACCACGCGCGCGCTGCAGTGGTTCCACGACAAGGCGCGCAAGCCGGACTTCGCGGGCCAGCTCGCGGAGCTCGACGCGTTTCTCGGCTGGGGCGTCGCCGAGGATCACCCGCTCGCCGGCGCCGTCGCGCTGCCCGTGCCGCCGCAGGCGCCCGAACGCATCCTGCTCGGCGGCTCGCCGGACAGCGGCGCGCTCGCCGCGCGCAACGGCTGGCGTTTCTGCTACGCCGGCCATTTCAACGGCGACGACGCGAACCTCGAACGCTCGCTGGACGCGTACCGCAGCGCGGGCGGCACGCGGCCGCTGGTCGCGCTGTACGCCGTGGCCGCGCCGACGCGCGACGCGGCCGAGCAGCTGATCGGGCCGCTGAAGATCTTCAAGCTGCAGTTCGCGGGCGGCCAGAGCTTCAATCTCGCCAGCGCGCAGGCGGCCGCCGAATTCGCGCGGCAGAGCGGCGCGTCCGACTACCGGATCGACGAGTTGCGCCCGACGGTGCTGGCCGATACGCCCGAGCGCATCCACCGCGCGCTCGATGCACTGAGCCGGCGGCTCGACGTCGATGCGTTCGTGATCGATTCGCCGGTGACCGACTACGCGGCCCGGCTCGCATCGGTCGAATGGCTCGGCGGCGCGCTGTCGGCCTCGCCGTTGCAGGCGGCCCTCGCGGCCGACCGCTCCCTCTCTCCTGACCAGAACGCGTGACGCTCCCATGACCACCCGACGATCGATCCCCTTCGGCCTGATGCTGCAAGGCGCAGGCAGCCACATGAACGCATGGCGGCACCCGAGCAACCCGCCGGACGCGAGCATCAACCTCGACTTCGCGATCGGCATCGCGCGCAAGGCGGAAGCCGCCGGCATCGCGTTCGCGTTCGTCGCGGACGGCCTCTACATCAACGAGAAGTCGATCCCGCACTTCCTGAACCGCTTCGAACCGCTGACCGTGCTGTCGGCGCTCGCGGTCGCGACGAAGAAGATCGGGCTCGCCGGCACGATCTCGACGTCGT
The DNA here is from genome assembly GCF_005502655.1 of Burkholderia sp. 4NA327C6. NCBI lineage: Bacteria > Pseudomonadati > Pseudomonadota > Betaproteobacteria > Burkholderiales > Burkholderiaceae > Burkholderia > Burkholderia sp. 4NA327C6. Next base: position 166,039 of record NZ_SCNZ01000016.1, on the reverse strand, counting down.
ACAGCGAACCGTTCACGGTCGCGCGCCAGCTCGCGTCGCTCGATGCGATCAGCGGCGGACGCGCGGGCTGGAACGTCGTGACGACGCCGCTCGAAGGCACCGCGAAGAATTTCGGCAAGGCGCATCCCGATCACGAACTGCGCTACGAGATCGCCGACGAATACCTCGAAGTCGTGCAAGGCCTGTGGGACAGCTGGGACGACGACGCCTTCGTGCGCGACCGCGCGACCGGCCGCTTCTTCGACCGCGACAAGCTCCACACGCTCGACCACCACGGCCGCTTTTTCCAGGTCGCGGGCCCGCTCAACATCCAGCGCTCGCCGCAGGGGCAGCCGGTGATCTTCCAGGCCGGTTCGTCGGACACCGGCATCGCGCTCGCGGGCAAGTATGCGGATGCGGTGTTCACGCATTCGCCGTCGCTCGACGAAACGGCCGCGTTCACGCGGCGCGTGAAGCAGAGCGCGATCGAGCACGGCCGGCAAGGCAGCGACGTGAAGATCTTCCCCGGCATCGGGCCGATCGTCGGCCGCACCGCGGCCGAGGCCGAGGACAAATACCAGGCGATCCGCAACCTGCTGACGATCGACGAGGCGCTCGCGTATCTCGGCCGCTATTTCGATCACCACGATTTCACGCAGTACGCGCTCGATGCGCCGTTCCCTGAACTCGGCGAACTCGGCCGCAACAGCTTCCGCTCGACCACCGACCGGATCAAGGCCGACGCGAAACAGAAAGGGCTCTCACTGCGCGAGACGGCGCTCGCGGTCGCCACGCCGCGCCCGAACTTCATCGGCACGGCCGAGCATGTCGCCGACGAGCTGATCCGCTGGCACGACGCCGGTGCCGGCGACGGTTTCATCCTCGGCTTCGCGGTGCAGGCGCAGGGCGTCGAGGATTTCGTCGAACTCGTGATTCCGGAGCTCGAGGCACGCGGGCGCTACAGCCGCGACCTGCCCGGCGCAACGCTGCGCGACCACCTCGGGCTGCCGCGCAAGGCCAGCCGCCACGCGGCGCCTGGCGCGTCGCACGAAACGGCGGCCGAAGCGCACGCCTGACACCCGCCGCCGCGCCGCCCGTGCGCGGCGCGCCCGTCCGACCGATTCGAGGATTTCCACCGACATGAGCGACACCACCCACCTCGGCGGCGCGCTGCCGCCGCTCTCTCCCCCCGGCGCACGCGACGCCGGCACGCGTTTCAGGATCGTGCCCGCGCGCCACCGGTCGCGCACGGCCGGCACCGTGCTCGCCGTCGCGCTGATCGCGATCGTCCTGCATTCGATTCTCGGCAACCCGCAATGGGGCTGGCCGGTGTTCGCCGAATGGTTCCTGTCGCCGCCGGTGCTGTCGGGGCTCGCACGCACGCTGGTGCTGACGCTGCTCGGTGCGGTGTTCGGCTTCGTGCTCGGCGCGTTCGTCGCGCTGGCCAGGCTTTCGCGCTCGAGGCTGCTGTCGGCGAGCGCGTGGACATTCGTGTGGCTGTTCCGCTCGATTCCGCTGATCGTGCTGCTGCTGATCCTGAACAACCTCGGCTACCTGTACGAGCACGTGCGGCTCGGCGTGCCGTTCACGGACATCGTGTGGTTCGACACGCCGACGACCGATCTCATCAGCCCATTCCTCGCGGCCGTGCTCGGCCTCACGCTGAACCACGCGGCGTTTTCCGCGGAAGTGATTCGCGGCGGCATTCTCGCGGTCGACCAGGGCCAGCTCGAAGCCGCCGCCGCGCTCGGGCTGCCGCGCGGCCGCCAGACCACGCGGATCGTGCTGCCGCAGGCGATGCGCGCGATCCTGCCGACCGCGTTCAACGACCTGATCTCGCTCGCGAAAGGCACGTCGATGGTGTACGTGCTCGCAATGCCGGAGCTGTTCTATACGGTGCAGGTGATCTATCGCCGCAATCTCGAAGTGATTCCGCTGCTGATGGTCGCGACCGTCTGGTACCTGATCATCCTGACCGTGCTGTCGGCCATCCAGGTGCAGGTCGAGCGGCACTACGCGCGCGGCGCGCTGCGCAACCCGCCGCCGTCCGTCATCACGTTCGCGCTTGCGCGTATCGGCGCGCTGTGGCGCCGTGTCGCGTCCCGTCACGCGGCATCGGTCGCCCAGGCTCACGATGATGGCGACGCGGCGAGCGCCGTCGCACCGCGCGCCGGCGGCGAAGTGGCCGTGCATGGCGTCTCGAAGCAGTTCGGCATGCAGCGCGTGCTCGACAACGTGTCGTTCGTCGCGCCGCGCGGCAGCGTGACCGCGATCGTCGGGCCGTCGGGCTCGGGCAAGTCGACGCTGCTGCGCACGATCAACCATCTCGAACGCGTCGACGACGGCTTCATCGACATCGACGGCGAACTGATCGGCTATCGCCGCGACGGCGACGTGCTCTACGAGCTGAAGGAGCGCGACGTGCTGACGCGGCGCACGGCTGTCGGGATGGTGTTCCAGAACTTCAACCTGTTCCCGCACCTGACCGTGCTTGAGAACCTGGTCGAAGCGCCGGTCGCCGTCGGCGGCATCAAGCGCGATGCCGCCGAACGCATCGCCCGCACGCTGCTCGCGCGCGTCGGCCTCGCGGACAAGGCCGATGCGTATCCGCGCCAGTTGTCCGGCGGCCAGCAGCAGCGCGTCGCGATCGCGCGGGCGCTCGCGCTGCGCCCGAAGGTGCTGCTGTTCGACGAGCCGACGTCGGCGCTCGATCCCGAACTCGTCAACGAGGTGCTCGACGTGATCAAGGAGCTCGCGCGTTCGGGCACGACGCTCGTGATCGTCACGCACGAAATCGGCTTCGCGCGCGAAGTCGCGGACAACGTGCTGTTCATGGAGCGCGGGCGCATCGTCGAAGCCGGGCCGCCCGCCGTCGTGCTCGACGCGCCGTCGCATCCGCGTACGCGTGCGTTCCTGTCGCGGGTGCTGTGATGCGCGCCGCTCCCGACCTGCGAGGTACCGCACGATGACCGACCGACGCCAGTTCATGACCGCCGCGCTGGTCGCGGCAGCGGGCCTGCCGTGGCGCGCGGCGCACGCGGCCGCCGCGACGGCCGACCTCGATCCGCGCCAGGCCGGCCGGCCGCGCGCGCAACCCGACGACGCGGCGATCCGTGCGGCAGCCGGCTACCGCTGGGTACGCGACGGCGCGTTCACGGTCGCGATTTCACCGCATGCGCCGCCCGTGTCGACCTACGCGACCGACGCGCGCACCGTGGTCGGCGCCGATCCCGACTATGCGCAGCTCGTCGCCGACGCGCTCGGCCGCACGCTGGTGCTGCTGCCGATCGCATGGGCCGACTGGCCGCTCGGGCTGACGTCCGGCAAGTACGACGCAGTGATCTCGAACGTCGGCGTGACCGAGAAGCGCAAGGAAAAATACGATTTCACGACCTACCGGCTCGGGCTGCACGGCTTCTATGTGCGCACCGGCAGCCCGATCGCGAAGCTCGCCGAGCCGAGGGATATCGCGGGCCTGCGCATCATCACCGGCGCGGGGACGAGCCAGGAGCGCATCCTGCTCGAGTGGAACAAGCGCAACGTGGCGCAGGGGCTGAAGCCGGCCGAGCTGCTTTATTTCGACGACGATGCGGCGGCGCGCGTCGCGCTGCTGTCGGGTCGCGCGGATGCGGAGCTGAACCCGAATGCATCGCTCGCGTACGAGGCCGCGCGCACGGGCAAGATCCGCCGCGTCGGCGTCGTCAATGCGGGCTGGCCGGCCAACGCCGACGTGGCGATCGCGACGCGGCGCGGCAGCGGGCTTGCACCCGCGCTGACGCTCGCGACGAACGCGCTGATCGGCAACGGCCGCTACGGGCAGGCGCTCGCGCGCTGGGGTCTGCAGAGCGAGGCGATTGCGCGTGCGGAGACCAATCCGCCGGGGTTGCCGTCGTTTTGACGGCGTCGAAACGTCGACGACCCGAATGACATCGCCCCGGCATCCCGTAACGGAAATGCCGGGGCGAATCGCTGAAGTCCCGTACAACGTTGCGCCGCGATGCGTCTACGCCGTCACCGCCGCGTGATACCGGTCAAGCTCCGCTACGTGCGCATGAATCGCCGGAATCAGCTCGCGCCCGTAATCGAGCGCATCGTCCAGCGGATCGAACCCGCGAATCAGGAACGTCGACACGCCCAGCCGGTAATACGCGCCGAGCGCCTGCGCGACCTGTTCGGGCGTGCCGACCAGCGCGGTCGAATTCCAGCGCGCGCCGGTCAGGTTCGCGACACCCATCCACAGCCGCTCGTCGAGCACGTCACCCTGCGCGGCCGCCGCCATCAGCCGTTGCGAACCCGCATTCTGCGGCGCATGGCCGGCAATCGGCTGGCCGTTCGCGACCCGCGCCGCGCGCACGCGCTCGCGGATCGCCTCGGCCTTCTCCCATGCGGCCGCCTCGGTGTCGGCGACGATCGGCCGGAACGACACGCTGATGCGCGGCGCACGCCCGAATGGCGCGGCGGCCGCCCGCACGCGCGCGATCTGCTCGCGCACCGACGCGAGCGGCTCGCCCCACGTCATGTAGACATCGGCATGTTCGCCCGCGACCGCCAGCGCGGCCGGCGACGATCCGCCGAAATAGATCGGCACGTGCGGCCGCTGTGCGCCCTTGACGAGCGGCGACGCACCGCGCAGCCGGTAGAACGTGCCGTCGTGGTCGACCGGCGCGTCGGCCTGCCAGATCCGTTTCAGCACGTCGAGGTATTCGCCGGTCCTGCGATAGCGCGCATCGTGCGGCACAAAATCGCCGTCACGCTGCAGGTCCGCATCGTCGCCGCCCGACACGACGTTCAGCGCGAGCCGGCCGCCGCTGAACACGTCGAGCGTCGCGATCTGCCGCGCGGCGGCCGACGGCACGATCACGCCCGGCCGGTGCGCGAGCAGGATGCGGATGCGTTCGGTCGCGGCGGCCGCGAACGACGCAACGATGAAACCGTCCGCCGCGTTGCTGAAGTGGCCGACCAGGATCTGGTCGAAGCCGGCGGCCTCGTGCGCCTGCGCGAAGCGGCGCACGTAGTCGGGCTGGACGGCCGCGCCGCCCGGTACGTCGACCTCCGCGCCGGGTGTCGCGGTGATCATGCCGATGATGTCGACTGGCATGTCGGGGGGTCCTTCGGGTTATCGATCGGGAATCGTGGCCGGTATGGCCCGCTTACTGGGCGGCAGCCGTCTTCTGCGCAGGCGCCGCGAACGCACCCGCATACGAACGGTCGAGCAGCTTCGACGTGTCGTACGCCGCCGGAATCACGCCGGCCTTGTGCAGGAAGTCGGCCGTGTTCTGCGCGTCCTTCGCGGCCGTCTCGTCGACCGGGCCGACGCGCTGCTTCGCGTTGTTGAGCCAGCGGTATGCGACGTCGGGTTCGAGCTTCGCGCGCTTCGCCCACAGGTCCGCGTACTCGCGCGGATGGTTGTCGACCCACTGGCGCGCGGCAACGACGCGCCGCAGGAAATCGGTGATCTCGGCGCGCTTGCCGGAGGCGGCCTGCTCGTTCGCGGCAACGAAGCTCAGCGCCGGCATCAGCCCCTGCGCGGTCGCCACGGGCCGCGCACCCTGCCGCAACGCGAGCGTGCTGACGAACGGCTCCCACAGCGACACGGCGTCGACCGAACCGTTCGCGAGCGCGTTGGTCGCATCGATCGGCATCAGGTACGCGTACTTGACGGAATCCGCGCGCAAGCCCGCGTGTTCGAGCGCGCGCAGCACGAGCTGCTGGCTCCACGCACCGCGCCATACGGCGATAGTCTTGCCCTGCAGGTCGGCCACGGTGCGCACCGGCGAATCCTTCGGCACGAGGATCGCGACGCCGTCGAGGCTCTGGCGCGACACCGCGACCACCTTCACCGGCGCGCCGCGCGCGGCCAGCGTGAGCAGCGCCGAATCGCCGAGGAAGCCCACGTCGATCGCATTGCCGTTCAGCGATTCGGCAACGGGCGCGGCGGCCTGGAAATGCTTCCACTCGATCGTGTAAGGCAGGTCCTTCAGCACGCCGGACGCCTCCATCGACGCCTGGATGTTGAAGTAGTTCTGTTCACCGACGCGCAGCGTGACGGTGTCCTTGGCCATGCCCGGCTGCGCGGCAAGCGCCAGCAAGAGTGCCGTGACGATTCGACTCAACAACGTGATCTCCCGTAGGGTTGGCGGGCGGCCGCGCGAGGGCGGCGCCCCGTGGTCCGCCGTGCATGGTGGCCGGCGCAACGGATGGAACCGCTGAAGATACGTCGATCTTGATCATGAAACAAACGCAATATTCTTCTATCGAAAGATGCAAATGTTTTATGACACGGCGGGCCTCGCCGGATGCCGCCGGTCGCGGTCGCGGGAACCCGGTTCGAACGAATCCTCAACAGATATTTCGCGCGCGAAATAAATCTTGGACTATATTTCGCATACGAAATAACTGCCCGAGCGAGGATGGCCATGACCTCCCAACCCATCGAGTTTTCCGCCGCCGACGGCTACGCGCTGCACGGCACGCTGTGGTCGCCGGACGCGCCGCCGCGCGCGCTGGTGCTGATCCATTCGGCAACGGCCGTGCCGGAGCGGCTGTATGCGGGCTTCGCGCGCTTCCTGACCGAACGCGGCTTCGCGGCGCTCACCTACAACTACCGCGGCATCGGCGCGTCTCGCCCCGCGCGCCTGCGTGCGTTGAAGGCCCGCATGCGCGACTGGATGGAACTCGACGTGGGCGCCGCGACCGCGTGGGCGCGGCAGGCGTACGACGGTTTGCCGCTGCTGGCGGTCGGGCATAGCGTCGGCGGCCATGCGATCGGGCTGTCCGCCGCGACGCCGCACCTGCGCGCGGCCGTGCTGATCGCCGCGCATGCGGGCAGCACGCGGCTGATCACGCAGGCGGCCGAACGCCTGAAGGTGCGGCTGATCCTGCGTGTGCTCGGTCCGCTGATGTCGGCACTGCTCGGCTACGTGCCCGGCAAGCGGCTCGGGCTCGGCGAGGACATGCCGGCCGGCGTGTTCCGCGAATGGAGCCGCTGGACCGCGCTGCCGAACTATTTCTTCGACGATCCGACGCTCGGCGCCGCCGAACGATACGCGAAGCAGCAGTTGCCGATCCTCGCGCTGGGCTTCGACGACGACCCGTGGGCGAACCCGACTGCGATCGGTCTGCTGGTAAGCTATCTGACCCGCGCGACGGTCGAACGCCGCCAGATCGATCCGCACGCGGCGGGCAGCGGCCCGGTCGGGCACATGGGCTTCTTTCGCAGCCGCCCCGGCACCGTGCTGTGGCCCGACGTGGCCGACTGGCTCGCGCAGGCACTGGACACGCCGCGCGCCGCACGCCGCCCCTCCCTTTCCATTGCAGCCGGGAACCCAGCTTGAGCGAAGACCGACGACTGTTTTTCATGTTGAACATCGGCCAGCGGCGCGTGCAGCGCTGGATCGACCGCAAGGCGGAGACCGAGACGCGCGCGAGCGCCGCGCAGGCCGGCGTATTGTTCTGTCTCGCGAAACAGGACGGCGCGCTGATCGGTGAAGTCGGCGCCGCGCTGCAGCTTGCGCCGTCCGCGATGACGGGGCTCGCCGACCGGATGGCGAAAGCCGGCCTGATCGCGCGCCACGCCGATTCGGACGATGGCCGCGCGACGCGGTTGTACCTCACCGATGAAGGCCACGCCGCGCTCAAGCGTGCGCGCGTGCTGCTGCGCGAACTCAACGGCAAGCTGTGCGACGGGTTCTCCGACGACGAACTCGATGTCGTCGCGCGATGGCTGCATGCGCTGCAGGAGCGGTTTCCGGCGGAGCGCTGAGCAGCACGATCCCGCATCGCCGCCGGCGCTCAACGGCCCCATCGAAAGCGATTCCGATTCGCATTTTCGATTCGATTTTCATGCCGTCTCGACGGCATTTTTTGCGCGTCCGCCGCCCTCTTCCGGCAACGCTTTCCGGCTACGCACTGTTACAAAAAACTGCCTGCCGGGCGGCATTCGAATCGCCTACATTGCAATCCACCTCGACACATTCGTCGCCTGCCCGGGCAAGGCTTCCCGTCCGGCCGACATCGCAGTCACGCCCGACAATCAATGAAAATGAAAAGGAGTCTTAACCGAAGTGCTGGCGGCGTCCAGCGCACGCGGATTGCGATGACCGAAGCGGCATCCTGAACGACACGTATCGGCCCGATGCGCGGCATACGACGCCGCGCGCCGGATCGCGCTGCCGCGTCGTGCCGCCCCATCGCACCCGCACGTCAACGAGGAGCAGTCCATGCGACGCATGATCGTGTCCCACTCGCTTGTCACCCGCCTGTCCGCCGCGATGGCGATGGCCGCCGCTGCCGCGGCGCACGCCGATCCCGTCGTCGTGTCCGGCCCGAGCCCGTTCGTCGCCTGCACCATCGGCGGCCCCGGCACCAACTACGTGAACGCCGAAGTCGAGCCGTGGCTATCGGTCAACCCTGCAAACCCGATGAACATGATCGGCGTGTGGCAGCAGGACCGCTGGTCGAACGGCGGCGCCCACGGGCTCGTCGCCGGCTACACGTTCGACGGCGGCGCGACCTGGGCACGCACGCCGCAGCCGTTCAGCGCATGCGCGCCGGGCGGGCTCAAGTACGAGCGCGCGTCCGATCCGTGGGTCTCGTTCGGGCCGGACGGCACCGCGTACTCGGTGTCGATCTCGTTCAACCAGTCGAACAACAGCAATGCGGTTGCCGCGTCGGTGTCGTCCGACGGCGGACAGACCTGGAGCAGCCCCGCGGTGCTGATCGCGAACGACGAGCCGACGACGCAGTTCTTCAACGACAAGGAATCGGTCACCGCGAACCCGGTGAAGGCCGGCACGGCCTACGCGGTATGGGACCGCCTCGAGCTGCCGAACGGCAACCCTTATGCGAACCTGCACACGAAGGCGTTCCGCGGCCCGACGCTGTTCTCGAAGACGACCGACGGCGGCAAGACGTGGAGCGCCCCGAAAGTGATCGTCAACGTGCCTTCACGCCAGCAGACGATCGGCAACCAGATCGTGGTCGATCCGAGGAACGGCACGCTCTACGATTTCTTCGACCTGATCCAGCCTCCGTTCAGCAAGGCGGCCGGCAAGGTGGCGTTCATCAAGTCGACCGACGACGGCGCAACATGGACGAAACCGCAGGTGATTGCCGGCCTGCAGACGGTCGGCGTCACGGATCCGATGACCGGCGAACCGGTGCGTACCGGCGACATCATTCCGGAACCCGCGATCGATCCCGCGTCGGGGCAGCTGTACGTCGTGTGGCAGGACAGCCGCTTCAACGGCGGCACATACGACGAGATTGCGGTATCGACGTCGAAGGACGGCGGCGCGACCTGGAGCGCGCCACAACAGTTGAACACGCCGACCGGACGCCCCGCGTTCAATCCGTCGGTGCGCGTCGACAACACGGGGGCCGTGATGGTCACGTACTACGACTTCCGCGACCTGCAGGCCGGCAACACCACGACGCTGCCGACCGGCTTCTGGCGCAAGATCTCGCATGACGGCGGCACGACGTTCGCCGACGAGCGGCGTGTGGGCGGCCCGTTCGACATGAAGCTCGCGCCCAATGCCGAAGGTTTCTTCATCGGCGACTACCAGGGGCTCGACGTGCTTCCGTCGTCGTCGTTCCATCCGTTCTTCGTCCAGACCAACGCGGGCAACCTGACGAACCGCACCGACGTGTTCTTCGCACCATGACGCTTGCATGACCGCCACGCCGCCGCATGACGCGATGCGTCGCGCGGCGGCGCGTGCGTGTTCACGGCATCAATGCATGTCGGTCAGCACGATGCGCCCGTCGACCTTGCCTTCGCGCAACTTCGCGAACACGTCGTTGATGTTGCCGAGCCGGTCGCGATGGATATGCGCGCGCACCAGGCCATCGGCCGCGAAGTCGAGCGATTCCTGCAGGTCGCGCCGCGTCCCGACGATCGACCCGCGCACGGTGATGCCGTTCAGCACCGTGGAGAAGATCGGCAACGGGAAATCGCCGGGCGGCAAGCCGTTGAGCGCCACCGTGCCGCCGCGCCGCACCATCCCGAGCGCCTGCGCGAACGCGCTGCGCGACACGGCCGTGACGAGCACGCCGTGCGCACCGCCGATCTCCTTCTGGATCACCTTGGCCGGATCGTCGGTCGACGCGTCGATCGTCAGTTCCGCGCCGAGCTGCCGCGCCAGCGCGAGCTTGTCGGGCGAAATGTCGATGGCCGCGACGTGCAGCCCCATTGCGCGCGCATACTGCACGGCCACGTGCCCGAGGCCGCCGATGCCGGAAATCGCGAGCCATTGGCCCGGGCGCGTATCGGTGACGCGAATGCCCTTGTAGACGGTGACACCCGCGCACAGGATCGGCGCGATCTCGTCGAACGCGACCTGCGCGGGCAAATGGCCGACGTAGTCGGGATCGGCCAGCACGTATTCCGCGTAGCTGCCGTTCACCGAATAACCGGTGTTCTGCTGGCCGTGGCACAGCGTTTCCCAGCCCGTGTGGCAGTACTCGCAATGGCCGCAGGCCGTGTAGAGCCAGGGCACGCCCACGCGATCCCCCTCGCGCACGTGCGTGACGCCCGCACCGACCGCCGCGACGATGCCCACGCCTTCATGCCCCGGAATGAACGGCAACGTCGGCTTGACAGGCCAGTCGCCGTCGGCCGCGTGCAGGTCGGTGTGGCATACGCCCGATGCCTTGATGTTGACGAGGATCTGGCCGGGCCCCGGCGTCGGCACGGGCACTTCCTCGATGCGCAGCGGTTCGCCGAATGCGTGCACGACGGCCGCTTTCATGGTTTGGGTCATAGGTCGCTCCTGCCTGGTCGATGAGCGACCCAGTATCCGGCTTCGGAATCGACCGACGTTGATACGTATCAACACGCGGGGCAATGCACGACGATGGCCATCGCTACAAGACGTCGCACCGTTGCGCGACGCTGAATCGCACTGGCTCCTGATTCAGGCGCGGATGTCCGCGTCCGGCGCATCGATCAGCGCAGGGCCGCTTCCGGCGGGCCGCTTCGACGGACACCGAACACCGGACGCGGGCAACACGCACGGGGCCGACGTATCGGCAACGCGTCGGCGCGCGCATCGCATCACCCGGTTCTAGCGATCGTTTCGAGCACCGCGCAGACAGTTTCCGCTCCCGCCGCCATTTCACCCTTCCGACAGAAACCCGACAGGATCCCGCCATCCGGCTTGGATTTTGAAATGATATAACATATCATTTCGCGTGCTCGTCCGCCTGACGCCGTTCCACTTCGGGTGGCCGGGCCTCGCCGAGCCATGTTCCAACGGGTCACTGCGCGTCGCAGACGCAACAATATATCGTATCCAGCCGTGATCCGCATCGCTCGTTATCCGATCCGATTCCAACCGATTCACCGACCATGCGCGACCTCCCTCGTCTACCGCTTCGCCCGCTCTCGTCCCTTTCGCTGATGCTGTTCGCCGCCGTCGCGCACGCGCAGACCGAACCGCCCGCCGTGTCCGGCACGCCGCCGGCCACCACGCTCGCCCCGATCTTCGTGACCGCGAACCCGCTCGGCGACAACGAACTGATCGCGCCGACCGCCCAGCTTTCCGGCGATGCGCTGACGCGCCGCCAGGCCGATTCGCTCGGCGAAACGCTGAACGGGCTGCCCGGCGTGTCGACCACCACCTACGGGCCGATGGTCGGCCGCCCGATCATCCGCGGGATGGATGGCGACCGGATCCGGCTGCTGCAGAACGGCGTCGCGGCGTACGACGCGTCGTCGCTGTCATACGACCATGCGGTGCCGCAGGACCCGCTGTCGATCGAACGCGTCGAGATCGTGCGCGGCCCGGCTGCGCTGCTGTACGGCGGCAATGCGGTGGGCGGCGTCGTCAACACGATCGACAACCGGATTCCGCGCGAAGCGATCGAAGGCGTGACGGGCGCGCTCGACGCGCGCTACGGCGGCGCGAACTCGGTGCGCGCGGGCGCCGCGCAGGTCGAAGGCGGCAACGGCCGCTTCGCGTTCCACGTCGATGCGTTCGACCGCGAGACGAGCAAGCTGCGGATTCCCGGCTACGCGCGCAGCAGCGCACAACGCGCGATCGACGGCCCCGACGCGCCGCAGCCGTACGGCAACGTGCCGAACAGCGACGGCCGCGTGCACGGCGGCGCGGTCGGTGCGTCGTACACGTGGGCGGACGGCTTCGCGGGCCTGTCCTACAGCGGCTACGAATCGAACTACGGCTCCGTCGCCGAAAGCGACGTGCGGCTGCGGATGCGCCAGGAGCGCCTCGCGCTCGCGTCCGAAGTGCGCAACCTGAGCGGGCCGTTCACGAAGCTGAAATTCGACTTCGCGTACACCGACTATCGCCACAAGGAAGTCGACAACGGCGAGACGGCGACCACCTTCCGCAACCGCGGCTACGAGGCGCGCATCGAGGCAACGCATCGCAAGATCGGCCCGTTCGAAGGCGCCATCGGCGTGCAGTTCGGCCAGAACACGTTCTCCGCGCTGGGCGACGAGTTGCTCGTGCCGTCCACGCGCACGAACAGCGTCGCGCTGTTCGGCCTCGAGGAATGGCAGGTCGTCCCCGCGCTCAAGCTGAGCCTCGGCGGCCGCTTCGAACACGTGAAGGTCGATCCCGATCCGGCCGGCGTCGAGAAATTCGCGGGCGCGCAGCCGCGCGAATTCAACGCGGGCAGCCTGTCGGCCGGCGCCCTGTTCTCGCTGACGCCCGTGTGGTCGGTGGCGGCCAACGTCGCGTACACCGAACGCGCGCCAACCTTCTACGAGCTGTATTCGAACGGCCCGCACGATGCGACCGGCCAGTTCCTGATCGGCAACCCGAACGCGTCGAAGGAAAAGGCGGTGTCGACCGACCTGTCGCTGCGCTACGCGAGCGGCCCGAACCGCGGCAGCGTCGGCGTGTTCTACAACCGCTTCTCGAACTACCTGACCGAGTACAACACGGGCCGCGTGGTGAACGGAGACGACGAGCCGGTCGCGCCCGGTACCGACGGCTCGCTCAACGAGGCGATCTACCGCGGCGTGCGTGCCGAGTTCTACGGCATCGAGCTGGACGGCAAGTGGCGCGCGTTCGCGCGGCACGGCCACACGGTCGACCTGGAACTGACCGCCGACTACACGCATGCGCGCAACGTCGACACGGGCCAGCCGCTGCCGCGCATCGCGCCGCTGCGCGCGACCCTCGCGGCCGACTACGGCTACGGCCCGTTCGGCGCGCGTGCGCAAGTCACGCATGCGTGGTCGCAGCACCGCGTGCCCGACAACGATTTTTCGACGGACGGCTACACGTCGCTCGGCGTGATGCTCACCTACAAGTTCCGCGTCGGCCCGACGCACTGGCTCGCGTACTTGCGCGGCGACAACCTGACGAACCAGGAGATCCGCTATTCGACCTCGGTCGTGCGCGGCTTCGCGCCGCAAGGCGGCCGCAGCGTGATGGCCGGGTTGCGCACCACGTTCTGACCCTCTCATGGCCCGCGGCGCCCGCCGCGGGCCTCGTTCCGGCGCGCTCCCCCTGCGCCGCGAATTTCCGTTGATCCGTCATTACCGCTCATTGCGCGGCATTCTCCCGCGACGCGCACCGGTTCCCGTCTCCAATCAAGTCGAAACAAAATCCGATATTCATCCATAAATCGAAACCGATTCATCAGACAATTATTAGCAAAACGATAGTTTCTGTTTCACCCAGCAAAACCGGTTTCGAATTCCATGTATAAACCTTTTAATCACGGGCACTCCGTCAATTCCTGATCAAAATCAGGCGCGCCCATCCGGCAACGATTCCAGCGCTAAAAAAACTAATATCAGGGTTTTCGAAGGGTAAAGAATCATCCCGTATACCCGTTAATGCCGGCACGAGCCCGTATCTGGTCGAACAATAAATCCGATTCGTCAACCACACGCACAGAGGCACACTGTGAAAATCGCCAGAATGAGCATCAGAACAAAACTCCTTGGCGGCTTCGGCCTGCTCGCCGCGGTCGTCGTGATCGTGTCGGGCATGGCACTCAAGGCGCTATCCGATACGAACGCCGAGTTTTCCCGCTACATGAACGGCATCAATGCGCGGGCGACCGTTTCCGCGCAAATCCGTACCGCGGTCGACCGGCGCGCGATCGCCGCGCGCAACCTCGTGCTCGCGACCAAACCGTCCGACGTCGAGCTCGAACTGGCCGAGGTGAACCAGGCGCACAAGGACGTGCAGGATCGCCTCGCGAAGCTCAAGGACATGATGGCGAACGCGACGGACACCTCCGACCGCGCGCGCGAACTGGTGGCCGACATCGTGCGCATCGAAGCCAGCTACGGGCCCGTCGCGCTGCGCATCGTCGGGCTCGCGCAGGCCGGCAAGAAGGACGAGGCGATCGCCGACATCGACGACAACTGCCGCCCGCTGCTCGCGCAACTGGTGCGCGCAACCGATGCATACGCAACCTATACGCATGAACGCGAGCTCGCGATCGCGCAGCAATTCGCGGATCGCTATGCGATGGAGCGCAACCTGCTGGCCGGCATCTGCCTGATCGCGGTCGTGGTCGCGGCATGCGGCGGCCTGTGGCTGACGCGCAAGATCACGGCGCCGATCGGCTCGGCCGTGGACGTCGCGCGCACGGTCGCGAACGGCGATCTCGGCAGCCGCATCAACGTGAGCGGCAACGACGAGACGCGCGATCTGCTCGAAGCGTTGCGAACGATGAACGAGCGGCTGATCGGCATCGTCGGCCGCGTGCGCGATTCGTCGAACAGCATCGCGCATGCGGTCAGCGAGATCGCGTCGGGCAACCTCGACCTGAGCCAGCGCACCGAGGAACAGGCCGCGTCGCTGCAGGAAACCGCCGCGACGATGGAGGAATTCACGTCGACGGTGCGCCTGAACGCGGAGAACGCGCAACAGGCCAGCTCGCTCGCCGCGAACGCATCGGACGTCGCGCAGCGCGGCAGCTCGGTGGTCGGCCGCGTGGTCGACACGATGACGGAGATCGGCCACAGCTCGTCGAAGATCGCGGACATCACGGGCATCATCGAAGGCATCGCGTTCCAGACCAACATCCTCGCGCTGAACGCGGCCGTCGAAGCCGCGCGTGCGGGCGAACAGGGCCGCGGCTTCGCGGTGGTCGCGAGCGAAGTGCGCAGCCTCGCGCAACGTTCGTCGACGGCGGCGAAGGAGATCAAGGAACTGATCTCCGCGTCGGTGCAGACGATCCGCGACGGCTCCGAGCTCGCGGGCGAAGCCGGCAAGACGATGTCGGACGTCACGCAGGCCGTCGCGCGTGTGACGGACATCATGGGCGAGATCGCGGCCGCGTCGGCCGAGCAGAGCCGCGGCATCGACCAGGTGAACCTGACGATCACGCAGATGGACGAGACGACCCAGCAGAACGCGGCGCTCGTCGAGCAGGCCGCGGCCGCATCGAAGTCGCTCGAGGCGCAAGGCCGCGAGCTGTCCGAAACGGTTGCCGCGTTCCGGATGCCGTCCGGCACGCACGTGGCGTCGCCGGGCGCGTACACGCAAGAACCCGCCGCGCATCACTGGCAGCCGGCCGCTGCGTAACCGCATAACCGCGTAACCGATACCGCAAGGAGACGACGATGCGCCCGCTGTTCCGCCGGTCCGCCTGTATCACGCTTGCGCGCACCGCGCGAAGCGCGGCCGCACGCGGCACGCGCAACCGCTGCGCATCGTCACCGTCCGGCGCGGCCGGTTCGCATGCACGGCGTCGCGCTTCGCCGATTCGCGCCGCGCGTTCGCGGCACGCGTGCGTGTAACGCGCACACCTGCGTAATCGCATCGCCGGCGCTCGTTTCTACCGACCGGCGCGACATCGTGCGCGTGCCCGGCCATGCACGCCACCACGAACGATTGCGTGCGATACGCTCTCCTCCACATCGTAGGGCGCACGCTACGTTTGCAGCGGTGCGCAATTTTCGATCCCGCCCGCGGTTCGCACGTTGCCATACCGGCGACATGGAGATCACGTTGCATCCGCACGTGCATCGCTCTCCGATGCAGACTTTTAAAACGACCGAATGACGAGTATGCTTAAAAAAGCACTCCCCGTTCGGACGGCGAATCGCGTGCCCTGACTCCCGTCCGATCGCATTGCGGCCCCATCGCTCTGCGCGTATCGCGCGTCGATGGCGGCGTCTGCTTCTCGCGCCACGGCCGCACGAACCTTTCCCTCAACAAACGTCAGGAGAGCTGGTGAGCCGACTCGTCGTCGTATCCAATCGCATTGCAGATCCCCGTAAGGCCGCGGCCGGCGGGCTCGCCGTCGCCGTAAAGGACAGCCTGCAGGAATCCGGCGGCGTCTGGTTCGGCTGGAGCGGGAGGCTACGCGGCGGCGACGACCAGCCTGCGCACGGCGACGAAGTGCAGATCCAGAACGTCGGCGGCATCCAGCTCGCGACGATCGATCTCGACCCGCAGGATTACGACGCGTACTACCTCGGTTATTCGAACAACGTGCTGTGGCCGGTGTTTCACTACCGGCTCGATCTCGCGCAGTTCGACCGCCGCTTCGCCGACGGCTACCGGCGCGTGAACCAGCTGTTCGCGCGCAAGCTGCGCACGCTGCTGCGGCCCGACGACACCATCTGGGTCCACGACTACCAGCTGATTCCGCTCGCCGCCGAGTTGCGCGCGATGGGCTGCAGGAATCCGATCGGCTTCTTCCTGCATATTCCGATGCCGCCGCCGCCGATCATGGCCGCGATCCCGGAGCACGAATGGCTGATGCGTTCGCTGTTCGCCTACGATCTCGTCGGCTTCCAGACCGAGTCGGACCTGCTTCACTTCGAGCATTACGTCGAAGCGGAAGCCGGCGCCGCGCGGCTGCCCGACGGCCGCCTGCGCGCATTCGGCCGCACGCTGTCGGCCGGCGCATTCCCGATCGGCATCAACGTCGACGAGTTCGAATCGCTCGCGCGCGATCGCGACGGCCTCGACATGTTCGACCGGATGCGCGACGAATACTCGCGCCGCCAGTTGCTGGTCGGCGTCGACCGGCTCGACTACACGAAGGGGTTGCCGCAGCGCGTGAATGCATTCCGCCAGTTGCTCGAGCAATACCCGGAGAACCGCAACCGCGCGACGCTGATCCAGATCGCCGCGCCGAGCCGCGAGGATCTCGGCGCGTACGACGACCTGCGGCGCGAGATGGACAGCCTGTGCGGCGCGATCAACGGCGACTACGGCGAACTCGAATGGATGCCGATGCGCTACATTCACCGCACCGTCGCGCGCAAGCGCTTGCCGGGCCTCTACCGCGCGAGCCGCGTCGCGCTCGTCACGCCGCTGCGTGACGGGATGAACCTCGTCGCGAAGGAGTTTCTCGCCGCACAGGATGCCGCCGATCCGGGCGTGCTCGTGCTGTCGCGTTTCGCCGGCGCGGCCGAGCAGCTGAAGTCGGCACTGCTCGTCAATCCGTATGACACGCAAGGCACCGCACAGGCGATCCAGCGCGCGCTTGCGATGCCGCTCGAAGAGCGCCGCCAGCGTCACGCGGCGTTGATGGCGATCGTGCGCGCGACCGACGTGCACTGGTGGCGCACGCGCTTTCTCAACGCGCTCGCCGAAGCCGCCGAAGTCGCGGCCGCGACCGAATCCTGATCTGCGCTCACGCGTTCGTCATCGCGTATTCGAACACCGCGCCGTTCACGTCGCACAGGTCCACCGAAACCGGAATGCCTTCGCGCAGGCTCTCCGTCAGTACGCAATACGCATCGAACCGATCGAGCACGCGCGTCGCGGCTGCGAGATCGGCCCACGTCTTGCCGATCGACAGCCGTACCGACATCGCGCCCACGCGCACCCTGCCCGCTTCGTTCTGCACCATGTCGACGTCGATATGCGCGGCGATCGGCTGCGGATCGACATGTTGCTTTTCCAGCGCGAACAGCAGGCTCGCCGCGAGACAGGTCGCGACGGACGCGGCCAGTAACCGGATCGGGTTCGGCCCGCGTCCGTCGCCGAGCGGCGGCGGTTCGTCGGTAAGCACCGGCGCCAGCGTCGTGCCGGCAAATGCGACTTCGAAACAGAAACGCGCCTGCTGCGCGACATCGACCGATACGTGCGCCTCGCTCATGGCGACTCCGTGGAGATCAACGGGGAAAGGAATGCCGGCACGCAGTCGCTTCGACGCGCGCCGCTCGCAGGTTCGCGGCACCTTCAGCGCTCGGGTTCGCGTGGCGGCCCGTACGCGACGAAATCGCGCTCGACCGCGGACGCCTGCTCCGTCTCGACCGTGCCGTCGCGTGCGCCGGCTGCGTCGTCCGGCGCGATCGTGCTGGCGGATGGCGGTTCGACGCGCCCGTCGATCAGCGCCTGCAGCGCGTCGCGTTCGAGCACCTCGCATTGCAGCAGCCGGCGCGCGATGCGTTCGAGCACATCGCGGCGTTCGCCGAGCGTCGTCGCGACTCTTGCATGGGCGTCGGCCAGCAGCGTGCGCACCTCGTCGTCGATCATCCGCGCGGTGTGCTCGCTGCAGCGCCCGTCGCCCGCATGCCACGCGCCCGGCATGCCCTGGCGCGCAGCGCCGTCGTCGAACGTCGCGAGCCCGATCTTCTCGCTCATCCCGTACTGCATGACCATGTGGCGCGCCATCGCGGTCGCGCGTTCGAGATCGTTCTGCGCACCCGTCGACACGTCGCCGAACACGAGCTCTTCGGCAACGCGCCCGCCGAGCAGGGCATCGATCCGGTCGAGCAGCTCGCTCCGGCGCAAAACGTAGCGATCCTCGGTCGGTACCTGCTGCGTATAGCCGAGCGCCGCGACACCGCGCGGAATGATCGACACTTTCTTCACCGGATCGCAATGCGTGCGGCTTTCCGCGACGAGCGCATGGCCGGCCTCGTGATACGCGATGGTCAGCTTCTCCTGTGCGTTCATCACGCGGCTCTTGCGCTCGAGGCCCGTCAACGCGCGGTCGATCGCCTCGTCGAAGTCGGCCATGCCGATTGCCGGCTTGCCGAGTTCGGCCGCATGCAGCGCCGCCTCGTTGACGACGTTCGCGAGATCCGCGCCGACGAAGCCCGGCGTGCGCGATGCAAGTTCGCCGAGATCGACGTCGGCCGCGAGTTTCACGCGCTTCACGTGCACGCTGAGGATCTGCCTTCGGCCATTCACGTCGGGGCGGTCGATCGCGATGTGGCGGTCGAAGCGTCCCGGCCGCAGCAGCGCGGGATCTAGGATCTCGGGCCGGTTCGTCGCGGCCATGATGATCACGCCGGAGCCGGCCTGGAAGCCGTCCATCTCGACGAGCAACTGATTGAGCGTCTGCTCGCGTTCGTCGTTGCCCGACATCGGGCCGACGCCGCGCACCTTGCCGAGCGCATCGAGCTCGTCGACGAACACGATGCACGGCGCCTTCTGCTGCGCCTGCTCGAACAGGTCGCGCACGCGCGCCGCGCCCACGCCGACGAACATCTCGACGAACGCCGAGCCGCTGATCGAGAAGAACGGCACGGCCGCCTCGCCGGCCACCGCGCGCGCGAGCAGCGTCTTGCCGGTGCCCGGTGCGCCGACCACCAGCACGCCCTTCGGGATCTTGCCGCCGAGCCGCTGGTAGCGTTCCGGATTGCGCAGGAATGCGACGAGCTGCTGAAGTTCGGCCTTCGCTTCGTCGATGCCGGCGATGTCGTCGAACGTGATGCCGGTTTCCTGCTGCACGTACACCCGCGCGCGGCTCTTGCCCATCCCGGTGAAATCCTGCAGCCCGCCGCGCCTGCGCAGCATCATGTTCCAGATGAACACGAACAGCACGAGCGGCAGCAGCCACGACGCAAGCGATGCGATCCAGCTCGTGTCGGGCGCACCGTGATAGCGGATGCCGGCGGCGGTCAGCGTGTCGGTCAGGTGCTCGTCGGTCACGCGATTGGTCGTGAAGCGCCACGGCGCACCGGCCTCCCGCACGGCCGCGGCTTCGGACGCCGGCAGCATCGCGCCCGCCTGCGGCATCTTCAGCGTGCCCGAGATCGATACGGGGCCGACTTCGAGATCGTCGACGAGCCGTGCGGCGACGAGCTGGTGGAAATCGCTGTACGCAATCGGCGCCGACGTCGGATGCAGCATCAGCAACTGCGCGGCGAACAGCACGAAGAAGCCCGCCGCGATCAGCAATCCCGGGTAGTCGAATTTCCTGTCCATGGCATCGGGCCGGACGTGCGCGCTACGCTTGCGTTGCGCGGCACGGCGGACGTGTGCGGGCACGCGCGCAGCCGGCGCGCACCATCGGCGGCCATGCGGAAGCGGCATTCATGCGCGCCATCGTCGCCTCGCTTCATCGCGTCGTTCGTCGCATCAACGGCACCGCGACGGCGCCGTGGGCCGGCGCCGCCGGGCAATCCTCGCCCGGGCGGCATGCTGCGACGCGCCGCCCCTGAATCCAGTCTAGCTCGCGCGCAGGCGTCGCGCATCGCCCGACGCGCAACTCGAATCGTCCGACAAACACCTTTCATCCGCCCTCGTTGCCGCGTTATAGTCGCACTCGTGACATTTTTGTGACACATGCATCGCACCGGCCCAGCCGCGACACGGGCCGTTGCGTTCCATCGCGCGGCGCGGCAGCCTGTGCGACGCCGCCGCGCATCACGCCCCCGTCCACCCGCCCATTCGAGGAACCCACGACGTGAACGACACGCCCGATCGCCCCGACGACCTTCCCGCCGATCCCGACCGCCGCCGCATGCTCGGCGGCCTCGCCGCGCTCGGTGCGGGTGTCGCGCTCAGCGGCTGTGAAACCACGGCGGGCAGCGCACCGCGTTCGGCCGCCGACCTGCGCATCGACGAAGCGCTGCGCCAGCGCGTGCGGCACATCGTCGTGATCTATGCGGAAAACCGCAGCTTCGCGAACCTGTACGGCGATTTTCCGGGCGTGCGCCATCCGCTGAGCGAGGTGCGGCCCGAACATGCGCAGCAGCTCGATCGCGACGGCAAGACGCCGCTGCCCGTGCTGCCGAAGATCTGGGGCGGGCTCGTGCCGCAGGCACAGGAAGTGGACGGCAAGCGCTACGCGATCGCCGAGCGCGACATCGACAAGCTGCCGAACGCGCCGTTCCTGATCAAGGACGCGCAGGGCAACCCGCTGCCGAACGGCGTGATCACGCGCGACCTGTGGCACCGCTTCTACCAGAACCAAATGCAGATCGCGGCCGGCCGCAACAACCAGTTCGCCGCGTGGGCCGATTCGGGCGGCCTCGTGATGGGCCACTACCGCAATTCGGCCGACACGCTCCGGCTGTGGAATCTCGCGCGGCAATACACGCTGTGCGACAACTTCTTCATGGCGGCCTTCGGCGGGTCGTGGATGAACCACATGTTCCTCATCTCCGCGCAGCCGCCGCTGTATCCGGATGCGCACAAGCATCCGCACGCGGCGAAACTGCTGTCGAAGGTCGAAGGCGACGATCCGGCCGGTACGCGCCTGAAGCTCGCCGACAATTCGCCCGCGTCCGCGCTCGACGGCCCGCCGAAGTTCGTGGCCGACGGCCCGCTCACCCCGGACGGCTACGGCGTGAACACGATGGCGCCGCCGTACCAGCCGAGCTACGTGCCGCCGCCCGATCCGGGCAACGCCGCATATGCGGATCCGGCCGACCATCGCGTGATGCCGCCGCAAGGCCATGCGACGATCGGCGACCGCCTGTCGGAAAAGAACGTCGACTGGGCGTGGTACAGCGGCGCATGGCAGTACGCGCTCGAGCATCGCGACACGGGCGCCGTGCCCGATTTCCAGTACCACCACCAGCCGTTCAACTATTTCGCGAACTACGCGCCGGGCACCGAGGCGCGCAGCAAGCACCTGCGCGACGCGGGGCTCGGCGACGAGCCGTCGACCAACCACTTCATCGCCGACATCGACGCGGGCCGCCTGCCGGCCGTCACGTTCTACAAGCCGCAGGGCAACCTGAACATGCACGCGGGCTACGCGGACATCGAATCGGGCGACCGTCACATCGCGACCGTGATCGACCATATCCGGCGCGGGCCGCAATGGGACAACACCGTGATCGTGATGACGCACGACGAGAACGGCGGCTGGTGGGATCACGTCGCGCCGCCGGAAGGCGACCGCTGGGGCCCCGGTTCGCGGATTCCCGCGCTCGTGATCTCGCCGTTCGCGAAGAAGGGGTTCGTCGATCACACGCTGTACGACACGAACTCGATCCTGCGCTTCATCAGCCGCGTGCACGGGCTCGCGCCGCTCGACGGCGTGGTCGCGCGCAACAAGGCGTTCGCCGCGCGCGGCGCGACGCCGCCGGGTGATCTGACGAATGCGCTCGATCTCGGCTAAGCGCCGACCGGCCTGATCGGTTGGCCGCCTGGCCGCTTGAAATGAACGACGCCCCGGGCAATGCGGTTGCCCGGGGCGTCGTTCATTTCCGGCCTGCAAACGCTACGCGGCGCGGCGCACCGCATCGCACCCCGCTTGCGCGGCGTGACGCCCGGCCTGCCGCCCGAAGAATGTCGCGTCGGCCAGCGACAGCCCCGAGCTGTACCCGGCGCCCCAGCGCGGCAACCCGCAGGTCGTGCGGCCCGCCGCATAGAGCCCCGGCACCGGCGCGCGTGATGCATCGACCACCTGCCCGGTCGGCAGCGTGTCGAGCCCGCCGAGCGTGAAGTGCGGATAGAACGCGTAGTCGATCCGGCAATCGAGCGCGACGAACGGCGGCTCGATCAGCGGCTGCAGCCACTTCCTCGCCTTGTGGAACAACGGATCGGTGCCTTCGGCCGCATGGCGGTTGTAGACGTCGACGGTCGCCGTCAGCGTTCCGGCCGGCATCTGCAGGTCGCGTTCGACTTCCTCCCACGTTTCGCCCGCCGCCGCGATGCCGATCCGCGCGATCGCAGGCGGCTCCTGGTAGGTGGCCTGGTCGACGAGCAGGTAGATCCGGTCGTCGGCCTGGTGAAACGCGTGATGGCCCGTGCGGCCGTGATAGCCGTCCTCGTTGATGAAGCGCTGGCCGCGTGCGTTCACGAAAATGCCCTTGATCAGCGATTCGGGCGCGTAGAACGGCAGGCTGACGAAGCCCTGATCCATGTGAATCGCCGCGCCCCCCGCGCTCTGGCCGAGCAGGATGCCCGAGCCGTCGTCGCCGGGGCTGCCGATCGGTTCGTCCGAGCGCAGGAACTGCGGCGCATGCCGGCGCACCATGTCGCGGTTCATCGCGAAGCCGCCCGCGCACAGGATCACCGCGCGACGCGCGCGGACGAACGCCGTCTCGCCATAGGCGCGCAGCACGACGCCGCGCACCGCGCCGCCGTCATCCACGATCAACGCGAGCGCGCGCGTGTCGTAGCGCGTCGCGACACCGAGCGCCGCCACGCGTTCGGCCAGCACGCGCATCAGCATCTGTCCGCCGCCCCAGCCCGGCCATTGCGGGGTGTGCCCGCGCGGGCACGGCTTCGCGGCCTCGCTGAACGGCCAGGCTTCCTCGCTGCCCGACCAGATCAGGCAATCGTCGGTTTCCGGTTCGACGATCCGCTCGGCGACGAACGTGTTCTTGTACGTGAGGCCCTGCGCGACGAGCCAGTCGTGGTGCGCCAGGCTTTCGTTCGCGTAGAGGCGCACCTTCGACTCGTCGGCGTCGCGGCCGCCGGCCAGCATCAGGTAGCGGTACAGATCCTCGGTGTCGTCGGTGAAGCCGGCCTGCCGCTGGGCGGGCGTGCCGCCGCTGCCGCCGAGGTAGATCTCGCCGCCCGACAGCGCGCTCGTGCCGCCGTAGCTCGACGCGCGCTCGACGATCAGCGTGTCCGCGCCGGCGCTCGCGGCTTCGATCGCCGCGCACGCGCCGGCCGCACCGAAGCCGACGATCACGACATCGTGTTCGGCATCCCAGCGATGCACGTCGCGGGTGTTCAGGGGATGAGTCAGGGAATGGTCGGATGACATGAGGAATGGGTCAGCGTTTGGGAATACTGCGGAAAGCGGCGGAGGTGGCGACGGCCTGATGCGGCCGTCGCGGCGATGCCTCGTTGCCGAGACGGACGTGCAACGGGGCGCGTGGAAAACGCCCACCGTCTCATGTCCGGATTTAATCGAACCGCGGGAAGCGGGACCGGCGCGCGGCGATTCAGCCGGGGTCGTACGGGAAGGCGTCCGTGCGCCAGCGCGCCGCCACGGCTTCCGTGCTGCGCGGCGCGCGGCCGCGCCGGCATCACATGCCGCGCATCGCGGCGAAACCGAAGTGCGACGGATCGATTGGCACACAACCTGCCGGCAAACCGTTCGCGTCGACCGAGCGGCATTGCAGGATGCCGGCTGCATACGGCGGCGACGGGACCTGGTCGGCACCGTATCGCGCCATCGCCATGGCAGCGACCGTGCCTATCGCCAATACGCACAGCTTGCGAGTCGTCAGTCTCATGATCGTGGTCTCCTCCGGTTGTCCGCTGGTGCGGTTCGTGTCCGGCTGGCATCGCATGCGCCACCGGATGACTGCACGGTAGCCAGCGCCCGGCCGTCGGCCATCGTCCGTTTCGACTAGGGGCAAACGCTGAGCGGACGATGCGCGGCCTGCGGCATCGCAACATCGCGCGCCACGGCTTCGCCTGCATGAAGGAAACGCGGCACGTCGCGCGCCTGCCGCGGCCGGCCGCACGAATCGTCAGACGCATGCCGCGCACCGTTCGCTGCGCCGCACCATCCATGCACCCTGATGCCACATGCGGCGGCCCGCCCCGGTGTTTTCCCCGACCCTCGCCCTGCTCCGTATGGACGATGAATCCCGGCCGGCCCGGTGCGAACCTGCGCGTCGACGTCGCATTGCCGCCGCGTCGGCCCGCCTTGCGCGGCCAACGCGTTCCGTTCTTCCACGGGAGCCCACGCATGACCGATTCCAATCCCCGCCACGCGCTGTACGAACTTGCGTGCCGCTACGCGCAAGCCGTCGACCGGCGCGACTGGCCACGACTCACCGCACTCTTCACCCGCGACGCCACCCTGGCCGGCCCCGGCTTTCGCTTCGACGACCGCGACGCGATCGTCGCCGGCATGCGCGTGATCGAGCGCTACGAAGCGACCCAGCATCACGTGCACAACCAACTCGTCACGCTCGACGGCAGCGAGGCCGATGTCGAGACCTACGGCGTCGCCTGCCACGTCTACGTGCGTGACGCCGTGAAGCGCAAGCTCGACTGGGGGCTGCGCTATCGCGATCGCTGCGTGTTCGACGACGGCAAGTGGCGCTTCGCCGCGCGCACGCTGCACGTCGACTGGGCGCAAGACCTGCCGCTGGAGGGCTGAGCGATGCACACCTCTGCTCCCCTCGCCGGCCGCACCGCGCTCGTGACAGGTGGCGCCGGCGGCATCGGTGCGGCCTGCGCGCATGCGCTGGTCGCCGACGGCGCGGCCGTCGTGCTGATGGGCCGCCGCCGCGATGCGCTCGAACGCACGCAGCAGCAATTGACCGACGCCGTACCCGACAGCCGCGTCGCGATCCATGCGGGCGACGCCTGCGACGAAGGCGACCTGCAGGCCGCGCTCGACTGCGCATGGGCGATCGACCATCGGCTCGATATCGTCGTGCCGACGGTCGGCGGAGCCGGCTTCCGGCCGCTGCTGCTGCACGACGCCGACACCTTCCGCGCGGAAATCGACCTGAACCTGCACAGCGCGTTCGCCGCGATCCGTCATGCCGCGCCGCGGCTCGCTGAAAGCGGCGGCGGCGCGATCGTCTGCATTTCGTCGACGGCCGCGCAGATCAATTTCCGCTGGCTGTCCGCGTACTGCACCGCGAAGGCCGCGCTCGAAGCGCTCGTGCGCGGCGCGGCCGAGGAACTGGCCGGCGCGCAGATCCGCGTGAACGCAGTGCGCCCGGGCCTCACGCGCTCCGAAGCCACCGCGCCGATGTTCGACAACCGCGCGCTCGTCGCCGGCTTTCTCGAGCAGATCCCGCTCGGCACGCTCGGCGAACCGGAAGCGATCGCGCATGCGGTGCGCTATCTCGCCGGCCCCGAGTCGGGCTGGGTGACCGGCCAGAGCTTCGCGGTCGATGGCGGCCATGAGCTGCGCGCCAACCCGCGCGTCGACGACACGATCGCGCAGATCTACGGCACGGCCGCGCTCGATGCGATCAAGGCCGGCCGCGCGCCGGGTGCCGCATGAGCGCCGTCCTTCTTTCAACGTCAACGGAATCCGACCGACCATGAATCGAGTCGCAAACAAGGTCGCGCTGGTCACCGGCGCGGCAAGCGGCGTCGGCCGCGCGGATGCACTGCTGCTCGCCGCCGAAGGCGCACGTGTCGTGCTGACCGACATCGACGAGGACGCGGGTCGTGCGCTCGCCCGAGAGATCGGCGACGCGGCGCTGTTCGTCCGTCACGACATCGCCGACGAAGCCGGTTGGCAGCACGCGATCGCATCGACGCTCGAGCGCTTCGGCCGCCTCGACGTGCTCGTCAACAACGCGGCGATCTGCCCGGTCGGCTCGATCGAGGACACGAGCCTCGACACGTGGCGGCGCGTGATGCGCACCAATGCCGACGGCTATTTCCTCGGCTGCAAGTACGCGATCGGCGCGATGAAGGGCAACGACACGCCGGGCTCGATCGTGATGATGTCGTCGGTCGCCGCGCTCGGCGGGCTGCCGATGATGTGCGCGTACACCGGGTCGAAAGGCGCGGTGACGGCGCTCGCGCGCAGCGTCGCCGTGCACTGCAAGCGCAGCGGCTACCGGATCCGCTGCAACTCGATCCATCCGGACGGCATCTGGACGCCGATGACGCAGGCGCTGATGCCCGATCTCGACCCCGCCGCGCTCGGCATCGGCAGCGATCCGATGGCGCGCATGTGCGACCCGCAGGACGTCGCGAATCTCGTGCTGTTTCTCGCGTCCGACGAATCGCGCTTCGTGAATGGTGCGGAGCTGCGGATCGACAACGCGCAACTGGTGTCGTCGCTGTGACGCGACTCACTGCTTTCCCGTTCAAAGGAGTCCATCGATGATTTCATTCACCGGCAAGACCGTGCTGGTCACCGGCGGCGGCGCGGGCATCGGCCGTGCGTGCGCGCAAGCGTTCGGCGCGGCCGGCGCGCGCGTCGCGGTGGCCGAGATCGATCCGGCCCGCGCGCAGGATGTGCGCCACGCACTCGAAGCGGCGGGCGTCGATGCGCTCGTCGGCACCGTGGACGTCACGCGCCCCGACGAGGTCGACGCATTCGCGCGAACCGTCGACGCACGCTTCGGCGGCCTCGACGTGCTCATCAACAATGTGGGCGATTTCCTGCAGATCGCGAAACCGTTCGACGACTGCACCGACGACGACATCGCACGGCTGTTCGACGTGAACCTGCGCCAGGTGTTCATCGTCACGCGCGCGATGCTGCCGTTGCTGCGCAAGCGCGGCGCGGGCAGCAGCATCGTCGGCGTGTCGTCGATCGAGGGCTTCCGCGCGATTCCGAACTGCACCGTGTACGCGTCGTTCAAGGCTGCGCTGACCGGCTTCACGAAGAGCCTTTCCGTCGAACTCGGGCCGGCCGGCATTCGCGTGAACCAGATCGCCCCCGAAACCACCGAGACGCCGCAGGTGCCCGTCAGCGCGATGGTCGCGGCCGAGCATCACGGGCACATCCCGCGCTGGATCCCGCTCGGGCGCTTCGGCGTGGCCGGCGATATCGCGGGCGCCGCGCTGTTCCTCGCGAGCCCGCTCGCCGCGTGGGTCACCGGCACGACGCTGCATGTCGACGGCGGCGCGCTCGCGGCGGCCGGCTGGTATCGCGACCCGAACGGCTTCTGGACCAACCTGCCCGTCGTCACGGGCAACGGCTTCAACTTCTGAGCGGCACCGCTCGCCTGTTCCTCGCCTGTACCTTTCACGCGGCGCGGTTGCGCCGCTAACGGAGACTTCATGAAGATCCTGATCGTCGGCGGCACCGGCCTCATCGGCGGCCATGTCGCGCTGCACCTGCACGCGCAGGGCAACCATGTCACGCTCGCCGCGCGCAAACCGCCCGCGCCCGGCAGCGCACTCGTCCGGTTCGACGTGCTGCTGCGCGACTACGTGGCCGGCAACTTCACGCGCGACGATCTCGCGCCGTTCGACGCGGTCGTATTCGCAGCGGGCAACGACATCCGCCACCTGCCGCCCGGCACCGACGAAGGCGCGCACTGGGAACGCGCGAACGTCGACGCGGTGCCGCGCTTCTTCGCGCTTGCGCGCGACGCGGGCGTGAAGCGCGCGGTGCTGGTCGGCAGCTTCTATCCGCAGGTCGCGCCGGCGCTCGTCGACACGGTGCCGTACGTGCGCTCGCGCCATCTCGCCGACGAACGCGTGCGTGCGCTCGCGACGCCGTCGTTCGCCGTGTGCAGCGTCAACGCGCCGTTCGTCGTCGGATCGGTGCCGGGGCTGCGCAACGAGATGTTCGCGGCGTACACCAACTATGCGCAGGGCCGGTTCGCGGGGCTGCCCGTATTCGGGCCGGCCGGCGGCAGCAACTTCATCTCGACGCAATCGCTGTCGGAAGCGATCTGGGGCGCACTGCAGCGCGGCGAAGCGGGCAAGGCCTACCTCGTCGGCGACGAGAACCTCAGCTTCGCCGATTACTTCGCGGCCTTCTTCCGCGCGGCCGGCAATCCGCAGGACGTGCCGTCGCTCGACCAGGAGCATCCGCTGCTGCCCGACATGGCGATCTACACGGGGCGCGGCAACGTCGTGTCGTATGAACCCGATCCGGCCGACAGCGCGCTGCTGCGCTACCGGCGCGGCGACGTGCAGCGCGCGGTGGACGAAGTCGTCGCGCATTGCCGCGCGCAGTAAGCGAACGGCGCGTGTGCCGCGCCGATGCAGAAACGTCCCGCCGCCGGCGATGCATGCCGGCGGCGGGACGTCGGGTACGACGTGTCGATGCGGGCCGTCAGGCGCCGATGCGCTGCTCGATCTTCTTCATCGTGTCGGTCATTTCGGCCGGCAGCCGCAGCTTCAGCGTATCGAACAGCGCCGCATGCAGCTTCAGTTCCTCGCGCCATTCATCGGCGTTCATCGCCGTCACCGCATCGAACTGCTCGCGCGTGAAATCGAGCCCGTCCCAGTGCAGGTCCTCATACGCGGGCGACACGCCGAACGCATGCTCGCCGCCACCGCCCGTGCCTTCGAGACGATCGAGCATCCACTTCAGCACGCGCATGTTCTCGCCGAAGCCCGGCCACACGAACTTGCCGTTCGCATCCTTGCGGAACCAGTTCACGCAGTAGATCTTCGGCAGTTTCGCGCCCGCGCCTTCGAGCTGCTTGCCGAGTGTCAGCCAGTGCGCGAAATAATCGCTGACGTTGTAGCCGCAGAACGGCAGCATCGCGAACGGATCGCGGCGCACGATGCCCTGCTGGCCGACTGCCGCAGCGGTGGTTTCCGAACCCATCGTCGCGGCCATGTACACGCCTTCGACCCAGTCTCGCGCCTCGGTCACGAGCGGCACGGTCGTCGAACGGCGGCCGCCGAAGATGAATGCGTCGATCGGCACGCCGGCCGGATTCTCCCAATCGTCGTCGATCGACGGGCACTGTGCGGCCGGCGCCGTGAAGCGCGAATTCGGATGCGCGGCCTTGCGGCCCGTTTCCTTGCCGATTTCCGGCGTCCACGGGTTGCCCTGCCAGTCGGTCAGCTTCGCGGGCGGCGTGTCGGTCAGACCTTCCCACCACACGTCGCCGTCTTCCGTCAGCGCGACGTTCGTGAAGATCACGTTTTCTGTGAGCGTCGAGATCGCGTTCGGGTTGGTCTTCACGCCGGTGCCCGGTGCAACGCCGAAGAAACCGGCTTCCGGATTGATCGCATAGAGTCGGCCATCGCGGCCCGGCTTCAGCCACGCGATGTCGTCGCCGATCGTCGTGACCTTCCAGCCTTTGAAGCCCTGCGGCGGAATCAGCATCGCGAAGTTGGTCTTGCCGCACGCGGACGGGAACGCCGCCGCGACGTGATATTTCTTGCCGGCCGGTGACGTCACGCCGAGGATCAGCATGTGTTCGGCGAGCCAGCCCTGGTCGCGGCCCATCGTCGACGCGATACGCAGCGCGAAACACTTCTTGCCGAGCAGCGCGTTGCCGCCGTAGCCCGAGCCGAAACTCCAGATTTCGCGCGTTTCGGGGAAATGCACGATGTACTTGACCGGGTTGCACGGCCACGGCACGTCCTGCTGGCCGGCCTCGAGCGGATGGCCGACGCTGTGCACGCACGGCACGAACTCGCCGTCCTCGCCGAGCACGTCGTACACCTCGCGGCCCATGCGCGTCATGATCCGCATGTTCACGACGACGTACGGGCTGTCGGACAGTTCGACGCCGACGTGCGCGATCGGCGAGCCGAGCGGGCCCATCGAAAACGGCACGACGTACAGCGTGCGGCCACGCATCGAGCCGCGGAACAGGCCGTTGAGCGTTTCGCGCATTTCGGCGGGCTCGATCCAGTTGTTGGTCGGGCCGACGTCGTCGCGCGAAGCCGCGCAGATGAACGTGCGATCCTCGACGCGCGCGACGTCCGACGGATCGGATTGCGCGAGATACGAATTCGGGCGCTTCGCCGGGTTCAGGCGCTTGAGCGTGCCCTGGTCGACCATCGCCTGGCACAGCGCGTCGTTTTCTTCCTGCGAACCGTCACACCACACGACGCGCTCGGGCTCCGTGAGCGCCGCGATGCGCGACACCCAGTCGATCAGCTTGCGATGTTTGACGAAAGCCGGCGGAGCGATCAGCGGGCCGTGTGTTACTTCGGCCAGATTGTTGTGCGACATGAGGTGTCTCCAGATTATTAGGCGAGGATGGGGGATGCGGGGCGAGCCCGCGAGATGGGGTATGCGATTGGAGCGCAGGGTGCGGCGGCGCGCAGGACGGGACGCGCGAGCGGAGCGCGTGTCGATGCCGCGATGCGAGCGAGAGAAGGTGATGTCTCTTTAGTAAGTGCGAACGCGAGTTTCGCCATACAAGCAACCTGCCGTACAACTCCATGACGGCCAGCATACCATCGCCGTTATTCGGCAAACGTTGCGTTGCAACAAGAAACAACTATGTCGGCGACCCGGCACGCCGGTTGCCTGCGCGTTCTTTTTACAGCGCCATTGCGCGCGCTTTGGGGACGAAACGGCCAGGACGGCCGTCCGGCAAGGGTTTCGCGGAAGCGGAAAATTTGGCGCACCGCTCGCGCGCGCGGCCCGCACGAGCGCGGGCCGGGCGAATTCACGTTTTCGCTACTCAGGCAAACCCTGAATTAGGTTGCGTACACAAACATCTGACGTGAGCGTGTCGCAAGCACCCCCGCTCAAAACGGCGCGCCGGGCAATCCGGGGTAATACGCGCCCGCTGCCATCCCGCCGTCGACGGCCAGCTCGGCGCCATTGCAGTACGACGCTTCGTCGCTCGCGAGGAACAGCGTCGCGCGCGCGATTTCGTCAGGCAGGCCGACGCGTTGCAGCGGCACGTTCGCGTAGTGCTGGTTGATTTCCTCGAGCGGCGCGCCGGTCGGGTTCGACATCGCGGTGTTCACGCCGCCCGGATGGATCGAATTCACGCGCACGCCCTGATGGCCGAGTTCGAGCGCCGCAACCTTCGTCAGCCCGCGCACGCCCCACTTGCTCGACACGTACGCGGCCAGCGCGTTCACGCCGCGCAGCCCGTCCACCGACGAGATGTTGACGATCGACCCGCTCTTGCGCGCGATCATGTGCGGCGCGATGGTCCGGATGCCGACGAAGGTCCCGACGAGGTTGATCGACACCGCACGCTCGAAATCGCGTTTCGACAGCTCCGTGATGCCGCCGAACGTCAGCACGGCAGCGTTGTTGACCAGCACGTCGATCCGGCCGAACTGCTCCATCGTCGCGTCGGTCGCGCGCACCCAGCTTGCTTCGTCGGCGACGTCGAGCCGCATGAAGCGCGCCGCGTCGCCGAGTTCGCGCGCGAGCGCTTCGCCTTCCACGTCGAGCACGTCGCCGATCACGACGCGCGCACCTTCCGCGACGAACAGCCGGCACGTCGCCGCGCCCATGCCACGCGCACCGCCCGTGACGATCGCTACCTTTCCTTCCAGTCGACCCATGTCGTCCTCTCTTCGATTCCGGTTTGCCGGCTGCCCGCTACGCCCCTGCGCGGGTTTGCCGTTCCATGATTCGCGCGCGGCCCCAGTGCCGCGCACCTTCGATCCCGCCTTCAGCCCCAGTAAGCCTGGCCGCCGTCGAGCGGCAGCGTCGCGCCCGTCAGGTAGGCCGCGTCGCGGCTCGCCAGGAACACGATCGCGCGACCGATGTCCTGCTCGCAGTCGCCGACGCGGCCGAGCGGAATCGTGCGAAAGAACGCGGCGGCTTCCTGCGGATTTGCGTCGACCCAGCCTTTCAGGCCCGGCGACAACGCATGCGGCGCGACCGCATTCACGCGGATGCCGTCCACGCCCCATTCGCACGCGGCCGCGCGCGTCAGCGCACGGATCGCCTCCTTGGTCGCCGCGTACGCGCCGTAGCCGGATGCATCCCAGCGCACCGCGGCGGACGATGCAAAATTGACGATCACGCCGTCACCCTTCAGATGCGGATGGCACGCGCGCATCATGCGCAGCGTCGCGATCGGCCCCGATTCGAGCCCCGCCTGGAAACTCGCGTCGGTGACGTCGAGCAGGCGGCCGAGCGGCACGACCTGCGCGTTGTTGATCAGGATCTGCACGCCACCGAACCGCGCGACGACGTTGTCGACGCATTGCTCGATCTGCGACGCGTCCATCACGTCGCACACGAACGGCTCGGCCACGCCGTTGCGCGCGCGGATCGCCTCGCAGGTCGCGAGCAGTTTGTCGAGGGTGCGGCCGACCACGGCGACGTGCGCCCCTTCCGCCGCGAGCGCCTGCGCGACGCCCTGGCCGACGCCCTGCCCCGCGCCCGTCACGAGCGCGACCTTGCCTGTCAGGATGCCCATGCGTGCTCCTCAGGCGACGATCGCCGGATGCGCCTGTACAGGCCCACCCAGCAGTTCGCGGTACGACGGCGGCTGCTTGCCGTCGAGATCGGCGATGCCGTACCGCAGCGCGGCCTCCGCGCCGACTAGCACCTGGCCCGACAGCGTCATGCGCTGCGGATCGCCATGAATCGCGTGAATCACGCGGCCGGTGAACTCGGGGCTTTCCGCGACGAGCGAGAATTCCTTGTACAGATCCGGGTGTGCTTCCCACACGCGCGTCGTACGCTCCGTGCGCAGCGGGCCCATCCAGATCGACACGGCCGCGACGTCGAACGGCTTCAGATCGACGGCCATGTCCTTCGCGAACTTGTCGACGCCGGACTTCTGCGCGCCGTATGCCGCGCCGTGCATATAGCAGCTCGCGCCGAACGACGACGTGAACGCGATCAGCCCGCTGCGGCGCTGCGCCATCAGTCGCGCCGCGTGCCAGCTCGCGACATAGGCCGAGCGCAGCCCGACATCGAGGATGTTGACGAGATCGAGCGACTTCTCCCAGAACGGGCCCGGCAGGATCAGCTGATCGTGCAGGCAGGTCGCGTTGTTCACGAGAATGTCGAGCCGCCCGCTTTCGCGTTCGACACGCTCGAACAGCGCCTTCACCTGTGCGTCGTCCGCGTGGTCGCAGGCCACCGCGATCCCGCGGCCGCCGAGCGCATCGATCTCGCGCGCGGTTTCGTGGATCGTGCCGGGCAGCGGCGCATCGCCTTCGTTCTGCGAACGGCCCGTCACATAGACGGTCATGCCGGCCGCGCCGAGCGCGCGCGCGATGCCCTTGCCCGCGCCGCGCGAGGCGCCCGTCACGACGGCGACCGGCGCCTCGTGGTTCTGTGTCATGTTCGATGTCTCCTATGGAATGTGCTTGGCGCCACGTGGATGGCGTTCGCTTGCGTCAGGCGGCCGGCGGCAGCACGCCGGCGAACAGCACGCCCGGCGCATCGCCTTCGTAGCGGGCCGACAGCGTCGACGTGACGACGCAGCGCGTGCCCGCGATCTTCCATTCGCCGTCGACCTTCCGGTATGCGTCGTCGTAGTACGCGCCGAGCTGCGTGAGCGTGCGCGCGTTCGTGTCGATCATCTGGTAGTGCAGGCCCCACGTGCCGCGTGCATGCGTCGCGTCGAGCACGTCGATCTCGGGATTCACGCCGTGGTGCATCTCGACGATGTGCGGATGGCAGCCGAGTTGCGCGAACACGTCGACGAGCGCGTCGCGCGTGTCGAATGTGCCGATCCGGCCGTAGTCGATATGCACGGGGCCGGGCGCGAAGCAGTCGCGCATCCCCTCCGGATCCTTGCGGTCGCAGCAGGTGAAGTAGCGCGCCTTCAGCCGGCGGATTGCGTCGGCGTCCTCGAGCCGGCGCACGCGCGCTTCCAGCGATTCGATGAGGGTCATCCTGTCTCCTTGTTCGGTGCCGGCGCGGTTCGAACGCCGCGTCGATGCCACGTTACCGCCGCGCGATGTGTCGGCCATCACCCGTTCGGATGAAACCGGCGATTCGACCCGGCGGCACGGGCCGCATGCGTGCGGCGCGTTCGTCCGAACAGACGATGTGGTGCGGGTGCCTTCGTTCCTACCATCGAACGACACCACCACGAGACCCGGCGATGGACGACACGACCCGCACGCTCCACGAGTACGAACAGATCAGGCAGTTGAAGTACCGGTATTTCCGCGCGGTCGACACGCACGACTGGGCGCTGCTCGCGGATTGCCTGACAGAAGACTGCGAAGCGCGGCTGTATGGCGGCCGCTATGCGTACGACGGCCGCGACGCGTTCGTGACGAGCCTGCGCGCGCTGATCGGCAAGCCGACCTTCCTGACGATGCATCACGGCCATCACCCGGAGCTCACACTCGTGTCGGTCGATCATGCGTGCGGTGTGTGGTTTCTCGAGGATCACGCGATCAATCTTGAGGATAACTACCTGCTGCACGGCACCGCGTTCTACGACGACCAGTACGTGAAACGCGATGGCGTGTGGCGCATTCACGCGACGCGCCACGAGCGGCTGTTCGAAACCGTCACGTCGCCGATCCCGCCGTCGTTCACGCTGACCGCGAACCGGTTCGCGCCGGATGCGCATCAGATGTCCGGATCGACCGAAGCCGCTTCCTGAATCCCGGCGGCAATGCCGCCGATCCTGTCATCCCCCTCTGGAGCCGGAGCAATGGAGAAAATCATGTATGTGTTGTGGCGCGATACGCAGGCCGCGCCCGATCAGTGGAGCCGCACGGTGCGCGCGCAGCTCGCCGACAAGCTGCTGTCGCTCGGTGCGCACGGCGTGCAGGTGAACGTCGCCGATGCGGATGTCGCGCCGGCCGCCGGCCTGAAACAGACCAACACGCACCCGGGCATCGACGGGATCGTCGCGGTGTGGGTCGACAGCGCGAATGCGATGTTCCGTCAGCCGTTCGACGACGCGGTGCGCGCCGTCGTCCCGCACATGGCGGCGTATCTCGTCACCGAGTCGCAGCCGATTCCGAATACGCGCTTTCCGGCGCGGCCGGGTGAGCGGACCACGGGGTTCTCGCAGCTCGCGTTCCTGAAGCGGCCGCCGCGGCTGACGCACGAAGCGTGGCTCGACGTGTGGCACGGGCATCACACGCGCGTCGCGATCGATACGCAGGACAATTTCCTGTACGTGCAGAACGTCGTCGTGCGCGCGCTCACGCATGCGGCGCCGGGGTACGACGCGATCGTCGAGGAGTGCTTCCCCGCGGCCGCGATGACCGATCCGCATGCGTTCTTCGATGCGCTCGGCGACGACGAGAAGTTTCAGCGGAACGTGGCGGAGATGATGGACAGCTGCGGGCGATTCATCGATTTCGACAAGATCGATGTGGTGCCGACGAGTCAGTATGTGGTGAAGGCGGTGCGGGGGTGAGTTTGGGCGATCGCGTGGAGCGATCGCCTTGCGCGGGATCGGGTGCCCTGTTCCCCTGCCGGCCGGCGCAGCGCTCGCGCGCATCGCCGGCCTGACGTTCGGACAGGCCGGCGCAAGGCCGGCCACGACGCTAGAACGCGCTCTTGATCACGCCACCGTCGGCGCGCAACGCGGCGCCCGTCGTCGCCGACGAAAGCGGGCTGGCGACATACGCCACGAGCGACGCAACTTCCTGCGGCGAACTGAATCGCTTGATGAGCGACGTAGGACGGACCTTCTCGAAGAATTCCTTCTCGTACGCTTCGAACGATTTGCCGTCCGCCTTCGCGAGCGTCTCGACGAATTCGCCCACGCCGCGCGATCGGGTCGGCCCCGGCAGGACGCTGTTGACCGTAATGCCCGTGCCGGCAACGGCCTCGGCCAACCCGCGCGCAACCGCAATCTGCGCGGTCTTCGTCATTCCGTAGTGGATCATTTCGGTCGGAATCTGAACGGCGCTTTCGCTCGAGATGAAGATGATGCGCCCCCAGTTTGCCTGCTTCATCGCCGGCAGAAACAGCCGCGCGAGGCGCACGCCACTCAGGACGTTGACGTCGAAGAAACGCTGCCAGTCCGCATCGGGGATCTCTTCAAACGGCTTGGGCTCGAAGATGCCGAGGTTGTTGACCAGAATTTCCACGCCGGGATGGCGCTGCGCGAGTTGGTCGGCCGCTTCGGCGGTGCTCAGATCGCCGGCAAACCCGACCACGTCGCCGCCGGTTTCCGCCTTCAGTTGTTCGACCGCTTCATCCACCGATGACTGCGAGCGGCCGTTGACGATCACGCGAGCGCCTTCCTGCGCCAGCGTGCCGACGATAGCGCGGCCGATGCCGGCCGTGCTTCCGCTGACCAGCGCGAGTTTGCCTTTCAGATTGAGATCCATGGTGATTTCCTGTTCCTTGAACGAAGTAAAAACGACGACATCAAGTGCTGAACAACCGGATGCGGCGATCGGGGCTCAAGTCCGCGTGATCGAGGCGCCGCCATCGACCAGCGATGCGGTGCCGGTCACGAACGACGAATCGTCCGACGCAAGATAGAGCACCGAGCGCGCGAGTTCTTCCGGCTTCGCGACGCGCTTGAGCGCATGCAGCCCCGTCACGAACTGCCGGGACTCGTCGGTATCGTTCATGCCGCGATACATCTCCGTGTCCACCGCGCCCGGCAACACCGCGTTCACGCGCACGCCCTGTGCGCCGTACTCGGCGGCGAGCGCCTGAGTCAGGCCGATCAGGCCGGCCTTGCTCGCCGCATAGGCCGCGGTGCCCGGAAACGCGAACGAGTACCCGACGAACGTCGACGTGAAGATGATCGATCCGCCGCCGTGCTTCACCATTTCGGGAATCTGGTGCTTCGCGCCGAGGAAGGCACTGGTCAGGTTGGTGGCCAGCGCGGCGTTCCAGCCCGCTTCGGAAATACCGGTGCTCGGCCCCATCTCGCCCAGCGTACCCGCGTTGTTGTAGGCAATGTCCAGGCGGCCGAAGCGGTTCACGGCGAGCGCGACCAGCGCCTTCGCGAAGTCCTCCGATTGCACGTCGCCCGCCAGATACGCGGCTTCGCCGCCTTCGCTCGCAATCTCTGCGGCGAGCGCTTCAAGCTCGCCCGCGCGGCGGGCCGCAATGACCACCTTGGCGCCTTCCTTCGCGAACAGCTTCGCCGTTGCCCGGCCGATTCCTGCACTGGCGCCCGTCACGATGGCGACTTTTCCCGTCAAACGTTGCATGTTCAATCTCCGATGTACTCCGTTGGCCAGTGCCCGATGCCTTGGCCCGTGAGAGCACTATAGGATTCAGCATTGATTGAAGAAAGGCAGAAAACGTGGTTGTATCGTTCATCTTTTATGAATGATCGGGGAACGAGATGGACCGCCTGCGTGCGTTTGAGGTCTTCGTAACCGTCGTGAGCCGCGGCGGCTTTGCGCGAGCGGCGGACGTGCTCGGCACGTCGCCCGCCAACGTCACCCGTTATGTGCACGAGCTGGAAGCGCACCTCGGCACGCGCCTGCTGAATCGCACGTCGCGCACGCTGTCGCTCACCGAGGGCGGCGAGACCCTGTACGCGCGCTGCAAGACCATCCTCGACGAAGTCGCGGAGACGGAAGGGCTCGTGTCGTCCGCGTCGGTGGAGCCCCGTGGGCGCCTGCGCATCAACGCGCCCGTGAGCTTCGGCATTCAGTACCTGGCGCCGCTATGGCCCGGCTTCATGCAGAAATATCCGCGCATCGAACTCGACGTCGGGCTGATCGACCGCGTCGTCGATATCGTCGACGAAGGCTACGATCTCGCCATTCGCATTTCTCGCGCGGGTTCGACGAGCCATGCAGCGCGAAAACTGGCGACGTCGCAAAACGTTCTGTGTGCGTCGCCGGCCTATCTGGCGCACTTCGGACATCCGGCCGTGCCCGAGGACCTGATCGGGCATCGACGCATCGGGTACACGTATGCGGCCACCGGCGACGAATGGGAACTGATCGACGGAGACGGCAAGGTTCATATCGTGAGGTCCGACTGCCACATGCATACCAACAACGGAGATACGGCACGCGCCGCCGCGCTCGCCGGGCAAGGCATCATCTGGCAACCCACCTTCCTGATCGGCGACGATCTCCGGACAGGCAAGCTCGTTCCCGTGTTGCCCGGGTATCGCCTGCCGGATATCGACATCCTTGCCGTCTATCCGAGCCGGCGGCATTTGAGCGCCCGGGTGCGCGTCATGATCGACTTCCTGGTCGATGCGTTCGGCGGCGTGCCGCCGTGGGATCGGGACGCCGGAAATCGGGCAGACGCCACGCAGGCGACGCGTTGAGTGCAAATTCGGCCCACAGTGTCCGTCATGTTGTTCGTTCAGGTTGGGGCGTGGGTGGTCGTTCTTCGGTAGCCCCGCGCCGCCGCATCCATTCAGCTCAAGGCACCTTGGCCAACGCCAGAATGGCCATCACCGCATCGTCCTCGATTCCCTTGATATCCGACGGAAATCGATTCCTTTGCGGTATCAGCACGATGAGCCCCTCGATCTGCGCGGTGACCAGTGCAGCGCGCCGGTTGAGCGCGGCTTGCGACAATGCCGGGTTCACCGCTTCGATGAATCCGGCGATCACGCTTCGCTGAAACCCGTATCCCTCTTCGAGCATTTTCCGCGCGAACTCTTGCGTCTGAGCCAGTGCCCAGAAGTTCACGAACAGGCTTTGGGTCCTGGGCTGCTTGCTGTCTTCGAGCAACAGCCGGACCACTTTCTCCAGACGGCCCTCGGGTGTCAGCGACGTGTCCGCACGCACGCTGTCGTACGTGTTGGCGTACGCCTCCCTCGTCACGGTCAGGATGGCCTCGAAGATGTCCTCGCGCGTGGGAAAGTAATGCTGCAGGTTCGACAGCGCCAATCCCGCCTTTGCCGCGACCTTCCTCATGGTCAGCCCGCCGTAGCCTTCGTCCACGAAGATCTCGATCGCACTGGCCATAATCTTGTTCACAGCGTGCTTGCCGCGTTCGGTCAAGACGCGTCCGTTATCGAGAGCCGCCCTCTTCAAGAATTCCTCCTGCTGCCCTGTGAGCGAATGCCCCGGGCGATGATGCCGATGGCGCGTCAGCGCCGTTCATGCCCGGTCGCAGACCGACCGCGTCTTATCGGCGCCATGCATGAGGCGCGGTAATTTAGGTTGGTCGACCGGATTTTGCAAAACATCGATGCCTGACACGGGTCGTGTCAGTTCCACTGCAGGGGCCGAAAGGCCGAACCTGACGGCGACATTCTACGCAGGATCGGCAATCCGGGGACAGGCGCCGATGTCGATTGGCGAGCGGCCCCATGACTTGCTCGACACCCGTCAAAAATGGGTCGAGTGACACCTTTTCGTCGATGCGACCGAACACCGTTGACGCCCCCGCGGTCCCGTCCCTTTGCCACGCGCATGACAAAACGTCTATACTTGGACATTCCATCGACCGACTCGCCGACGCACTCGCCCCGGCGCGCCTCGATCCCCCGGCCCCACCTGCCCGGAGCGACATGAGCGACTATCCCGTTTTCGACACGCTTTGCGATCTGCTGAACACGTCCGGTGCGCGGTTCCGTGTGCTGGAGCATCCGGCCGAAGGGAAATCCGACGCAATCGCCGCGCTGCGCGGCACGCGCCCCGAACAGGGCGCGAAGGCGATGCTCTGCACGTTCAAGGATGGCGGCGACGCCACCGCGCTCGCGGTGATTCCCGGCCACCTGAAGATCGACTTCCGCAAGGTCGCCGATGCGGTCGGCCGCCGCAAGGCCACCCTCGCATCGCCCGACCTCGCGGCCACCGTCACGCGCTGCGTGATGGGCGCCGTGCCGCCGTTCGTGTTCGACCCGAGCGTGACGCTCGTCGTCGATCCGGCCCTGGTCGAACGCAACACCGAGATCGCCTTCAACGCGGGTCGCCTCGATCGCTCCGTCGTGCTCGACGCGGCCGACTACGTTCGGATCGCGCAGCCGCTGCTCGCCGACATCACGCGGCCGGAGGCGGCGGGCGGCGAGTAACACGCCTGTCGCCCGTTTCCCCAAGCCGTCGCATCGATCCGAAACCTGACCGCGAAACCATCATGACCACCACCCGTAAACTCGCGCTGACCGAACAGGCATCGCTGATCGAACAGGTGCAGCGCATCGCCGAAGGGCTCGGCGCGATGTTCGCGCCGTTCACCGAGGTCGTGGTTCACGACCTGCGCACGCCGAAGCACGCGATCCTCGCGATCCACAACAACCTGTCGGGGCGCGCAGTCGGCGATCCCGCGACCGAGCTCGGCCTCGCCCGCATCGCGGACGACGATTTCCCGCCCGTGCTCGCGAACTACCCGAACCGCTTCGCCGACGGCCGCACCGCGAAAAGCACGTCGATCGGCATCAAGGATTCGACCGGCCGCTACGTGGCCGCGCTGTGCCTGAATGCCGACGTCACGCTGTTCCGCGGCTTCCAGGGCATGCTGAACCAGTTCTGCAGCACGGACGGCGAAGCCGTCGCGGAAACGCTCGATCCGGCCGGCGCGGATGCGATCCGCCAACGCATCGACGCATTCGCGATGCGCCTCGCGACGACGCCGCGCGAACTGAAGACCGACCAGCGCCGCGAGTTGATGCAGACGTTGAAGGCCGACGGTTTCCTCGAAGTACGCCGCGCGATGGAGATCGTGTCGCAGCATCTCGGCGTCTCGCGCGCGACCGTCTACAACGATGCGAAATGACGCAAGCGCGCGGCACGCGCGCTGCTTTACTGCTGAACGATTCCAACGACCACCAGGCAATCCATGAACGCTCCGACTCTCCCCACATACGACGACGTCGCCGCCGCCGCGGCCCGGCTCGAAGGCCATGCGCACCGCACGCCGGTGATGACGTCGCGGACGATCGACGAAGCACTCGGCGCGCAAGTGTTCTTCAAGTGCGAGAACCTGCAGCGCATGGGCGCATTCAAGTTCCGCGGCGCGTTCAACGCGCTGTCGCGCTTCGACGCGGAGCAACGCCGCAACGGTGTCGTCGCGTTCTCGTCCGGCAACCATGCGCAGGCGATCGCGCTGTCGGCGCGCATGCTCGGCATTCCCGCGACGATCGTGATGCCGCAGGATGCGCCGGCCGCGAAGATGGCCGCGACGCGCGGCTACGGCGGCAAGGTTGTGACCTACGACCGCTACACCGAGGATCGCGAGCAGATCGGGCGCGAACTCGCCGCGCAGCACGGGCTCACGCTGATCCCGCCCTACGACCACCCGGACGTGATCGCCGGCCAGGGCACGGCGGCCAAGGAACTGTTCGACGAAGTCGGCCCGCTCGATGCGGTATTCACGCCGCTCGGCGGCGGCGGGCTGCTGTCGGGCACCGCGCTCGCCACGCGCGCACTGTCGCCGCACGCGACGCTTTACGGCGTCGAGCCGGAAGCCGGCAACGACGGCCAGCAATCGTTCCGCTCGGGCGCGATCGTGCATATCGACACGCCGCGCACGATCGCCGACGGCGCACAGACGCAGCACCTCGGCAACCTGACGTTCCCGATCATCCGCCGCGACGTCGACGACATCCTGACCGCGACCGACGCGGAACTGGTCGACTGCATGCGATTCTTCGCCACGCGTATGAAGATGGTGGTCGAGCCGACCGGCTGCCTGTCGCTCGCCGCGGTGCGACGGATGAAGGACGCGCTGCTGGGCAAGCGCGTGGGCGTGGTGATCAGCGGCGGCAACGTCGATCTCGAGAACTTCTGCGCGCTGGTGTCGGCACCGGCATGAACGTCGCGGCGCGCATGAACATTCCGTCATCCGCGCCGCATCACTCCTTCACGTCGCGTTAAGTTTCGCGCCCTAGACTGATTACGTTGTCCCGCAGCCAGTCGTGAAGGAGCCACCATGAAATCGCACGCGATCGTCGCCGCCGCCCTGGCGGCTGCTTCCCTTTCGGCGTTCGCTCAACCGGGCGTGACGTCATCCGGTTTCCCCGCCGCGTCGCCGCACGACGCCGTTGCGCAAGCGACGCACCGCTCGCCCGGCACGTTGCCGCACGCCGGCTTCGTGCTCGCGAAGATCGATCAGAACAATACGCCGCCCGATCGCGGCGGCGACCCGAGCGGCCGCTCGCATTCCGGCATGCGCATGTGACGACACGCGCCGGGCGTGGCTGCCGCACCGGCCGTCAGAACGACGGCAGCGACGGATCGCGTGCAGCGAGGATGTCGTCGGTGCGCCGCTGCAGCGCGCCGTCGATCGTCTCCGGTTGCGGAATCAGCCAGTAGCGCCCTGCCCGGATACCGTCGAACACCCGCGCGGCGAACGCGTCGGGCGTGAGCCCGTGCGCGTTCAGCATCGAGCGCATCGTGTCGACGAAGCCGCGCACCTCGGGCCGGTCATGCACCGCGCCGAACGGGTCGTTGAAGATGCCCGACTGCACGGGGCCCGGCGCGAGCAACGACACGCCGACCGGTGCGCCCAGCATCTTCAGTTCTCCATACAGCGATTCCGTCAGCGCGACCACCGCGAATTTCGTCGCCGAATAAGGCGACATCAGCGGGCTCGGCAGGAACCCGCCGACCGACGCGGTATTCACGACGCGCGCCGGCACGTTGCGCTCGAGCATCCGCGGCACGAAGCTGCGGATGCCGTTCAGCACGCCGTGCACATTGATCGCGAAGCTGCGCGCGAAGCGTTCCGGCGTGATTTCCCAGCTGAAGCCGGTCGCCATCACACCGGCGTTGTTGAACAGCAGGTCGACGCCGCCGAAGCGCTGCCAGGCGGCCTCCGCCAACGCGTCGACGGCTTCCGGCCGGCTGACGTCGGTCGGCACGCACAGGACCTCGGTGTCGAGCGTCGCGGCGAATGCGTCGAGCTTCGCCGGGTCGAGATCGGCCAGCACGACGCGCATGCCGAGCCCGGCGGCGTGGCGTGCGAGCCCGCTGCCGATGCCGCTGGCCGCGCCGGTGATCACGGCGGTGCCGCCGTCGAAGCGAATCGAATTCGTCATGTCAATCAAAGTCCTGTCGGGTCGATGTGGGGATGCGCATACGCGGGAATCACCGGCGGCGGCAGCACCGTGCGGCCGTCGAGCGAGCGCACCGCGAGTCGCTGCGCGAGCGGGAAATGCAGGCTGTGCGTGACGAGGCCCGTGCGTTCGCGCGCCGGCAGGCGGCACAGCGCGAGCGCGGTTTCGGCGAGATACGCGACGTCCTCGGTCGGATAGCCTTCAGGGATGTAGCGCGCGGCGCCCGGCGTGCGGATCGCCGTGCTCGGCGCGACGAGATTCACCGCGATGCCGTCGGCTTCGAGTTCGGCCGCGAGCCCCTGCGTGAAGCGCGACAGCGCCGCTTTCACCGCCGCATAGACGGTCGCGCCGCCCGCACGCGAGAAATCGTCGAACGGGCGCAGCGGCGGCAGCGCCGTCACCGAGCCGACGTTGACGATCCAGCCTGCGCCACGGGCGCGCATCAGCGGGATCGCGGCCTGCGCCAGCGCGAACGGAATGCGCAGATAGTGTTCGATC
The DNA here is from genome assembly GCF_005502655.1 of Burkholderia sp. 4NA327C6. Classification (NCBI taxonomy): domain Bacteria; kingdom Pseudomonadati; phylum Pseudomonadota; class Betaproteobacteria; order Burkholderiales; family Burkholderiaceae; genus Burkholderia; species Burkholderia sp. 4NA327C6. Next base: position 122,259 of record NZ_SCNZ01000016.1, on the reverse strand, counting down.
GTCGTGTCGAACATCGTCATCGGCATCGCGTCGACGCACGCGTAGTCGGCCACGCCCGCGTTGTTGACGAGAATGTCGAGGCCGCCGGCGGCTTGCGCCGCGCGCCCGACGAGCGCATCGCGCTCGGCTGCGTTCGACAGATCGGCCGCAAGCGCGATCGCGCGGCCGCCGGCCTGCTCGATCAGCGCAACCGTTTCGGCGAGCGTGCCGGCGGTCGTCGCCGATTGCGTGAGGCTGCGCGCCGTCACGACGACGGTCGCGCCTTCGGACGCGAGGCGCTGCGCGATCGCACGGCCGATGCCGCGGCTTGCGCCCGTCACGAGCGCGCACTTGCCGGCCAGTACGCCGGTTCGGGAATCGGTCATCATTGTCTCCTGTGATGTGCGTGCGGGCCGCTCAGCGGGCGATATCCGCAACATGAAGCACCAGCTTCGTTTTCGCCTCGCCCGTTTGAACGAGATCGAGTGCGCGGGCCGCCTGTTCGAGCGGAAAACGGTCGAAACACGGCACGCGCAGCACGCGCTTCTCCAGTTGCGCCGCGATCCGGCCGAGCGTGCCGCCGCTCGGCGTCCGGCTGTAGGTCATCGCGGTGCGCAGGCCGCGCCGTGCGGCAACGGCCGCCGTCGCGGCGAGCCGCTCCGCATCGCCGGCCGCGAGCGTCATGATGTTCACCAGCGTGCCGCCCGCCGCCAGCAGGTCGAGCGGATTGGCCAGCGTGCCGCCGCCGACCGCGTCGAGCACGAGGTCGACCCCGCCGGGCGCCCAGGCGCGCAGCGCCGCGGCGATATCCTGCGCGCGATAGTCGATGCTCGCCGCCGCGCCCAGCGCTTCGACCGTCTCGCGGTTGCGCGCCGAACACGTCGCCGCGACGCGCGCGCCGGCCTGCACCGCCAGCTGGATCGCGAACGTGCCGACCGCACCCGCGCCGCCGTGTACCAGCACGGTCTGGCCCGCCTGCAGCCCGCCGTCGTCGAACAGGCCGGCCCATGCGGCGAGCGCGGGCGTCGGCACCGTCGCGGCTTCCGCCAGGCTCACCGCGTCGGGCACACGCACGACCGAGTCGTGACGCACGGCGACGTATTCCGCATACGCGCCCCAGCGCCCCGCGCCGACGTCGGTCTGCGCGAACACGCGCATGCCGGGCTCGAATCCGTCGACGCCCTCGCCGACCGCTTCCACCACACCCGCCGCGTCGAACCCGATCACGAACGGAAACGTGTATTGCATGAATGCGCCGAGGTAGCCCTCGCGGCATTTCCAGTCGGCGGGATTGATGCCCGCGCAGGCCACGCGGATCAGCACGTCGCCGGGGCCCGGCGTCGGGGCCGGCACGTCGGCCATTCGCAAGGTGTCGGAATGACCGACGCGGTCGATCAACAGGGCTCGCATCTTCGTGTCTCCAGGGTTGGTTTGACGTCAGCTTGATGTGGGCTGCGCGTCAGGCCGCCGTATCCGCCAGCAGGCTCGACGCGAGCGGACAGAACGCATGCGAGATCGCATCGACCGTCCAGTCGGGGCTTTCGGCGTCGAACCGGCGGTCGACCCAGCCCCAGTGATACGGATGCATCAGGTATTCGCCGAGCAGATCGCCGACGTGCGCGAATTCCTGCTGCCACACGTGCGTCCATGCGCCGGGCGGCTCGATCCGGCTCAGGCGCCAGTTGCGGATGCCGGGCATGAACGCGGGCATCTGCAGCAGTTCGCGTTCGAGCGCGGCGATCCGCGCTGTGCCGGCCTGCGGCCGCGCGCGCAGCATCAGCGTGCGCCATACGCCGTCGCGCAGCGCCGATTCGCGCAGGCCGCCGCCGATCGCGCGACAGCGAGCGCCGTCGATGCGCTCGATGCCCGGCAATCGAGCCAATGCGGCGAAATCCGCCGTACCGTCGGCCGCCGACTCGTCGCGCAATACGTCGAGCGTGTAGTCTCCCGCGCCCCAGCTGCCATCCAGATTGCGTGCCAATGCCACGCGTTTCGTGCCGGCCCGCGCGTGCGCGGCTGCGCGCAATGCATGCTCGATCGCGCCCGCGTCGCAATCTGCCGACACGAATACCTGTGCCGTGTCATGCCGCATGATCGACCTCCGTCAGCGCAGGCAGCGGCGCATCGGCATCCGTCATCACATGGCGGCGGCGCACGTCGCACAGCGCGTCGACGGTCATCCAGAAACCGACCACGTCGGCATCCGTCAGCGCGCGCATCCGGTAGTAGGCCGGCGCGTCGGCCACGTGCCAGGTCAGCCACAGCGTGCTCGGCTGCCCCGGCACCGCGACGGGCGGCGACACCCAGCGGCCGGCCGCCGTCAGCCCGCGCGCCGCGTGGCCCGGCAGGTAACGGTCGCGCAGCAGTGCAAGCACGTCGGGAATACGCTCGGGCGCGAGCGTGATTTCATCTACGATCTGGATCATTCGCGTGTCGTCCGGGGTCGTTCGTTACAGGATGCGCAGCGCGCCTACGCCGTTTCGGTGAGGCCGAAGGCGGTCGGCGTGGATAGCATTCTTGCGTGGCGACGGTTGTCGGACCCCTACCACCGCGCTCACCGACCCCTGTCACAACGCTCAGATCGGGAGACTCATGAAACAGCGCGCCATGCCGGCCCGCGGCCGCATCTTGCCGGGCCTCGGTGCGCGCCTGCTGAGCGAACTCACGCGCAGCGGCGCGCCGCCGGCCGACTGCGACGCGCAGCCGCCACAACCGGCAGCGACGCCGGGCGATTTCGTCGCGCTGTACCGCGACGCGATCGAACGCCTCGAGGCGCAGGTCGCGCGTGGCGACAGCCACCCGCCGATGCGCAAACGCGAAGTCGACCTGATGTGCCGCTGCCTGCTGAGCTGCGCGACGCTCGCCGACGCGATCCGCTGCGCGCGCGAATTCGGCGAGATGCTGACGCCGCGCGCCGGCGCGCTGTCACTCGCCGTGCGTGACGGGCGCGCGACGTTCCGGATGGATTCGCTGCGCCGCACACGCAGCCCGGCCGCGTGCCTCGTCGACCTGACGGGGCTGTTCTGCTATCTGCAGCTGTTCGGCTGGCTGATCGGGCAGCCGCTGCGGCCGACCGACGTGTGGCTCGGCCATCCGCGCCGCGACGACGCGATGCCTTTGCTGGGGCTGTTCAACGCGCCGGTCGAGGTGGGCCGCAAGAGCTACGGCTTCGCATTCGATGCGGGGCGGCTCGAGTGCCGCGTGATCCGGCAGCCGGCCGAGCTCGACGCGTTTCTCGTCGATTTTCCGTTTCGCCTGATCGATGCGGCGCCGGCCGTCGTGTCGTGGGCGCAGCAGGTGCGCGGCTTTCTCGATGCGGCGCTCGCGCACGAACAGGCATTGCCGGCACTCGCCGAACTGGCCGTGTGGCTCGGCGTGAGCGAGGCGACGTTGCGGCGGCGGCTGGCGGCCGAAGGCAGCGGTTATCACGTGCTGCGGGAGCAGTGTCTCGCCGAGGCTGCGCAACGCTGCCTGCGCGAGTCGGACTGGCCGGTCGCGCGGATTGCCGCGCATCTCGGGTTCGGCGGCGAGGAAGCCTTCCGCCGCGCGTTCGTCAGGTGGACGGGTGTCGCCCCGAGCCGGTTCCGGCGCGATTGCATGGCAGCAAACCACGCCATTTCGTCAGACATGAAACGCGCCATCGACGCATGAAAGACAGGATTTCGAAAGTTTTTGCGCATCGATGACGTTTTTTCGCATCCGCGGGCTGCCCGACAATTGACGCGCCGGAGCGCACGCCATTACCCTTGCGCGCTGATGGTTCCCAGGGATGGGATCAAAAGGGAACGCAGGAGAGGCCGCGCCTCGAATCTGCGGCTGCCCCCGCAACTGTGAGCGGCGAATCCGTGCCACTGCATGCCACTGGGAAACCGGGAAGGCCGGCACGAATCAGGACCCGCGAGCCAGGAGACCTGCCATCGACCCGAGGTCCAAGCAGCCGCACCGGGCGGGGTGTCCCGGCGCGCCAGGCACCGCCATTGGCGGTCGCCCGTTGCATGGACGGCCCGACCTCAGGATCCGCCCGATGTCCACTGTTACCGCATCCGCCTCCTCACCGGAAGCGTCGCGCCGGCACACCGCCGGCATGCACGGCCCGCCAGCTCGCGCGCGCCGTTCCCTATCGATCGCGTCCGCCGGCATGCGCCGCGCCGACGCCCGCGACCGCGGCCCGCTCGACCCGGCCGCGCGATAGCCCGATCACGGATAACAAAACCGGTGCTGCCGCCGCCCGCTCACGATCGACGCATGCGCAGCCCGACCATAACGACAGCCTCATGAAGATTCGACACCTCCTTGCCACGTCCGCCGCGACCGCGCTTCTCTCGCCGCTCGCCCACGCCGCCGGCGACACCACGGTTGCGCAACCGGCCCCGGCCGCCGACGCCGCCGACCTGCCGACGATCAACGTAACCGACACACGCCGGCTGCCCGAGTCGTTCGACCAGCGCTATGCGACGACCCAGGTGCTCACGCGCACCGATCTCGACCGGCTGTCGCCGAGCGACCCGAGCATCACGCAGGCGCTCGCGACGCTGCCCGGCGTGACCGTCTCGCAGAACGGCGGCCCCGGTTCGTCCGCGTCGGTCAGCATCCGCGGCTCGTCGGCCAGCCAGGTCGCCGTGTTCATCGACGGCATCCGCATCGGCTCGCCGACCACCGGCATCGCGCCGTGGGCCGACCTGCCGACCGAAGCGTTCGAACGTGTGGAAGTGATCTCGGGGCCGGCCGCCGCGTCGTTCGGCGCCAATGCGATGGGCGGCGTCGTGCAGCTCTTCACGCGCCGCGCGGCCAACCAGCCGAACCAGACCACCGTGTCGTTCGGCGGCGGGTCGAACAAGACGTTCGACACGCAACTGCGCACGTCGGGCACGGTGCCGTCGACCGGGCCGCTCGCCGCACTCGGCGGGCTCACCTACTCGCTGGGCCTGCACTCGTACAACACGGCCGGCATCGACGCGACGCGGCCCTTCGCGTACGGGCACGAGGCGGGCCGCAACCCGTACCATGCGCAGGATCTCGATGCGCGCGTCGGCTACGCACGCGACAACTGGTCGATCTCGACGTTCGCGCTGTATCACCGGTCCGATCTGTCCTACGACAACAGCGGCTACGCGAACCGCCAGCTCGATCATCAGCTGACGACCGGTATCGCGTTCCACCTCGACATCGCGCCGGACACGCAGTTCGACCAGTCGTTCGGTTATGCGAACGATCGCGGGTTCATCTACGCGAGTGATCCGGCCATCCCGACCGACCAGATCAATTCGCAGCGCATCAGCACGTCGACGTCGTTGACGCACCAGGAGCGCGGATTCCATCTGTTCGGGCTGCCGCTGTCGGGCGAAACCAAGCTCGCATACGACTTCACGCGCGAGCAGGCATTCCTGCCGGTCGACATTCCGAACGGCGTGCCGACGCGCAACGATTCCGCGTTCTCGCTGCACCAGTCGGCGACGCTCGGCAGCGTGACGATGTTCCTCGCGGGGCGTCATGAAATCATCGCCGGTCAGTCGGTGAATACGGGTAACGCGGCGCTCGCGTGGGCGATCACGCCGGTGTACACGGCGCGCGTGTCGTACGGCAATGCGTTCAAGCTGCCGTCGTTCAACGACCTGTACTACCCCGGCTACGGCAATCCGAACCTCAGCCCGGAACGCAACACGTCGGTCGAGGCAGCGATCGATGCGAACACGTCGTATGGCACGTTCACGGCCGCGATCTACGATACGCGCGTCACCAACCTGATCGCGTACAACCCGGCGACGTTCTCGCCGATGAACATCGGCCGCGCGCATATTCGCGGGATCGACCTGTCGTACAAGGGGACGATCGGCCGCTCGACGCCGGTAAGCCTGGCAGTCGGGATCCTGAATCCGCAGGACGAAACCAACGACTCGTGGCTCAACCGCCGGCCGCGCCAGACGGTCAGCCTCAACATCGATCACACGTGGGATGAACTGCACCTGCATGCGTTGAGCACGGGGGCGTCGCTGCTTTATGGCGGCACGACGTTCGACGATCCGGCGAATTCGACCTATCTGCCTTCGTACCTGACGGTGGGGCTGCGTGCTTCGTACCGGATCAATTCGCACCTGACCGTGTCGGCGACGGTGTCGAACCTGTTCGATCGGCAGTACATGACCGCGTATGGGTACAACACGCTCGGGCGGACGGCGTTCGGGAAGGTGAGTTATACGTTCTGACGGGAATGGGGAGGCGTTGGCCGGACAGGTGGCAAGGCCTCCCATTTGACATGGCGCATCCGATGCCTGCGCCACCAGGTTCTTGAAACGGGTGATGCCACCCCAAAACCGGGCGATGGACTGACGACTACCGAGCCGTCGGTCTTTCGTCGCACTGCGCACGTTGCTGTCCGTATCAACGCTGTTAGACTGCGGACGCCTTCCCCGCACATGGACTCCACCATTCAGGACAGTGACATGACCGAATGCGCGCTGACATTGACCAGCCAGATCGAATGGGAAAACTGGTTGGAGCAAAACGGCAGCACGTCGGACGGAACATGGCTGCGTCTGGCGAAAAAAGGCACCGCGCAGCAAACCATCACCTATGAACAGGCGTTGGAAAGCGCCCTCTGCCATGGCTGGATCGATGGTCAAAAACGGGCTGAGAGCGAGCAATACTGGTTGCAACGCTTCACCCCGCGCTCCGCAAAAAGCATCTGGTCCAAACTCAACACGGACAGGGCTGAAGCGCTGATCGCCGCCGGCAGGATGCGCCCGCCCGGCTTGCGCGAAATCGAGAAAGCCAGAAAGGACGGCCGCTGGCAGGCTGCCTATACGTCGGCCAGCAACTCGATCGTGCCGGACGACCTGCAGGCGGCCCTGGACGCCAATCCGGAAGCCCGCACGTTTTTCGCAACACTGAACAGCCGTAACCGATATGCGATCCTGTTTCGGATACAGCATGCCAAAAAGCCGGAAACACGGGCGCGCAAAATCCGGGAATTCATCGACATGCTGAATCGCGGCGAAACCATCCATCCATAGATTTTTCGCTGACGAGAATGGGGCCAAACGGCGCATATCGCCCGTCATGGCTGCTTCGGCTCCGCAGCCGGTACCGCAACGCGCAATCAGTGAACGCAGCGACTGGAGGTGAACCATGGACCAAGGCGGAGACTTCATCGTGCGCACCATGTCGGCCGACGAGGTCGCCATGTCGATCGAATGGGCCGCGGCGGAAGGCTGGAACCCCGGCCAGCACGATCCTTCCTGTTTCAGGGCAGCTGACCCGGCCGGGTTCTTTATCGGCGTCTGGCGCGGCGAGCCGGTCGCGTGCCTTTCTGCTGTCGCCTATGACGAGCGCTTCGGCTTCATCGGCCTCTACATCGTGAAACCCGGGTTTCGCGGCAAAGGCTTCGGTATCCGAACCTGGCAGCACGGGATGCGTTACCTCGGAGACCGTAACATCGGGCTCGATGGCGTCGTCGCCCAGCAGGCGAACTACAGGAAGTCCGGATTCGAGCTTGCTTACCGCAACATCCGCTATGAGGGACGCGTGGACGGCATCGGGTGCGCGCACGTGGTAGCGGCGGCCGACGTGCCGTCCGAGCAGTTGCTGGCCTACGATCGCGCGTGCTTTCCCGCGGCGCGCGAGCGTTTCGTCTCCGCCTGGATCGCGCAGCCGGATGCCGTTGCGCTCGCGGCAATCAGCGGCGGCCGTGTCGCCGGCTACGGTGTAGTGCGACGCTGCGGGACGGGCTGCAAGATCGGCCCGCTTTTCGCCGACGACGCGGGCGTCGCTACCGGGCTGTTTCGCGCGCTGGCGGCGCGCATGCCCGGCGAAATCATCGTGCTCGACGTACCGGAAACGAACCCCGCGGCCGTCGCGCTGGCCGAGCGGCACGGCATGACGAGCGTGTTCGAAACCGCACGGATGTACACGAAAGAAGCGCCAGAGATAGCGATCGATCGCGTGTTCGGGGTGACGTCGTTCGAGCTGGGGTAATCGTGGCGAACATGGCGGCGGCCGAATTCGGGAAATTGACGCCAACCCAAAACCTAATACAATTAGCCTTTTCGCTAATTCGAATAGCATTCGCCATGGCACGTGCCGGCATCACCCTGGACAAACTCGTCGAAGCCGGCGCGCAACTCGCCGATGAAACAGGCTTCGAGCAGCTAACCGGCGCGGCGCTGGCGCGTCACTTCGACGTCAAACTGGCCAGCCTGTACTCCCACATCCCGAGCTTCGACGACCTCAAGAGCCGCATCGCACTCTTCGCGCTGAAGGAACTCGCCGATCGCGCGACCGACGCGTTGGCCGGCCGCACCGCCAAGGACGCGCTCACCGCCCTCGCCAACGTCTATCGCGACTACGCCCGCGAGCACCCCGGTCGCTTCGCCGCAGCGCGCCACCCGGTAAGCGCCGAACGCGCCGCCGAAAGCGCGGGCGGCCAGCTCGTCAGGATGACCTCGGCCGTGCTGCGCAGCTACGCCATTCCGGAAGCCGAGCAAACGCATGCGATCCGCCTGCTCGGCGGCTTCTTCATGGGTTACGTCACGCTCGAAAGCGCCGGCGGTTTCGCGCACAGCGCACCGGCTTCCGATGCGTCGTGGTCGCGCAGTCTCGATGCGCTGGACGTGATGCTGCGCCACTGGCCTGCTGCCGCATGACTCGCGCAACGTCCAACGGAACCGAATCGATGAAAGACAAACCCGACGGCGTCGTCCTGCCGAGCCGCATCGTCCCCTTCCCGACGTCGATCAGCGACGAAGCGCGCACCGCATTGCAACGACTGGTCGGCAGCGACGGCGTGCCGCTGAACGCGCTGCACGTGATGCCGTCCCCGGACGATTTCGCTGCATGGATGCGCGTCAAGGCGGCCGCCGATGCGCACTACGCGGCGGCCATCGAGCAGCTCGGCGGCTCTCTGCGTTCGAGCGTGGAGACGATCCGGGCCGGCGCGGCGGACGTGCATGTCGCCACGCCCGAAGCAGCAGCGTCCAGCGAATGCGCGTACATCGATCTGCATGGCGGTGCGCTGGTGCTCGGCGGCGGCGCCGCGTGTCGCGCCGGCGCGCAGATGCAGGCCGACCGGCTCGGCATTCGATGCTACGGCGTCGACTATCGCCTGCCGCCCGAGCATCCGTATCCGGCCGCACTCGATGATTGCATCGCGACCTATGCGTATGTGCTGGAGCACTACGCGCCGGAAAACATCGTCATCGGCGGACGCTCGGCGGGCGGCAACCTCGCCGCGGCGATGGTGCTGCGCGCCCGCGACGAAGGCTTGCCGCTGCCGGCCGCGCTGGTGCTGCTGTCGCCGGAAGTCGACCTGACCGAATCCGGCGACAGCTTCGAAACCAACCGTCTCATCGATGTCGTGCTGCCCGCGTCGCTGATGCCGAACAACCTGCTCTACGCGAACGGCGCCGATCTCGCGCACCCGTACCTGTCGCCGCTGTTCGGCGATTTCTCCGCCGGTTTCCCGCCGACCTTCATCCAGAGCGGCACGCGCGACCTGTTCCTGTCGAACGCGGTGCGGCTGCATCGCGCGTTGCGGCGCGCACAGGTGCCGACCGAGCTTCACGTATTCGAAGGGATGCCGCATGGCGGGTTCATGGGCGCGCCCGAGGACACGGAGCTGAGCCAGGAAATCGCGCGCTTCGTGCATGCGCATTTGCCGGCGTCGGACGTTGAATCGAAGCCGTCGAGCGCCAATCGATGAACGGCAACGCGATCCGCTCGACGCACTGCGCTAAATGACCCCGCGCACGCCCGCGACCATCTGAATCACGCCGAATACCGCGATCACCGCGGCCGACGCGCGCGACAACCCGTGCATGAACGCGAACGACATCTTCGTGCGCAGCGCGGCGGTCGTACCGCTCAGGCATAGCCACCACGTCGCGGAACCGATGAACACACCGGCGACCATCAGCGCCACGGCCGGCCACACCGTCCCTTCCCGCGCCCCCGACAGCGGGCCGAGCGCCGCGAAAATCCCGACGAACGACAGGATCGTCATCGGGTTCGACAGCGTCAGGCCGAACGTCGTCACAAAATCGCGCAGGACGGACGTGCGCGGCAGGTCGCGCTGCGCCGTCGATGCGGCCGGCGCCTGGCGCGCGATGGTCCACGCCAGCCACACGAGAAACGCGCCGCCGCCGATTTTCAGGCCGACTGTCAGCATCGGGAACGCCGTGACGATACCCGCGATGCCGAGCGCGCCGAGCAGGCCGTAGATCGCATCGGCGCACGCGGCGCCGACGCCCGTCGCGAATCCCGCCTGAAAACCGCGGCTCAGGCTGCGCTGGATGCACAGCATGCCGATCGGCCCGACCGGCACCGCGATCGACAGCCCCATGACGACGGACTTGATGAACAGCATTGCCTGCTCCTTGCGACATGTCACGTGTTGAACAGGCATCGTAGGGAAAATCCCGTCATCGCTGAATGCGGTTTTTAAGGAAGAATGGCCACTCCGCCTTAAAAAATACCGCCGTGATGGACGATCTGGACTGGAAGATAGTGACGCTGCTGCAGGCCAACGGCCGCATCAGCTACACGGAGCTGGCGCGCCAGGTGCACCTGTCGGTGCCGGCGGTGACGGAACGCGTGAAGCGGCTTGAAGCGGCCGGCGTCATCGAGGGCTACACGGCCCGGATCAATCCTGCCGCGGCCGGCTATCCGGTCAGCGCGCTGATCGGCATCACGGTGCCGCAACCGGCAAAAGCAAAATTCCTCCGGTTGCTGGAGACGATTCCCGAAGTCGTCGAATGCCATCACGTGACGGGCGCGGACTCGTACATGATGCGGCTCGCCGCGATCAGCATGACCCATCTCGAACAACTGATCGAACGCATCAACCTGTACGGCGAAACCCGCACGTCGATCGTGATGTCGACACCGCTGCCCGCACGCGGGCTGGCGCGGCCGCCGTCGCAGCGCGACGTCGTTCGCGATTGACACATCGAGAGGCCCGTCCGATCCGCTGCCCGCAGGGGATCATCAAGCCATTCCGGTCGGCGGTAACCGGCGGCCGATCATCGTTCGGCCGGGTACCGCCGGGACGATCGACATCGATCGACTACTTGCCGGCCAGACCGCCCAAGCCGCCCAGCAGGCCACCCACCAGCCCCGTCACGGGTGCCAGCGGATTGGAGAGACCACCCAGCGGTGAGCCGCCGCCCGTGCCGCCCGTGCCCGTCGTGGAACCGTTGTGGACGATCGCCGTATTCCCGCCGACCACGCTCGTCACCAGGCCCGCGACCGGCACCGCGCCGTTCGCACCGGCCGGGTTCACGAGGCCGCCCGCGTTGGTCACGGTGTTGCCGACCGCGCGCACGAGGTCGCCCACGCCGCCGACCAGCGGCTGGGGCGACGTCGACGTCACCTTCCATCCCGCCGACGTGATCGCGCCGCCGATCTGTCCGAGCAGGCCCGCGACGGGCTGCCCGAGGCCGGTCGCCGTGCCGACCTGCTGCGTGACCTGGCCGACGGTCGTGACGAGCGGCGTGATCGCCGTGCTGATCGCCTGCGTCGTCTGCTGGACCGGGCCCGACGACAGGGCCGCGCCGAGCATGGTGCCGCCCGTCTTGAGGCCGCCGGCGACGGTGTCGAGCAGGCCGCCGACCGGCGTCGTGAGCGGCGCCAGCGGCGACAGCGGGCCGGTGCCGAGCGCCTTCACCGTGTCGCTGAGGCCGGCGACCGGGTTGCTGGTCGAGCCGACGATGGAGCCCAGCCCGGCGACCGTCGTGCCGACCGGGTTCGCCGTGAAGCCGATCTGACCAATGCCGTTGCTCACGGCGTTCGACGTGTCGCGGATGATCGTGCCCGCGCCCGTGACCGTGTTGCCGAGGCCGGTGGTCACGCCCTTGCCCACTGGCGGGCTCAGGTCGCCGAGCGTGACGCCGGCGTCGATGACGACCGCGCCGACGGCGCTGACGATGCCGTTCGTGCCCGGGGTGCCGCTTGTGCCGCTCGTGCCACCGATTCCGCTGGTTCCACTCGTGCCACTGGTCCCACTCGTGCCGCTGGTTCCGCTGGTTCCGCTGGTTCCGCTGGTTCCGCTGGTTCCGCTGGTTCCGCTCGTCCCGCTCGTCCCGCTCGTCCCGCTCGTCCCGCTCGTCCCGCTCGTCCCGCTCGTTCCGCTGGTTCCGCTCGTCCCGCTGGTTCCGCTCGTCCCGCTGGTTCCACTCGTGCCGCCGGTCCCGCTCGTCCCGCTCGTCCCGCTCGTCCCGCTCGTCCCGCTCGTCCCGCTTGTCCCGCTTGTCCCGCTTGTCCCGCTCGTCCCGCTCGTACCGCTCGTGCCACTAGTCCCACCCGTGCCACTCGTACTCGTTCCGATGGTGTTGCCACCCGACTTCGGCGCCGTCACATCGCTGCCGCCGCACGCAGCCAGTGCGCAAGCCGTCGCAATGGCGGCGAGCGCAACGTTCGCCTTGATGAAATGATTTTGCATGGAAGCCCCCGCTCTCTTTTTCAGCTCGATCATCCCGACAAGCATCTATCGTGCCAGTGAGATCGGCATCATCGACGACTGCCTCCAGCCTCGGACCGCCGCGTCCCGACGGCCGTCCGGCGTGCGACGCACGGCATACGGGCGTAACTTCACAAGCCGTGGTCAAGCGTTGCGTCCCGGGTAACGCGTGCGTAACGCGGGCCCTGCGTTACGTAGCATCGCGCGGCGAAAGACGCAGTCCTGCTCCTGTCCCTATCATTCGAGTCTGCGAAACGGCGCTGTCGCCGATACTCGCCTCATCATTCACACCCGCTGCACGAACGGCGCCCCGACTCCCGACAAGGACAGACGATGAACACCCTGCGTGAAGTGCTGAAAGCCGCCGACATCGCGGCGATGGAACCGGAGCGTTCCACCCACCCGCTGAACGAGAATGCCGTCCGCCTGAAGCGTTCGCTTGGCGACGCAACCGGGCTCACGCAACTCGGCGTTCATCTCATGACCTTGATGCCCGGGCACGAATCCACCGAATACCACCGGCATCTCTACGCGGAGGAATGCGTCTACGTCTTGTCGGGAACCGGCGAGGCAATCGTCGATGGCCGGACCCATGCAATCAGCCCGGGCGACTTCATGGGATTTCCGCGCGGCGGCAGCGCGCACACGATGCTGAATACGGGCGATCAGCCGCTGGTCTATCTCGTGGCGGGCGACCGGCCGGAACATGACGTGTGCGACTATCCGAAACTCGGCAAGCGGCTGTACAAGGCGGGCGCCAACAAGGTCTTCGTGGACCTCGGCAACGGACCTGCGTGACACATGCATCGCCCGGCGCAGGACCGCCCGCGGCCGGCCCTCACCCGTGCACGGCGATTCCGCGAGCCCGCGCCGGCTTGACCATGACGGCCCGTCACACGATCAACGTCACACCGGCCCACGCAATCAGCACGACGCCCAGCGCACGCCCGACACGTTCGCCGCCGGGCAGGATCTTCTCCGCAAACACGAAGAGCGACAGCGCGGCGATCCACACGACGTTCATCACGCCGCCGACGAACAGCAGCGCCATCAGCAACCAGCAGCAGCCTACGCAAACCATGCCGTGCCGCGCGCCGAGCAGGAAACTGCCGGCGACGCCCGGGCGCCAGTGCGCAACCAGGAACCCGGCCGGCGCCCGGCATTGCCGAAGGCACGCGCGTTTCAGCGGCGAGAATTGATAGAGCCCGGCGAGCGCCAGCACGATCGCGGAAAGGACGGCGCTCTTCGACCACAGCATCATCGCGGAGATCAGCCCGGCCGGCTGCAGCATCGCCTGAAGCAACGCCGCGCCGATCGAGAACGCGAGCCATGCGGCGAGGTAGCCGGCCAGCAGCGACAGCGACGTGAACGCCGAACCCGCCCCATCCGCGCCGCGCTGCCGCAGCACCCGCCGGTACAGCATCACGAGCGGCGCCGCGCTGGGCGTCATCATCGCGATCATCATCACCCACCACATCACGATCACCGTGGGCAGCGACGGATCCATGCTGCCCATGGCGCCCTTCAGGCGATGCGGAAAGAGCGTAACGGCGGTCATCTCGAGCGCCGACATGCCGGTTCCCGCGCCCGTCCAGAGATAGAACCAGCACAGACCGACGAGCGCGGCCATGCCGAGCAGCGTGACGACGCGCTCGCGCCCGAGCCAGTGGTCGACGGGAGTCATGCCGCGACGCGATGCCGAACCACCCCGTGGTTGTTCAGGTGCAGCCGCGCGAACTGCGCATAGCTGCCGTCGAGGGTCAGCGGAATGTGCCCCTGCGAGCGCGACGAGCCCGAGCCGATTTCGGCCAGCTCGTATTCGAAGCCGTGCGGCAGGTCGATCCTCGCGCGATGCTCGGCGCCCGTCACCGGATTGACGATGGGATCGCCCGCGAGGTCGAACACGCCGTCGACGTGAATCCGGCCACGCCGCGCATCGACATCGACGTCGAAATCGATCTTCGCGAAGATCGGATCGAACGCCTGCTCGAGCGTCGAAGCAAAGACCGAGAACATCGTCGCAAACGGATCGGTATCCTGACCAGTCATGATCTTCAGCACCGCCTCGCGCTGCGCCGGGCTGGCCCGCTCGTCGACGATCGGCTGGCACCGGCCCCGCCCCTCGTGGATGGCCCCTGGCCATTCGAACACGACCGCGATCCTGACGCCGTCGAGCACCACGTTGCCGTAGTGGCCGCTGTCGATCGAAATCGCCCCCATCGCCGCGCAGTGGCCATGGGTCGGCGGCGCATTGAACTGGCATGGGCAACCGTATGAGCAATTGCAATTGATCAATTCGGTGCCCTGAATCTCCCACGGCGTCATGGCTCCACCTCGCGCTCGGCTACACAGGAATGATTCGAATCTAGTGCACCGCACAGGGGAAATCAAAGCCGCCGTGGCGGCCCGGATCGACGCATGAAAACCGCCGGTCAAGCGCGCGTGGAAGGCGCTTCGGCGCGCTCGTGCAAGCCCCCACCGGCGGACGTCGGCTCGTGCGAATCCCGCACGGATCTCACACGACCAGCGACGCGACGATCGCGCACCACAACGCACTTGCGCCGCACAGAAACACGCGCCGCGCGACGAGCATCCGCGATTCGTCGTCGGGAGTCTTCATCGGCGACGTGGCGAGAAACGGCACGCTGACGAGGCACGCGAACCCGGCCAGCGCCGGCAGGATCACGACGTAGTCGCCGAACCGCCACGGCAGCGGCTCGTGCCAGCCCCAGTAGCCGAGAAACAGCATGCCCATCGAAAACATCGTCGCGGCGGCCGAACTGAGCGCGACCACCGATCCCGTCGGAAATTGCATGGGAGCCTCCCCTCGCGCAGCGTGCGCGACGCCGGGTCATTATCCCGGCACGGCGGGAAAAAGCACAACGACGGCCGATGGACGGCCACGCTCATACCGACGTCGAAGCCGACCAGCACGTCGAAGGAGCGGAGCCCGATCCCGGTGGGGTGGCCGGCTGCGCCTGCGGCGCGGGGATGCGGCAGAGGCACTGACGATTGCGGCGATGCCGCATGAATGATCGTTGTCACGGATTGACAGCGATCTGCTTCAGGTGAAGGAAGCGCCAGCCTTCAGCCCGGCTTCTTCGCGGCCTGCATCACGGAAATCCAGCCCACCACCGCCGCGGCGACCCAGCAGCACGCGATCATCAGGTCGAGATCCATCCAGCCTTCGAAATTCGTGCTGTTTTCGAAGCTGCAGCGCTGATGGCCCCTGACCCACACGCAGCCATTGATGAACTGCTGGATGTGCATATAAACGCTGTAGACGGCAAAAGCCGACGCAATGACTGTGAGCCGCAAACGGACGTGCTTTTTCATGTGGCGCGGATGCCGGTGGGAAAGCCAGTGCCGATCTTACGGCAACGGCAACCCGCCCGGCAATCCGTCGCATCCTGGGCGCCCGGATGCCCGCCGCTCACCCGTCGATCCGCCTGATCGTGCGCAGGCAGTCGGCCGCCAGTTGCTGATAGATGCGCGTACCGTTCGCCTTCGCGTCGATCTCCGAATCGCTCAGCCACCGCACGACGCGCCCCGGCACGCCCGCGAGCAGCACGCCGCGCGGCACGTCGTAGCCGGCCTTCACGAACGCGCACGCGGCGACGATGGTCGTGGCGCCGATCGTCGCGCCGTCCATCACGACCGCGTTCATGCCGATCATCGTGTCGGGTTCGAGCGTCGCGCCATGCACGATCGCGCCGTGGCCGACGTGGCTGTTGACGCCGAGCCGGCACGTCTCGCCGATCCCGACGTGCAGCACGCAGCCGTCCTGCACGTTGCTGCCGTCCTCGACGACGATCGCGCCAAAGTCGCCGCGCAGGCTCGCATGCGGGCCGATGTAGCAGCGCGCGCCGATCGTCACGTCGCCGATCACGACCGCGCTCGGATCGACATACGCGGACGAATCGATGCGCGGCCGCATCCCGTTGAATTCGAACAGCGGCATCGGTCAGAGCGCCGCGGCCGCTTCCGGCACGAGCGTGAACAGGTCGCCGACCACGCCGTAGTCGGCCACGCTGAAGATCGGCGCTTCCGGATCCTTGTTGATCGCGACGATCACCTTCGAATCCTTCATGCCGGCCAGGTGCTGGATCGCACCCGAGATGCCGACCGCGATGTACAGCTGCGGTGCGACGATCTTGCCGGTCTGGCCGACCTGGTAGTCGTTCGGTACGTAGCCGGCGTCGACCGCGGCGCGCGATGCGCCGAGTGCGGCTTGAAGCTTGTCGGCCAGCGGCTCCAGCACCTTCGTGTAGTTCTCGCCGCTGCCCAAGCCGCGGCCGCCCGACACGATGATGTTGGCGCTGGTGAGTTCCGGACGGTCCAGCTTCGTCACTTCACGGCTCACGAACCGCGATTTGCCGGCATCCGCTGCCGCTTCGATCTTCTCGACCGTGGCGCCACCGCCTTCCGATGCCACCGGATCAAACCCGGTCGCACGCACCGTGATCACCTTGACCGGATCGCTCGACTGCACCGTCGCGATCGCGTTGCCCGCGTAGATCGGCCGCTCGAACGTGTCGGCCGATATCACCGCCGTGATCTCGGAGATCTGTGCGACATCCAGCTTCGCCGCAATGCGCGGCGCGATGTTCTTGCCATAGGCCGTGGCCGGCGCAACGATGTGCGCGTAGCCGTTCGCGACGTTCATCACCGTCGCTTCGACGTTCTCGGCCAGACCGTCGGCCAGTTGCGGCGCATCGGCCAGCAGCACCTTCGTCACACCGGCGATCTTCGCCGCTGCATCGGCTGCCGCTTGTGCGTCGTGTCCAGCGACGAGCACATGAACGTCGCCGCCGCCCACCGCGTTGAGCACCTGTGCGGCAGCGACGGCATTCAACGTCACGGCCTTGATCGACGCGTTGTCGTGATCCGCAATCACCAGAATCGTCATTTCCTTGCGTTCCCTGTTACAGCACCTTGGCTTCGGTCTTCAGCTTCTCGACCAGCGTCTTCACGTCCGGCACCTTCACACCGGCTGCGCGCTTCGGCGGCTCGCTCACCTTGAGCACCTTCAGACGCGGCGTCACGTCCACGCCGAGGTCGCCGGGCGTCACGATGTCCAGCGGCTTCTTCTTCGCCTTCATGATGTTCGGCAGCGTCACGTAGCGCGGCTCGTTCAGGCGCAGATCCGTGGTGATGACGGCGGGCAATTGAAGCGACAGCGTTTCCGCGCCGCCGTCGACTTCGCGTGCGACGGTCGCACGGCCGTCGGCGATCGTCACCTTCGATGCGAACGTCGCTTGCGGCAACCCCGCCAGCGCGGCCAGCATCTGGCCCGTCTGGTTCGAATCGTCGTCGATCGCCTGCTTGCCGAGGATCACCAGTTGCGGGTGTTCCTTGTCGACCAGCGCCTTCAATACCTTCGCGACGCCGAGCGGCTCGACGCTGTCGTTCGATTCGACGAGGATCGCGCGATCCGCGCCGATCGCGAGCGCCGTGCGCAGCGTCTCCTGCGCCTGCGCGACGCCCACCGACACGGCGATCACTTCGGTCACGACGCCGGCCTCCTTCAACCGCACGGCCTCTTCCACCGCGATCTCGTCGAACGGGTTCATCGACATCTTCACGTTCGCGATGTCCACACCCGTCCGGTCGGATTTCACGCCGACCTTCACGTTCGCGTCGACCACGCGTTTCACTGCCACGAGCACTTTCAACTGCCTGTCTCCTGTTTCGTTGCGTGCGCCGCGCCCTGTCAGCGCGCGGTAAAGCCGCCGTCGATCACGAGCTCCGCACCCGTCACGTAGCGGCCTGCCGGCGACACGAGATACAGGATCCCGGCCGCGATGTCGCGCGGGCTGCCAATCTTCGCCATCGGCACATTCGTCTGCATGTACTCGAAGGCGCGATCGGGGTCCTGCCCCATCTGGCGGAACGCTTCCTCGAGCATCGGCGTGCGGATATAGCCGGGATGCACCGAGTTCGCACGAATGTTCTTCGCCGCGTACAGCATCGCGTCGACCTTCGCCATCATCCGTACGGCCGCCTTCGACGCGTGATACGCGGGCACGTCGGGGCCGCCGACGATCCCGTACATCGACGACAGGTTCACGATCGAGCCGCCGCCGGCCGCGTCGATATGCGGAATCGCCGCACGCGTGCACAGGAACACGCCGTTCACGTTGACGTCCTGCACGCGCTGCCACTGCGCAAGCGTGAGCTCGTGCGTCGGCACGTTGTGGCCTTCGATGCCCGCGTTGTTCACGAGCACGTCGAGGCGCCCGAAGCGCGCGACGATCTCGCCGAACACGCGCGCCACATCGGCCTCATGCGTGACGTCGAGCGACCAGAACGCGGCCTGGCCGCCCTGCGCGCGGATTTCCTCGACGAGCGCTTCGGCCGGTTGCGACAGCACGTCGAGAATCGCGACGCTCGCGCCGGCGGCAGCCAGCGTGCGTGCGGTTTCCGCGCCGATGCCGCGCGCGCCGCCGGTGATCGCGGCCACCTTGCCGCGCAGGTCGAACAGGTCTTCGATGAGCTTCATGTCGTCTCCAGGTATTGGTTCGGACGGGCCGCCCGCATCGGGGCCGGCCGTCAGGGGCATCCGGCGTTATCGCGTAGTGCGCGTCGCAAGAAAATCGAGGCATTCCCGATTGAAATAGTCGGCGTGTTCCACCATCACCCAGTGGCCGCACCGGTTCATCAGCACGAAGCGCGCATCGCGGCAGCGTTCGAGGAACTTCAGCGCGCCGCCGACCGGATTGAAGCGGTCGTCCGTGCCCCAGAAGCCGAGCACCGGCGTACGCAGGTCGCCGAGCGCGTCGGTCAGGTTCGGCACGCTCATCGTCGACAGCACTTCGGTCGGCTGTTCGACGCACACCTTCATCCGCTCGGCGACGAGCGCGTCGGTGACGATCGCCGGATCGTGCACGAGCAGCGTCAGCAGCTCGCGCATCGTGTCGTCATTCATCTGGCGATTGGTGAACAGCTTCACCATCCGCTGGATGCCTTCCATCCGGAAATAGGTGTCGCGATCCTCGACGCCGCCCGGCGCCATCATGATCAGCCCGTCGACGTCGCCCGGATGGTCGAGCGCGTACTTCAGCGCAATCGCGCCGCCGAGCGAGTTGCCGAGCAGCACGGCCGGCCCGATGCCGAGCGCGGTCAGCTGCGCATGCAGCGCGCTGACGAAGAAATCGAGCGTATAGGCGACGTCGGCGGGCTTCGACGACTGCCCGTAGCCGGGCAGGTCGACGACGATCGCGCGATAGCCGGCCGCCGCGAACGCGGGCACGTTGTGCTTGAAGTTGCTGAAACCGCTGGCGCCCGGGCCGCTGCCGTGGATGAACACCACGGGCCGCCCTTCGCCCGCCTCGTAGTGATGCAGGCGCAGGCCGCCCGGCACGTTGGTGAAGATGCCGGCGGGCGGCGTCGTGGGGATCGTCATTGCGGGTTGTCTCCTTCGTCGTTCGATGGATGTCTGCCACGATGATTGCGCCGCCGGCGTCGGCCGGCATCATCCTTTCAGACTACGAAGCCGCGCGCGCTTCTTCCTATCATCGGCCCACCGAAACGGAGGCAACGATGAACGGATTCGACTACAGCGGCAAGACGGTGCTCGTGACGGGCGGCACCAAGGGCATCGGGCGGCGCATCGCCGAACGGTTTCTCGCGGCAGGCGCGCGCGTGTTCGTGTGCGGACGCAGCGCGCCCGACACGCCGCCTTCTGCCGGCGGCCGCACGGCGGCGTTCGTCGCGGCCGACCTGCGCGACATCGAACAGGTCGACGCGATGCTCGCGACGATTCGCGCCGCGGCGGGCGGCCTCGACGTGCTCGTCAACAACGCCGGCGGCTCGCCGTTCGCGCTCGCGGCCGATGCGTCGCCGCGCTTCACCGAATCGATCGTGCGCCTGAACCTGATCGCGCCGCTGCAACTCGCGCAGCGCGTGAACGCGATCATGCAGCCGCAGCCCGAAGGCGGCGTGATGCTGTTCATCGCGAGCGTCAGCGCGTCACGGCCCTCGCCGGGCACGGCCGCATACGGCGCCGCGAAAGCGGGCCTCGTCAACGCGGTCACGTCGCTCGCCGTCGAGTGGGCGCCGCGCGTGCGCGTGTGCGCGATCAGCCCGAGCCTCGTGCAGACGGAATCGGCCACCGAAGGCCACTACGGCGACGCCGCCGCGCTCGACGCCATTCGCGCGACGATTCCCGCCGGACGGCTCGCGACATCCGACGACGTCGCCGCCGCGTGCCTGTTCCTCGCTTCGCCCGCAGCGTCGTACACGTCGGGCGCGAACCTGCGGCTCGACGGCGGCGGCGAACGGCCCGCGTTCCTGTCGGCCGCGCAGGCCGCCGCACGCTGATGCACGCATGGCCAACCATACGGCGCGAATCGTTGTCAGTCCTAGGGAAGTCATCTAGTTCATTTTGACGATTCCCTGCTACCGCGATCTCCCTACTCTGCCTCTCACGACAACACACACAGTCGACCGTCGTCGATACCCCAAGAGGAGACACCATGCATCAACGGATTTCGCGCCGTACCGACAAGCGGGCAACCGCCACGCTGTCGACGCTGGCCGCCGCGCTGCTGGCATGTGCCGCGCCCGGCGCACACGCAGGCAGCACGATCGAGCTGGGCGCCGACACGACGCTGGACTACACGTTCACGCTCAGTTACGGCCTCGGCATGCGCACCCGCGCACCGAGCGGCAATCTCCTCACGCCGGCGAACATCAACGGCGACGACGGCGACCGCAACTTCGCGAAGAACAAGCTGATCGAGAACCAGGTCAGCCTGCTCGGCGAAGTGAACCTGAAGCACGACGACTGGGGCGTGTTCGTGCGCGCCGACACGTTCTACGACCAGGCGTATCGCCGCCCGAACTACAACGACGCGCCGGGCACCGTGAACCAGTCGGGCCAGTACAACAACTTCACGAGCGATGCGCGCTACTGGTCGGGCGGCCACACGACGTTGCTGGCCGCGTATGCGTACAACACGTTCAAGATCGGCTCGACGAGCCTGAACGTGAAGGTCGGCGACCAGGTCGTCGCGTGGGGCGAGAGCCTGTTCTTCCCGAACATCGCGGGTGCGCAAGGGCCTGCCGACGCGACCAAGTCGTACATGGCCGGCGCCGAAGTGAAGGACATCCTGCTGCCGGTGCCGCAGATCTCCACGCAGTGGCAGATCACGCCGAACTTCAGCCTGCTCGGCTACTACCAGTTCTCTTACCAGCAGAACCGGCTGACCGCGCCCGGCACGTACTGGAGCTATTCCGACGTCACGGGCCCCGGCGCGCAGTTCATCATCGGCCCGGGCGGGATGATCATTCCGCGCGGCCCCGACGACAAGCCGAGCGCGCGCAACCAGTGGGGGATCGGCGCGCGCTTCCGCGTGCTCGGCGACACCGAGCTCGGCCTGTACCACCTGCACTACAACGACATGAACCCGAGTGTCGTCACGACCTACTTCCCGACGCTCCAGTACCAGCAGACCTACTTCAGCAACATCAAGCTGACCGGCGCGAGCTTCTCGACGCAGGTCGGCCCGGTGAACGTCGCCGGCGAAGTGTCGTACCGCCAGGGGGCGGCCGTGCTCGTCAACACGCCGACCGGCCCGCAGTCGACCCGCGCGAACGTGCTGCAGACGAACCTGTCCGGCATCTACTCGATCGGGCCGAGCTTCCTCGCGAATTCGCAGACGCTGATCGGCGAACTCACGTACGTGCATGCCGGCAGCATCTCCGAGCTCGACGGCTCGACCACGCTCACGAATTCGCGCAACGCGCTCGCGATGGAGATCGCGTGGACGCTCAGCTACAAGAACGTGTTCAACGGCTGGGATCTCGACGTGCCGCTGACCTACACGCACGACCTGACGGGCACGTCGCCGCTCGCCGGCGCGCTCGGCTCGCTGACGGGCCAGGGCGACCACCGCGTGACGGCCGGCGTGACCTTCACGCGCCTGAGCAACCTGCAGCTGTCGCTCGTCTACGCGAAGTTCCTCGGCTCGCCGAACCCGGTCACGCGCCCGCTCGCGGATCGCGACTACGTGCTGGCCACGGCGACCTACCACTTCTGAGCGGCCCGGCCGCTCGTCATTCAGCACTATGAGGACCGATATGAAACGCATTCATCTCCCCCTCCTGCGCGCGTCGGTGATGGCCGCGTGCGCGGTCGTCGCGACGGCGTCGTTCCCGAAGGTCACGCCGGACGACCTGAAGGCGCTCGACGGCCCGCTGACGCCGATGGGCGCGGTGCGCGCCGCCAGCAAGGACAGCGGTGTGCCCGAGTGGTCGGGCAAGTGGCTCGGCACGCCGCCTGACGTGCAGTACAAGCGCGGCAGCCGCTACCCCGACCCGTTCGCGAACGACAAGCCGGTCGCGACGATCACCGCGGAAAACATGGCGCAGTACGCCGAGCACCTGACCGACGGCCAGAAGGCGATGTTCAAGCGCTACCCGGCCACGTTCAAGATCAACGTCTACCCGAGCCACCGCGACTTCCGCTACGCGGATTCGGTCTACAAGGACATCCGTGCGTACGCGCCGGATTCGACGATGACGTCCGACGCGAACGGCCTCACGAACGCGCCGCCGACGGTGCCCTACCCGATCCCGAAAACGGCTGCCGAACTGCTGTGGAACCAGCGCTTCTCGTCGGCGATCGGCGCCGAGCAGGCAACCTACGACCAGGCGGTCGTGTACTCGGACGGCAACGTTGCATGGGGCAAGGTGCGCTACGACATCTACTCGCCGCGCAATTCCGGCAAGTTCGACGTGAAGAGCGACCTGAACAACCGCACGTACTACCGCAACGCGACGGAGCTGCCGCTGTCCGACCGCGGCTCGCTGATCGTCGGCTTCACGAACTGGGACAAGGCCGGCGCGGACAACTCGTCGCGCACGTGGATGTACAACCCCGGCACGCGGCGCGTGCGGCAGGCGCCGGAATACGGCTACGACCAGCCGCAGGGCCCGGGAGGCTTCCGCACCGTCGACGACGACCGCCTGTACAACGGCCCCGGCGACCGCTACGACTGGAAGATCGTCGGCAAGCGCGAGATCTACGTGCCGTACGACAACTACAAGGCGATGGACAGCTCGGTGAAGTACGCCGACCTGCTGACCAAGGGCCACGAGAACCCGTCGTATATCCGCTACGAGCTGCATCGCGTGTGGGTGCTGCAGGCGACGCTGAAGAGCAATTACCGTCACCAGTATGCGAAGCGCGTGCTGTACATCGACGAGGATTCGTGGATGACGCTGCTCGCCGACAACTACGACGCACGCGGCCAGCTGTGGCGCACCAACGTGGCGACGACGCTGTATGCGTATGACGCGAAGGTGTTCTACCCGGGCGTCGTGTTCTATCACGACCTGATCTCCGGCGCGTACATGGCCGACCGCCTGACGAACGAAGGCCCGATGCCGAAGCTCGACAACAGCCCGCAGTTCAACGAGGCGTACTTCTCGCCGGACGCGATCCGAAGTTCGGGTAACTAAGCAACCCGCGCGCCGGAGCCTGCGCTCCGGCGCTCCAAGCCGCCCGCCACGGCGGCCTGTTCCATTCGAGATTCGAGGGCCCTTTCATGTCTTCCCGCCTGCATACGACGCTCGGCGACGAGCTGTACGCCGCGTGGCACGCGCGTGCGCCGGTCGCGCCGCTGTCGAGCCGCCCGCGCCGCCTGTCGCTCGACGACGCCTACCGCATCCAGCAGCGCTTCATCGAGCGCCGCATCGAGCACGGTGAGGCCGTGGTCGGCAAGAAGATCGGCGTGACGAGCCAGGCCGTGCAGGACATGCTGAACGTGCGCCAGCCCGATTTCGGCATCCTGCTGTCCGGCATGCATTACGCGGCCGGCGAAGCGATCGCCGCCGATACGCTGATCGCGCCGCGCGCCGAGGGCGAGATCGCGTTCATCCTCGCGCGCGACCTGCGCGGCCCCGGCATCGACCGTACCGACGTGATCGCCGCGACGGCCGCCGTCGCGCCCTGCTTCGAGATCGTCGATTCGCGCATCCGCGACTGGGCGATCCGCATCGAGGACACCGTCGCCGACAACGCGTCGTGCGGCGTGTACGTGCTCGGCGACGCGCGCGTCGATCCGCGCACGCTCGACCTCGCCGCGTGCGAGATGACGATCGACAAGAACGGCGAGCCCGTCGCACAAGGGCGCGGCGACGCGGCGCTCGGCCACCCCGCCGACGCGGTCGCGTGGCTCGCGAACACGCTCGCCGCGTACGACGTGCCGCTGCTCGCCGGCGAGATCGTGCTGTCCGGCTCGCTTGCCAAACTGATTCCGGTCACGGCCGGCGACGCGCTGTCGATGCATATCTCCGGCATCGGCAGCTGCGACGTCCGCTTTATCTAAAGGAAGAATCCTGATGAAGAAAATCAAATGCGCACTGATCGGGCCCGGCAACATCGGTACCGACCTGCTGTACAAGCTGCGCCGCTCGCCGGTGCTCGAACCCGTGTGGATGGTCGGCGTCGATCCGGCGTCCGACGGCCTCGCGCGGGCGCGCGAGTTCGGCCTGAAGACCACCGACCGGGGTGTCGACGGGCTGCTGCCGCACGTGGCTGACGACGACATCCGCATCGCGTTCGACGCGACCTCCGCCTACGTGCATCGCGACAACTCCGACAAGCTCACCGCGCTCGGCGTGAAGATGATCGACCTGACGCCCGCCGCGATCGGGCCGTACTGCGTGCCGCCGGTGAACCTCGACGCGCATCTCGACAGCGCGCAGGCGAACGTGAACATGGTGACCTGCGGCGGCCAGGCGACGATCCCGATGGTATATGCGGTATCGCGCGTGCAGCCGGTTGCGTACGGCGAGATCGTCGCGACCGTGTCGTCGCGCTCGGTCGGCCCCGGCACGCGCAAGAACATCGACGAATTCACGCGCACGACGTCCGGTGCGATCGAACAGGTCGGCGGCGCCCGCAAGGGCAAGGCGATCATCGTGATCAACCCGGCCGAGCCGCCGCTGATCATGCGCGACACGATCCACTGCCTGACCGACGGCCCGCCCGACGTCGACGCGATCACCGCGTCCGTGCATGCGATGGTCAAGGAAGTGCAGCGCTACGTGCCCGGCTATACGCTGAAGAACGGCCCCGTGTTCGACGGCAATCGCGTGTCCGTCTTCATGGAGGTCGAAGGGCTCGGCGATTACCTGCCGAAGTACGCGGGCAACCTCGACATCATGACCGCCGCCGCGGCCGCCACGGCCGAGCGTTTCGCCGAACAGATGCTGGCCGCGACGGCCGCCACCGCTTGAGTCGAGGAGTCACACGATGTCACTTGCAGGCAAGAAGATCACCGTCCACGACATGTCGTTGCGCGACGGGATGCACCCGAAGCGCCACCAGATCACGCTCGACCAGATGCGCAACATCGCGCGCGGGCTCGACGCGGCCGGCGTGCCGCTGATCGAGGTCACGCACGGCGACGGGCTCGGCGGCGCGTCGGTCAACTACGGGTTCCCCGCGCATACCGATGAGGCGTACCTCGGCGCCGTGATTCCGGAGCTGAAGCAGGCAAAGGTGTCGGCGCTGCTGCTGCCCGGTATCGGCACCGTCGAGCATCTGCGCATGGCGCACGAACTCGGCGTCGGCACGATCCGCGTCGCGACGCACTGCACCGAGGCGGACGTGTCGGAGCAGCACATCGGCCTCGCGCGCACGCTCGGGCTCGATACTGTCGGCTTCCTGATGATGGCGCACATGTCGTCGCCGGAGCAGCTCGTCGTGCAGGCGAAGCTGATGGAATCGTACGGCGCGAACTGCATCTACATCACCGATTCGGCCGGCCACATGCTGCCGGATGACGTGACCGCACGGATCGCCCGGGTGCGCGACGCGCTGAAGCCGGAGACCGAACTCGGTTTCCACGGCCATCACAACCTCGCGATGGGTGTCGCCAACTCGATCGCGGCGGTTGCCGCCGGCGCGAACCGGATCGACGCGGCCGCGGCCGGCCTCGGCGCCGGCGCGGGCAACACGCCGATGGAAGTGTTCGTCGCGGTGTGCGACCGGATGGGGATCGAAACGGGCGTCGACGTGTTCGCGATCTCGGACGTCGCCGAGGATCTCGTCGTGCCGATCATGGACGCGCCGATCCGCCTCGACCGCGACGCGCTGACGCTCGGCTATGCAGGCGTCTACTCGTCGTTCCTGCTGTTCGCGAAGCGCGCGGAAGCGAAGTACGGGATTCCGGCGCGCGACATCCTCGTCGAGCTGGGCCGGCAGCGGCTCGTGGGCGGGCAGGAGGACATGATCGAGGACGCGGCGCTGACGATGGCGCGGGCGCGGGCGGTGGCGGCCTGAACGTACGCGGCCGGCAATCATCCGGACGCAGCGGCACAGCGGCAAACGGGGCGCAAGCCCCGTTTTCATTTCGGATGCGCGGATCGAGCGACGTCGGTCACGCATCGCCCGCCGGCTTCAGCGATGCTTCCCCCCGTGCCGCTTGCGCCGATGCGCTTCACGCGCCTGCAACAGCGACGGCATCAGTTCCTCGATGTATTGCCGCGCCTGCCCGCGCGTCACGATCTCGCTGAAGCGCTGATGGGCCTTGTCATGCCCGACCAGCGCCGCATGCGCTTTTTTCAGGATGTGCAGAAACGCGATCAGGCTCGTGCCGTCGCGCACGGGCAGCGCATCGCGCGGGTCGGGGGCCGGTGTCGTACTCATGATCCGATCCTTTGCGGGCAGTCGGTGCGGCACGTCGGGGTGACGAGTGCCAGCAGGTCGTTCGCGAGACGGTCGCGATCCGTCAGCGGCGCGAGACCGAACAGCCGCTCGAGCGTCGCGGCGACCGATGCATGATCGTACGGCGTGTGGTCGACCTGCCCGGCCGCGACCCACGGCGAGATCACGATCGCCGGCACGCGCACGCCATACACGTCGAACCCGAAGCCGCTCGCGTTCAACGTCGCCGCCGCGCCATCGTTCGGCGGCGGCGCGGCGCCCGGCCTGACCGAATCGTAGAAACCGCCGTGCTCGTCGTAGCAGATCACGAGCAGGCTGCTGTTCCACACCGGCGAATTGCGGATCGCGTTGTACACCCGCGCGGCGAGCTGATCGCCGCCGGCAAGGCCATCCATCGGGTGCTGCGAGCTGCCGTTCTGGTACGTGCCGTGCACGATGTCGCCGTATCCGGGCTCGATGAACGTGTAGCGCGCCGTATAGCCGGCCGCGAGATCGGCCTCGAAGTGCGCGAGGTCGTCGATGTCGAAGAAGCTGATGCCCTTCAGCGACGCGACCTGCGGCACGTGGCCGAGCGGGTCGCCGGTCTGGTCCTGGTAGATGCGCCAGTTGTCGTCGCCGAGCGCGGCGAAGATCGAACCCTTCGGATACGGAAAGCCGTTGAACGCATCCCATCCGGCCATTTCTTCCCTGGTCGGCGAATGGTCGAGCCCGGCCGACGATGCGCCGTGCAGGAAGAAGCGGTTCGGCCAGGTCGGCCCCGGCATCGACGCATGCCATGCGTCGCACAGCACGAACGCGTTCGCGAGCGCGTGCAGCGACGGCGCCTGCGTCGCGATATCGACGCCCTGCATGATCTTGCCCGCGTCGGCCTGCTGCGGCGGCGTGCCTTCGGAATGCGATGTCGCGTAGTTCGACACGAACCCGGTGTTGACGACCGGCGGATACGGCTGCCCTTTCACGAACGGCACGCCCGCGCCGCACAGCTGTTCGAGCACGTCGTTGAATTCGTGGCACGGATCGGTCGGCATCCGGTCGGGCGCGCCGCCGCCGAACGGATATACCGCGTCACCGTACGCATTGCTGTTACCCGGCGACGCGGCAACGATATCGGGGTAGCCCGACAGCGCGAACAGGTGATCGAAGGAACGGTTCTCGAGCATCAGCACGAACACGTGCTGGATGCGGTCCTGAACCGACGGGGATGCGGGGGCTGCGTCTGCACTCATGGCGCCTCCTGGCGTCGCGCGACGAAAGTCCTGCTGGCACGATCGTCGGCCCGCTGAAAGCTGCTGAAGGAATTGAAAGCCGTGGCGCGGGCCGCGAATTGCCGATGAGTGTACGACCGCCCCGGCCCGCACGTAAAGCCGCACGCGAACCGCGTCGCGGCGGGCGCGTTCAACTGTCCGCCGACGCGGTTTTCAGCGTGACGACATCGCGCCGCGGCGGCGCACCGAACATCCGTGCGTATTCGCGGCTGAACTGCGACGCGCTTTCGTAGCCGACGCGATACGCGGCCGTTTCCGCGTTCGCCGCGCCCGTCACCATCAGGTGCCGCGCTTCCAGCAGGCGCAACTGCTTCTGGTACTGCAGCGGCGTCATCGACGTGAGCGCCTTGAATTGCCGGTGAAACGCCGACGGGCTCATCTGTGCGACAGCGGCGAGATCCTCGACGCGGATCGCCTCGGCGAACTGGCCGCGCAGCGCATGAATCGCCGCGACGACGCGCTGCGCATGGCCGTTGGCGAACACGACGCGCGCGACTTCGCCGCCGTGCGGCCCCGCGAGCAGCCAGTAGCAGATCTCCCGCTTCACGAGCGGCGCGACGACCGGAATCGCGGCCGGCGTATCGAGCAGCCGCATCATCCGCAGCACGCAATCGGCGAGCGGCCCGCCGAAATCGGTCACGCACACGCCATGGCCGATCGCGCCACGCGGTTGCGATGGCGGCGTATCGAGTCGCTCGAGTACTTCACGCATCATCGCGATATCGAATTCGAGCACCATGCCGAGGAACGGTTCGGTCTCGCTCGCCTTGACGATGCGGCTCGTCGCCGGCATCTCGACGCTGACGACGAGCGCGCGGCCGGGCCCGTAGTCGTAGCGGCGCCCGCCGAACGTCGTCCACTTCGCGCCCTGCACGACGACGCACAGCGCCGGTTTCATGATCAGCGGCGCGGGCAGCTTCTCGCGATTGGAACGCAGCAGGATCAGCCCGTCGATCGCCGTCGCGAACGGGCTCTCTTCACCCGCCGCGCCCGTCAGGCGAGCGACACGTTCGACCAGTTCGTCCGACATGCAGCCCCTCCGTATCCCGATGTCCGGATGGTACACGCGGCGCGACGCTTGCCGGGGCGGTCGGGCAGGATCAGGCAAGAACGCGGCCGGTTCCGGCATTCAGGCGCGGCAGCCGCCACCGTACGCTTGGCGCTGTTCGTCACCGACTTCGATCAGGAGCCCAGCATGACCGCAGCCCAATCCCATCCTTCCACCCCGAAAATCGCCGTCGTCACCGGCGGCAGCCGCGGGCTTGGCCGCAATACGGTGCTGCATCTCGCGCAGCGCGGCGTGCGCGCGCTCTTCACCTATCACTCGAATCGCACCGAGGCCGATCGCGTCGTCGCGCTGGCCGCCGACGCGGGGCAGGCGGCGATCGCACTGCCGCTCGATACGGGCGACAGCGCGACGTTCGACCGCTTCGCCGGGCAGCTCCGCGAAGCGCTGGCCAGTTGGGGCGCCGACCGGTTCGATTTCCTCGTCAACAATGCAGGCACGTCGCATCACGCGCCGATCGCCGAAACGACGGAAGCCGATCTCGATGCGCTCTATCGCGTGCACTTCAAGGGCGTGTTCTTCCTCACGCAAGCGCTGCTGCCGCTGATCCGCGACGGCGGCCGCATCGTGAACGTGTCGTCGGGCCTCACGCGCGTCGCCGTGCCGGGCAGCGCGGCGTACGGGTCGATGAAGGGAGCCGTCGAGGTGCTGACGCGCTATCTGGCCAAGGAGCTCGGCCCGCGCCGCATCGCGGTGAACGTCGTCGCGCCGGGCGCGGTGGCAACCGACTTCAGCGGCGGGATGGTGCGCGACAACCCCGAGGTCAACCGGCGCGTCGCGGAATGGACGGCGCTCGGCCGCGCGGGCGAGCCCGACGACATCGGGCCGATGATTGCTTCGCTGCTGTCGGACGACAACCGCTGGGTCAATGCGCAGCGCATCGAGGTGTCGGGCGGGATGGCCCTCTGAGCGTTGACTTTCGCCGAGCGGCCCGATACGATCGGCGCACTTTCAAGACGCCCTCCCGGTCCGCCGGGAGGGCGTTTCGTTTTGGTTCCGCCAACCAAAAGGAAACCCCTTGAAATGAACCGCATCGCCCCCCTCGCCTCCGGCCCGAATGGCGGCCTCGGCTACCTGCAGCACGGCACCGGCCCCGAATGCGTGATGGTCCTGCACGACTGGCTCGGCGACCGCACGAACTACACGGCGCTGCTGCCGTATCTCGACGAAGCGGCGTTCACGTACGTGTTCGTCGACCTGCGCGGCTACGGCGAATCCATCCACCTGAGCGGTGCCTGTACCGTCGACGAAATCTCGGCCGACTGCCTGGCGCTCGCCGATCGCCTCGGCTGGCAGCGCTTTCACGTGATCGGCCATTCGATGACCGGCATGGCGACGCAACGGCTCGCCGCCGACGCGCCATCGCGCATCAGGAGCGCGATCGCCGTGTGCCCGGTGTCGGCGGCCGGCAATCGCCTGAACGACGACGCACGTGCCTTCTTCGCGAGCACGACCGTCGATGACGATGCGTTTCGCCGGCTCGTGCGATTCGTGACGGGGGGATTGTCGGCGCGCTGGGCCGACGTGAAGCTGCGGCAGAACCGCGAGCGTGTGGCGCCGGATTGCCGGCTCGCGTATCTCGACATGCTGACCGGCACGGATTTCATCGACGACATCCGCGGGCTCGACACGCGTTTCCTGGTGATCGTCGGCGACAAGGATCCGGGGCTCGACGCGGCGGCGATGCAGGCGACGTTCCTCGCGTGGCATCCGAACGCGCGGCTCGTGACGATACCGAATTGCGGGCATTACCCGATGCAGGAATGTCCGCCGTATTTCGCGATGATCGTCGAGGATTTCCTGCGGGACGCGGCCGCCTGAGCGTTGTGCACGCGCGGCGGCCGGTGAAGGCGGTGTGGGCCGCCACGGCATGACGATGCCGGCGGCCGGCGGACGGCACGCGATGTGTCGTCCACCCGGCTCGTCCGGCCTCGTCGGCCGGACAGGATTCGATCGGCGAGGCAGTGCTGCATGCCCGCGCCGATCGTTGCCGCGCTTAACGGCGCGGTTGGCCGCTGCGCTGCGGACGCGGGGAATTCGCGTCCTTGTGACGGAAGTTGATGCGACCCTTGGTGAGGTCATAGACCGACAGTTCCAGCGTCACACGGTCACCCGCGAGAATGCGGATGTGGTTCTTGCGCATGCGGCCCGACGCGTAGGCGCCGACCACGACGCCGTTTTCCAGCGTGACACGGTATTTGCTGTCCGGCAGCACTTCGTCGACGATTCCGTCCAGTTCCAGCAGTTCTTCTTTTGCCAAACCAATTCCTCCAGACAAGGTAATTGACCGCGGCCGCGGCGATCTGCCCGGCGCCGTGCCCCACAACGGGACGGCGGCCGGCAGGCTGCCGGGGATCGGTTCGTTCAGACGGGCCCAGGGCCTGTCTTGCGATCGGAGCCCGGCGCGTTACGGCGTTCAGGCGGTCGGTGGCGGCGGCGCATGGAGCGCCGCGCAAAGTCGGGACCGCGCCTGCTACGGCATGGCGGCGGTCTGCTCGGGTTGATGCGTTGAAGCGGTGATGCGCTCGCGAAACGGCAGGCGCTTCACGAAGGCGTTGCGTCGCACGCGGGTCGCGCATGCGATGAGGGAGGCGTCACGACCGATGCATCGTGGATGTCGCGATGCATCGGTCGTGCGCATCGGAAACGCGCCGGCTGCCGCCAAAGCGGCGCCCTGCGCGCCAATCCAGCCGGCAGCGGCCACCGTTTGGCGGCCGTTGCCGATGCGACTTACTGCGGCGTGATGTTCGACGCTTGCAGACCCTTCGGGCCGCGCTTCACTTCGAAGCTGACCTTCTGGCCTTCGGCCAGGGTCTTGAAGCCCGTGCCGCGAATTTCGGAGAAATGGGCGAACAGATCGTCGCCGCCGTTGTCAGGGGAGATGAAACCAAAGCCCTTGGTTTCGTTGAACCACTTGACGGTACCGGTATCCACAATTACTTCCTTAATACAAATGACGAATGATTGAACATGCGCCCGTGAAGGGCACAGAAAGAATCAAAAGAGGGAGAGACCAACGACCGCCGCACGGAGTGCGGCCAATGATGAGCAATCGAACTTCTTGAACACTTCGGTCATGGACACTACGCGCTAGTGGCCGCTTCGTCAAGTCTTTTTGATGCGATGCACAAGCATGCCCACCGCGTGCGCCTTACGCGGCGGGCGTTGCCGGCCGACGGGAAGCATTTCGATACGCCCCCCTTTTTCGGCCGGGCCGCCGCGTTTTCACTGCGGCTCGAACACGTGATGCAGCGCCGGGGGCGCGTCACCTTCGCGAATCCGCATCTCGAACGCCTTGCGGGCGACGCTCGTCGGCCGCACGTCCGCCACGTCCAGGTAGAACTGCGAATACCAGTCGCGCATCTGGTACAGCGGCCCGTCGCCTTCGCACAGCAGCGGGTTGTCGATCCGCGTCTTGCTGTGCCAGATGTCGACGTCCTCGTAGAACGCGCGCTGCGCTTCCTTCACGTACGCGTTCGCGATCTCCATGTTCTGCGCGTCGGTCAGCCCGGGCACCTTCTTCACGATCACGCCGTAGCGCAGCTCGAAGCTGTTCATGTCGATCGGCACGTGGCAGTTCAGCAGCACCGAGTGGATCGGCTGCCCGCCGCTCTGCCCCGTCATCTGCGTGATGTGCACGGCCGGCCCGAAATACGTCGACAGCGCGGTCAGGGCGTCGCCGCCGAGCTTTTCGCTGCGGCCGACCATCAGTTGCGTCGCCTTGTGATCCTCGAACAGGTTCGCGAAATAGTCGATCGGCGCGCGGTGCACGGTCGCGAAGTGCGCGACGTCCGAGATGTTGTCGACCAGTTCGCGGCAGTTGGCCTGGATCACCATCTTGTCGACGACCCAGTCCGACCATTCGTCGGAAAAGCACACGTCGAGGCGCGGAATCGCGACCTCCGGCGGCGGCGCGTTGCCTTCCGGGTCGTTCCACACGAACAGCAGGTTGTTTTCCTCGCAGGTCGGCCATGCGCCGATGCGCGCCTTCGGCGGGATCCGCTTGCAGTACGGGATCGATGCGCACTGCCCTTCGCCGCTCCACGCCCAGCCGTGGAACGGGCACACGAGGTGGTCGCCCTGCACCGTGCCGAGGCTCAGGTCGGCGCCCATGTGCGGGCAATACGCGTCGACGATGTTGACCTTGCCGGTCGAATCGGCGAACGCGGCGAGCTTGCGGCCGAAGGCGTTCAGCGTGTGCGGCTTGCCGTCCTTGAAATCGCGGGCGAGCCCGAGGCAGTGCCAGCCGCGCGCATAGCGCTGCGCGAGCGGCTGGGCTTCGATCTTGTAAGGGCGTGCGGACATGTGGGTTGACTCCTCTTGTGGAGAGCGCGCGGCGGCCGGCCGCGCGCGGGGGAAATGGGCGCGCCGGTCAGCGCATCGGGTTGCCGGATTCGAGCGCGGGCGACGGCTTCAACGGTGCCGGCGCCGCCGGCGACGGCTGCTGCTGGTGCCGCTCACGGCGCTCGGCCTGCTCGACGCCGAGCCATGCGGCGAGCGCGGGCAGCAGGAACACCGCGCCGAACAGGTTCACGAGGAACATGAACGCGAGCAGCACGCCCATGTCGACCTGGAACTTCAACGCGGAGAACGCCCAGGTACCGACGCCGATGAACATCGTGACGGCCGTGAACAGCGCCGCCGTGCCGCGCTGGCGCATCGCGTCGGCGAAGGCATCCGGCAGCGTCGCGCCGTGGCGGATGTCGTGCTGCAGGCGCTCGTACAGGTAGATCCCGTAGTCGACGCCCACACCCACGCCGAGCGTGATCACCGGCAGCGTCGCGACCTTCAGCCCGATGCCGAGGCGCGCCATCACCGCATTGCACAGGATCGACACGAGCGTGAGCGGCACGATGATGCACAGCACCGCGCGCCACGAGCGGAACGTGACCGCGCAGAGCAGCGCAATCGCGCCGAAGATCGACAGCAGCATCGCGATCTCCGCGTCGCCGACCGCCTCGTTGGTCGCGGCCATCACGCCGACGTTGCCGCCCGCGAGCCGGAACGCGACGTTCGGCGTCGGGTTCTCGGCCGCGAAGCGCTTGATCTCGTCGACGATGTGCGCGATGGTCGTGCCTTCGTGGTTCTTCGTGTAGATCAGCACCTGGATCGCCTTGCAGTTCGCGGTGTTCATCCCGTTGTCGGGATCGAACGCGTTGGAACCCTGCGTGAGGCCGTCGCTGGAGCGCGGCAGCGCGGCCCAGCGCGGGTTGCCCTCGTTGAACGCGGCGATGAACACCTTGCCCTGCGACGACACGCTCGTCACCGACTGCACGCCGGCCACGCCGCGCATGTTCATCTCGAACTTCTCGATCGCGCTCATCACCGGGTAATGGAGGCACGCATCGTCGAAGCCGGTCGTCTCGACGATCACCGACAGCACGTCCACGCCGATGTTGTACTGGTGCGTGATCGCCGCGTTGTCGACGTTGTAGCGCGAGTTCGCGCGCAGTTCAGGCGCACCGGTGCCGATGTCGCCGATCTCCAGCTTGCGCGATTCGAGCGTGCCGTACGCGAGCAGCGCGAGCGCCACCGCGAACACGCCGAGCGCCGGCGCCGGCCGTGCGAACACCGCGAAGCGCGACCACATCGGGCTGCCGCCGGCTGCCGCGGTGCGCTGCGCATGCGCCAGCGTGCCGCGCTCGAGGCGCGTGTACGACAGCAGGATCGGCAGGAACACCTTGTTCGTCACGATCATCAGCAGCACGCCGAGGCACGCGGTGATGCCGAGCTCGCGCACGATGTCGATCCTGATCCGCATGATCACCATGAAGCCGAGCGCGTTGGTCAGCAGCGCGACCGTGCCCGGCACGAACAGCTTGCGGAATGCGTCGCGCGCGGCATCGACCGACGACGCGCCGCGCACCAGCGCCTGCTTCCACGCGTTGGTCATCTGCACGGCGTGCGACACGCCGATCGAGAAAATCAGGAACGGCACGAGGATCGACATCGGGTCGATGCCGAGGCCAAGCAGCGGCAGCGCGCCGAGGAGCCACACGACCGGCAGCAGCGCGACGACGAGCGCCAGCACGGTGGTCTTCAACGAGCGTGTGTACGCAAACAGCAGCGCGGCCGTCACGAGGAACGCGAGCGCGAAGAACGCCATCACGCCCGCGATGCCGTTTTCGACGTCGCCCACCAGCTTCGCGAAGCCGATGATGTTCACGTCGATGCCCTGCTTCGCGTAGCGCGCGCGGATTTCCTCGAGCTGGCGCGCGACCGCGCTGTAGTCGAGCCGCTTGCCGGTGGCCGGGTCCGTCTCGCGCAGCTCCGCGCGGATCAGCGCCGACTTCAGGTCGTTGCCGACGAGGCGGCCGATCTGCCCGGAACGCGCGACGTTGCGGCGCACCTTCCCGAGATCGTCCGGGTTCGCGCTCGAGAACTGGCCCGGCACGACCACGTCGCCACGAAAGCCGGCCTCGGTCACCTCGGTGTAGTGGACGTTCGGCGTGAACAGCGAGAACACGCGCGAGCGGTTCACGCCCGGGATGAAGAACACGTCGTCGGTCGCATGGCGCAGCGCGTCCATGAACGTCCGGTTGTAGATGTCGCCGTCGCCCTTCCAGCGCAGGCTCACGAGGATCGTGTTCGCGCCGGGGAACGCACCCGCATAGCGGTCGAACACCTGCATGTACGGGTGCTGCATCGGGATCATCTTGTTGAAGCCCGGATCGAGCTTCAGGCGCGTCGCGGACAGCCCGAGCGCGAGCGTCACCGCGACGCACAGCAGCATCAGCAGCTTGCGCCGGCGGATGATCGTGTCGGCGCAGCGCTCGACGAACGCGGCGAGGCGCGACGCGGGAACGGCTTCAGGGGAGCGTGACAGGTCGTTCATGGAATTCTCTTGTCGATGCGAAACGAACGGGAGCAGGCAGCAGGACGGCCGCGCGTCAGGACGGGCTTGACGCAACCGCGCCGGCGAGCGGCGCGACGCCGGCCTCGCCGCCGAGCAGCAGCGTGCCGTGGCCCATGTCGAGCACGGCCGCGAGGCTCTGCACGCCGCCGAGCTTGCGCACGTCGAAGGTCAGCCCGCCGTCGCGCGACGCGACGATCGCGCCGCCCTGGCCCACCAGCACGAGTTCGCCGTCGGCGAGCTGGGTCGCGCCGAAGTACGACACCGGGACGTGGCTGTCGACATGCGTCCAGGTCGCGCCGCGATCGGTGCTGCGCACCACGTTGCCGCGCATCCCGTACGCGACCCAGTCGCCGTTCGCGAGCATCAGCGCGCCGAACAGCGAACCGGCGTACGGCGCCGGCAGCTTGTCCCACGTCGCGCCGTTGTCGGTCGAGCGCAGCAGCGTGCCGCTCTCGCCCGCGACCAGCAGGGTGCCGTGGCCGTCGCCGACGATCGCGTTCAGGTGACGATCGCCCGCCGGCGTCTTCACGGTCTGCCAGTTCAGGCCCGCATCGTCCGAGCGCAGCAGCTGGCCGAAGCTGCCGGCCGCGAACAGCGGGCCGTCGGCCGTGCCCCATATGGACAGCAGCGGATCGGCATGGGCGTGGTCCGTGTGCACTTCGCGCCAGTGCAGGCCGGCGTCGTCGCTGCGCACGATCCGGCCGTCGTGGCCGACCGCGATGCCGAGCGTCGGCGTGATGAAGCGCACCTGCGTGAGCGTCGATGCCTGGCCGGGTGTGATCGCGGCCGGCCGCCAGTGGGCGCCCGCGTCGTCGCTGAGCAGGATCACGCCGCGTTCGCCGACCGCGACGATGCGCGCGCCGGCCCGGGCGAGCCCGTTGACCTGCAGCCGGTCCGCATGGATCGCGGTGACCGGGAACGCCGGCAGCGGGCGCGGCGAAAACGCGAACAGCGCGGCGCCGAGCACGAGCGCCGACATCGCGAGTCCGGGCAAAGTTCGTTTCATCGCTTGTCTCCTGTGTCTGCGTTCGACGACGGTTCGCGCCATCGCACTTACCGTCGTCGCCTGCAAGGCTCCGGGCCTTCGGTCGTTGCCGCGGCCTCGAATGGTCCTGAATGGCGGGCAGCCTGAACACCGCGGCCCGTCCGCGTGCCGCTACGCGCCGACTTCGAACAGCGCGGCGGCACCCATCCCGCCGCCGATGCACATCGTCACGACCGCGTGCCGCACGCCGCGCCGCGCGCCTTCGAGCAGCGCGTGCATCGTCATCCGCGTACCCGACATCCCGAACGGATGGCCGAGCGCGATCGCTCCGCCATCGACGTTCAGCCGGTCGTCGGGAATGCCGAGCGTGTCGCGGCAGTACAGCGCCTGGCACGCGAATGCCTCGTTCAGCTCCCACAGCCCGATGTCGCCGACGGTCATCCCGAAGCGCGCCAGCAGCTTCGGAATCGCGAACACGGGGCCGATGCCCATCTCGTCGGGCTCGCAGCCGGCCACCGCGAGGGCGCGGAACGCGCCGAGCGGTGTCAGCCCGCGGCGCATCGCCTCGCTGCGCGACATCACGACCACGGCCGCTGCGCCGTCCGACAACTGCGACGCATTGCCGGCCGTGACGAACGCGCCCTGCTCGACGACCTTGCCGCCGCTCCACGACGGTTTCAGCCCCGCGAGCCGCTCGGCCGTCGTGTCGGCGCGCACGCCTTCGTCGCGCGCGGCGTTCAC
The DNA here is from genome assembly GCF_005502655.1 of Burkholderia sp. 4NA327C6. Lineage (NCBI taxonomy): Bacteria > Pseudomonadati > Pseudomonadota > Betaproteobacteria > Burkholderiales > Burkholderiaceae > Burkholderia > Burkholderia sp. 4NA327C6. The sequence goes on along the minus strand of NZ_SCNZ01000016.1, from coordinate 84,239 downwards.
GTCCTCGTAACCGGCCGGGTTGCCTTCCTTGTCGAACAGCGCGCGCCGCACGTCGAGCGGCGCGATTTCCGCGTCGAAGCGGCCGGCCACCTGGGCGTCGGCCGTGCGCTGGTGGCTCTGCAGCGCGAATTCGTCCTGTGCGGCGCGCGAGATCCCGTAGCGGCGCGACACGATCTCGGCCGTTTCCATCATCGCCATGTACGCAGCCGGCTGATGGTCGAGCACGGCCTGCGAGCGCGCGCGATACGCGTTCTTGTGCTTGTTCTGCGTGAGCGAGATCGACTCGACGCCACCCGCGACGACGATCCGTGCGTCGCCCGCGCCGATGCTGCGCGCGGCGCTCGCGATCGACATCAGGCCCGACGAGCACATGCGGTCGATCGCCATGCCGGGCACCGACGCCGGCAGCCCGGCCGCCGCGGCCGACAGGCGGCCGATGTTGTAGCCCTGCGTGCCCTGCTGCGCGGCGCAGCCGATCAGCACGTCGTCGACGTCGGCTGGCGCGACGCCCGCGCGTTCGAGTGCGGTGCGCACGACGTGGCCGCCCAATGCGGGCGCCTCGGTATCGTTGAACATGCCGCGAAACGCCTTGCCGATCGGCGTGCGCGCAACGGAAACGATGACTGCGTCTTCCATGTGTCTGCTCTCTGAATCTAGAAGTAATAGCGGCTGATCGTGTCGGCCACACAGCCGGGCTTCGCTTCGCCCTCGATCTCGACGGTCACGCGAATCCATGCCTGCACGCCGCCCTCGAGCGGCTCGACACGCAGCAGCTCGCCGACGCCGCGCACACGCGCACCGACCTTCACCGGCGCGGGGAAACGGATCTTGTCGCAGCCGTAGTTGACGCCGAGCCGCGCGCCGTCGATCCGCACGATCTGCGGCAGGAAGTAATTGACGAGCGACAACGTCAGGTACCCATGCGCGATACACGCGCCGAACGGACCGTCCTTCGCGCGCTCCGGGTCGACGTGCACCCATTGGTGGTCGCCCGTTGCGTCGGCGAAACCGTCGATGCGGATCTGTTCGATCGCGAGCCATGCGCTCGCGCCGAGCGTGTCGCCGACGGCCTCGGCCAGTTCGCCGGGATGCGCGAACACGCGGGGCGTCGCGAGCACGAGGTCGAGGGTCGTGCTCATCATGCGTGCTGGCTGCTGACCGACAGCACTTCGCCCGTCATGTACGACGCGTAATCGCTTGCAAGGAACACCATCACGTTCGCGACCTCCCAGACTTCGGCGGCGCGCCCGAAGGCTTCGCGCGACGCCAGTTGATTCAGCAAGTCGGCCGGGGCCGACTTCTTCAGAAAATCGTGCATCGCGATGCTCGGCGCGACCGCGTTGATGCGCACGCCGTATGGCGACGCCTCGAGCGCCGCGCAGCGCGTGAGCGCCATCACGCCCGCCTTCGCGGCCGCGTAGTGCGCCTGTTCCGCCTGTGCGCGCCAGCCGAGCACCGATGCGTTGTTGACGATCGCGCCGCGGCCGCGGGCCTGCATGTGCGGCAGCATCGCGCGCGTCATCCGGAACGTCCCGGTCAGGCTAATGTCGATCACGCGCGACCATTCGGCATCGTCCATATCGACGATGCGGGTCGAGCCGCCGAGCCCGGCGTTGTTGATCAGCACGTCGACGCCGTCGAGCTGGTCCTGCGCTTGCGCGACCAGCGCCTGCACGTCGGCCTCGACCGCGACGTTGCACAGGCGGCCGTAGACCTGCTGCAGCCCCGTTTCGGCACGCAGCGTCTCGACCGCCTGCTCGAGGCGCTTTTCGTGGATGTCGGAGATGAACAGCGCGCGGCAACCTTCTTCCGCGCAGCGGCGCGCGGCCGCGAAGCCGATGCCGGCACCGGCGGCGGCCGTGATCAGCACGGATTTGCCGGCGAGCAGCTGGTGGCCCGGCACGTAGGCCGGCGCTTTCTGGATCTGGGGTTCGGTCATGCGTTACCTCGCGGTTCTCTGGGCATGCCGAGCCCGCGCTCGGCCATGATGTTGAGCTGGATTTCGTTGGTGCCCGCGTAGATCGTGTCCGCGCGGGAGAACAGGAATACGCGCTGCAGATGGGTGAGTTTTTCGTCGGCCGGATCGATCACGTTCGCGCGGGCCCCCAGTGCATCCATCGCGAGCTGGCCGAGGTCGCGGTGCCAGTTCGACCAGAAATACTTGTAGATCAGCGCCTCGCGGCGCAGCGGCGTGCCGGCGCCGGCATCGGCGCCATCCGCACCGGACAGCATCCGCAGCGCGTTGTAGCGCATCACGCGAAGCCCGGCCCACGCGCGGCCGATCCGCTGGCGCAGCACCGGGTCGCGATCCGCGCCCGATTCGCGCGCGGCGTCGATCACCCATTCGAGCTCGCGGACGAACTGCATCTGCTGGCCGAGCGTCGACATCCCGCGCTCGAAGCCGAGCAGCGTCATCGCGATCCCCCAGCCGTCGCCGGGTGCGCCGACGAGGTCGCGGGCTTGCGCTCGCGCGCCGTCGAAGAACACTTCGTTGAATTCGGCGCCGCCGTTGAGCTGTTTGATCGGCCGGATCTCGATGCCCGGCTGGTCGAGCGGCATCAGCAGGAACGACAATCCCTTGTTGCCCTTCGACGCCGGGTCGGTACGCGCGAGCACGAAGATCCAGTCGGAATCGTGTGCGAGCGACGTCCAGACCTTCTGGCCGGCCACGCGCCACGTGCCGTCCGCATCCTGTTCGGCACGCGTGCGCACGTTGGCCAGGTCCGAACCCGCGCCCGGTTCCGAATACCCCTGGCACCAGAACTGCGTGCCCGCCAGGATGCCGGGCAGGAAGCGCGCGCGCTGGTCGTCGGTGCCGCACGCAACGAGCGTCGGCCCGAGCAGCCCTTCGCCGATGTGCCCCATCCGACCGGGGCCGCCTGCGCGTGCATATTCCTCGTGGAAGATCACCTGTTCGGCAACCGAGAAGCCGCGCCCGCCGGCGTCCGTCGGCCAGCCGAGCCCGGTCCAGCCGCCCTTCGCCAGTTCCTGCTCCCACGCCTTGCGCAGCTCGGGCCACGCTTCCTCGTCGCCTGGGCCGCCGCGGTATTTCAGGCATGCGAAGTCGCCGGTCAGGTGCGATTGCACCCAGTCGGCCACTTCGTGCCGCAATTGCTGTTCGCGCGTCTCGCTGTTCATTGCAGGGCTCCTGCGCGTGCGGCCGACGGGCGAGATGCCGCCGCGGCGGGCGGTGCGAACGCTTCGACGCGAGCCGATGCGCCGCCGTCGATCGCATGACACGCGATCCATTCGAGCAGTTGCGGCGTGCTGCCGAACTGCGCACCCGACGCCTGTGCGCGCTTGAAATAGAGATGCGGGTCGTATTCCCACGTAAAGCCGACGCCGCCGTGCAGCTGGATCGCTTCCTGTGCGCAGAACGCATACGCGTCGTTCGCGGCGGATTTCGCGGCGGCGATGTCGGCGCGCAATGCGTCGCTCGGTGTCGCGCCGCCGGCTTCCGCGTCCCACGCGTGTGCGGCTCCGAGCACGGCCGAGCGCGCGGACTCGATCAGCACCATCATCTGTGCGCAACGGTGCTTGACCGCCTGGAACGACGCGATCGCGCGGCCGAACTGCACGCGCTGGCTCGTATAGTCGAGCGTCAGGTCGAGGCATTGCTGGGCGCCGCCGAGTTGTTCGGCGGCCAGCGCAAGTGCTGCGAACCAGGCGGTGCGCTCCAGCACCTGTGCTGCCGCGTTGCCGCACGCGAACAGCCCGTCGCGGTTCACGCGGACTTCGTCGAGCACGATCCGCGCGATCGGCCGCGTGGCGTCGAGCGAGTCCAGCGGCGTGACGTCGAGCCCCGACGCCGTCGCGACATCGATCGCGAACAAGCCGATCGACTGCCCTTCGTTCGCGATCCGCGCGGGCACCAGCAGCAGGTCGGCATGCGCGCCGTCGATCACCTGTTCGACCGTGCCGGACAGCGCATAACCGCCAGCCGCTTCTTCCGCGATTACCGGCAGTTGCCGCGCACCGGCCGGCAGGTCGAACGGCAGCGCCAGCGTCGCGCTGCACGCACCTTCGGCGATCTTCGCGAGCCAGCCGTTTGCCGACGGCGTATCGGCGCAGCCTGCGAGCGCGGTCGCCGCGAGGCACGCCGTCGAAAAATACGGCACGCACGCAATGCGCCGGCCGAGCTGTTCCATCAGCACCGTCTGCTCGACGGCACCGAGCCCCAGCCCGCCGGCCGCCTCGGGCAATGCGAGCGCATTCCAGCCAAGCTCGCCTGCCAGCGCGGCCCACAACGCATCGTCGCGGCCGGCCGACTGCTCGAGCGCGCGGCGCACGTCGGCGGACGCGCTGCGTTCGGCGAGCACGTCGGCCGCTGCGTCGCGGATCATCGCCTGTTCGTCGGTGAGCGCCAGATCCATCGTCAGCTCCCGTACACGCGCTGCGCGGGCCGCGCAGCGGCGAGCAGCTGGGTGACCGCCGGGCCAACCTCGGCCGCCGCCCAGCGCGCGCCGCGATCGATGCTCGGGCCGGTGCGCCAGCCTTCGGCGACCGCGATCATCCCGCCCGCGACCTCGAACACCTGGCCCGTCACGTCGGCCGACAGCGCGCTGCCGAGCCACACGACCAGCGGCGCGACGTTGGCCGGATCGAAGTAGTCGAAGCCGCCGTCCTCGGGCTTCTTCATCATGTCGGCGAACACGCCTTCGGTCATCGACGTGCGCGCGGCCGGCGCGAGCGCGTTCACGCGCACGCCGTAGCGCTGCAGCTCGGCCGCCTGCATCAGCGTGAGCGCGGCGATCCCCGCCTTCGCCGCGCCGTAGTTCGACTGGCCGATCGAGCCTTGCAGCCCGGCGCCCGAACTCGTGTTGACGATCCGCGCGTCGACCGCATGGCCGGCTTTCGCCGCGTCGCGCCACAAGCGCGCCAGCACGCTCGACAGGCAGAAGTGGCCGCGCAGGTGCACGCGCATCACGTCGTCCCAGTCGGTTTCCGTCATGCTCGTGAACATCTTGTCGCGGCAGATGCCCGCGTTGTTGACGAGCACGTGTATGTCGCCGAATGCTGTGTGTGCCGCGTCGACGATACGCTGCGCGGTGTCGACGCGCGTGATGTCGTCGGCATTGGCAAGCGCGCGACCGCCGCGCTGCGCGATCTCGTCGACGACCGCCTGTGCGGCGTCGTGCCGGATGTCGTTGACGACGACCGCCGCGCCTTCGGCCGCGAATGCCAGCGCGTATTCGCGCCCGAGCCCGCCGCCCGCGCCGGTGATGATGACGGTGCGTCCGTTACAGATTCCCATGCTCATGCCTCGTGGATCGTGAAAGATGGCGCGCTCACAGGCGCTCGATGATCGTGACGTTCGCGAGGCCGCCGCCTTCGCACATCGTCTGCAGCCCGTAGCGGCCGCCCGTGCGTTCCAGCTCGTGCAGCAGCGTCGTCATCAGCCGTGCGCCGGTCGCGCCGAGCGGATGGCCGAGCGCGATGCCGCCGCCGTTCGGGTTGGTTTTTTCGTGCGGGAAACGCGTGTCGGCGAGCCATGCCTGCGCGACCGATGCGAATGCCTCGTTCATCTCGACGACGTCGATCTGCGACCAGTCGAGGCCGCTCTTCTCCAGCGCGGCCTTCGTCGCCGGAATCGGCGCGGTGAGCATCCACAACGGATCGTCGCCGAGCACGCTCAGGTGATGGATGCGTGCGCGAGGCGTGAGGTCATAGCGCTTCAATGCATCCTCCGACACGATCAGCAGCGCGGCGGCCGCGTCGCAGGTCTGGCTCGCGACGGCCGCCGTCAGCGAGCCGCCCGGCATCAGCGGTTCGAGCGTCGCCATCTTTTCGAGCGACGTGTCCGGGCGCGGCGTCTCGTCGTGCATCACGCCTTCGAGCGGCACGATTTCCCGCTTGAAATGCCCGGCTTCGATCGCCGCCACCGCGCGACGATGGCTTTCGAGCGCATACCGCTCCATCTCGTCGCGTGACAGGTTCCAGTGATCGGCGATCCGCTGCGCGGCGACGAACTGCGACACCGGCGCATCGCCGAAGCGCGCGCGCCAGCCGGTGCTGCCCGAGAACGGGTCGTCGAAGCCGAGCGGCGCCGCGCTCGTCATCGCGGACGAGATCGGGATCTGCGTCATCGTCTGCACGCCGCCGGCCACCACCACGTCCTGCACCCCGCTCATCACCGCCTGCGCGGCAAAGTGCACGGCCTGCTGCGACGAGCCGCACTGGCGGTCGACCGTCACGCCCGGCACCTGCAGCGGCAGCCCGGCCGCGAGCCAGCAGGTGCGCGCGATGTTGCCCGCGAGCGGGCCGATCGTATCGACGCAGCCGAACACCACGTCGTCGTATTCATCGGCGGGAATCGCGTTGCGCTCGACCAGCGTCCTCAGCACGAAGCCGCCGAGGTCGGCCGCATGCACGTGCGCGAGCCCGCCCTTGCGGCGGCCGGTCGGCGTGCGCAGCGCGTCGACGATATAGGCTTGTTTCATCAGTTCGTTTCCTCGAAGTCGAAGGTCTGCGCGGGGCCGATCGGCAATGCGTCGCCGAGAATCGCGTCGGCCACGCGGGCCTTGTGGAACGCGCTGTCGCCCCAGCTGCCGGAGAGCGCCCAGATGCGTTTCATGAAGATCTGCAGGTCGAGCTCCCACGTGTAGCCGATCGCACCGTGCACCTGCATCGAATGGCGCGCGGCCAGCTGCGCCGCCGACATCGCCGCGAGCTTCGCGTGCGACACGAATACCGCGCGCTGCGGGTGGTCGTCGGCGATCGCCTGTGCGGCGCGTGCCACCACCGGTCGGGCGAACTCGTAGCGGATCGCGACGTCCGCAAGCAGGTGCTTGAGCGCCTGGTACGACCCGATCGCCTTGCCGAACTGCTTGCGCTGCGCGCTGTAGTCGATCGCGACGTCGAGCACGCGCTGCGTGAGGCCGAGCAACTGCGCGGCGACCGCGAACGCGCCGTGGTCGAGCGCGCGATTCAGCAGCGGCGCGGCCGCGTCGGCGCTCGCGATGCGCGTGGCCGGCGACGGCTCCCAGTCGAGCGTGAACAGCCGCCGCGACGGGTCGACGCTGTCGACCGCACGCCAGGCGCACTGCGCGGGATCGACGCGGTGCAATTCGCCGCGGTGCTCGCACAGCAGCGTCTGCGCGACGTGGACATCGGCCGCATACGGGTTCACCGGATGCACGAGCGCGACGCGCGCGCGCCCTTCGGCGATGTCGCGCAGCAGCGCGTCGCGCCAGTCGCTCGCCGGCAGCCGCGCCAGCACGCCGGCCGACACGAGCGCCGTGTCGAGCAACGGTTCGGGGCTGCCGAAATAGCCGTAGGCCTGCGCGAGCAGCGCCCATTCCGCTTCGGTCAGGCCGAGGCCGCTGTACGCCTCGGGCACCGACACGGCCGTCAGCCCCTGCGACGCGAACAGCGCCCACAGGTCGTCCGAGCGCCCGGTCGGCGTGGCCCACAGCTCGCGGATCAGCTCGGGCGTCATCTCGGTCATCAGCAGGCGCTTCACGCTGTCCGCGAGCGCTTCCTGGTCTTCATCGAATACGAAATCCATACGATGTCCGTTCTGTAAAGGTGGCGCCGGCGCGCTTACGCGCGCGGCATGCCGAGCATCCGTTCGGCGACGATGTTGCGCTGGATCTCGTTGGTGCCCGCGTAGATCGTGCCGGCCTGGGCGAACAGGAAGCCGTCGAGCCAGTGGCCGAGCGTCGCGTGCTGCGCGGCCGTCTGCGGGACGACCTCGCCGTGCGCGCCGAGGATGTCGAGCGCGGTCTGGTGCATGCGCAGGTCGAGCTCCGACCAGAACACCTTGTTGGTGCTCGACTCCGCGCCGATATGGCCGCCCTTAAGCAACCGGCTCGCGGTCGCGTAGGTCGACAGCGCGTAGGCCTGCGCATCCATCCACGCCTGCACGACGCGTTCGCGCAGCGTCGGATCGCGATCGGCGCTGTCACGGTGCGCGAGATACAGGTCGCGCAGCGCCTGCGCGGTGCGCTGGAACCGTGCCGGCGAACGCAGCATCAGCCCGCGCTCGAAGCCGGCCGTCGCCATCGCGACCTGCCAGCCCGTGCCTTCGGCCGCAAGCCGGTTCTCGACCGGCACGCGCACGTCGTCGAAGAAGATTTCCGCGAAACCCGTCTGCCCGTTCAGCTGGCGGATCGGCCGCACCGTGATGCCCGGCGCGGACAGCGGCACCATCAGGAACGTGAGCCCGTGGTGGCGCGACGATTCGGGATCGCTGCGAAAGAGGCCGAACAGCCAGTCGGCCCACACCGCGCGCGTCGACCAGATCTTCTGGCCGTTCAGCACGTATTCGTCGCCGATGCGGGCGGCCGTCGTGCGGATCGCGGCCATGTCCGAGCCCGCGTTCGGCTCCGACCAGCCCTGCGCCCATACGTGCTCGCCGGCCGCCATCGCGGGCAGGAAGCGCGCCTTCTGCTCCGCCGTGCCGAAATCCATCAGCGTCGGGCCGAGCAGGAAGATGCCGTTCTGGTTCACGCGCATCGGCGCGTCGGCGCGCCAGTACTCTTCCTCGAAGATCAGCCACTCGATCAGGTCGCAGCCGCGCCCGCCGAGCTCGCGCGGCCACGTGACCATGCTCCAGCGTCCCGAATGCAGCGTGCGCTCCCATTCGCGGTGCGCGGCGAAGCCTTCCTCGGTGTCGAAGCTCGGCAGCCGCTCGCGCGGCACGTGCGCGGCGAGCCATGCGCGGATCTGCGCGCGAAACGCCTGTTGCTGCGGCGTATAGGTCAGGTTCATACGCGGGCCTCCTCGACGCTCGCCTGCGCGTCGAAACGCGCATCGCGCTTCTCGACGAACGCGGCGCGCGCTTCCGTCGAGTCGTTCGTCATGTATGCCTGCAGCGTGAAGCCCTGCTCCCAGCGGTACTTGCTCTCGAGATCGCCGTCTTCGACGCCGTTCAGCGCTTCCTTCGCGAGCCGCACCATCGCCGGGCTCTTCTCCGCGATCTTGCGGGCGATCGCGAGCGCCGCGTCGCGCAGCGTGTCGCGCGTCACGACCTGCTCGACCGCACCGAGGCGGTACGCTTCGGCCGCGTCGATCATGTCGCCGGTGAAGTACATCGCGCGCACCTTCTGCACGCCGAACAGACGCTGCAGATGCGCGCCGCCGCCCATCGCGCCGCGGTCGATCTCGGGCACGCCGAAACGCGCGCAGTCGGCTGCGACGACGATGTCAGCCGCGCCGCAAATGCCGATCCCGCCGCCGAGCACGAAGCCGTGCACGGCCGCGATCACCGGCTTCGGGTTGCGGTGCACCGCGCGGAACGTCTCGTAGTTGCCCGCGTTGACGGCGACGATCCGCTCCGGGTGCGCGGCCAGTTCCTTGATGTCGACGCCCGCGCAGAAGCCGCGCCCTTCGCCGCGCACGACGATCACACGTACGCCGTCGTCCTCGCCGAGCGCGTCGAGCGCACGCGAGAGCGCGTGCCAGCCCTGCGCGTCGATCGCGTTTACGGGCGGATGGGCGATCACCAGTTCGGCGATGCCGTCGGCGCGATCGATCCGGAACGGCATCGCGCCGGCCGGTTGTTTGGATGTTGTCATCTGCACTGCCTCCCTGTGATGTCTTTCAAGCCGTCACGCCGCCTGGGTCGCCGCCGCGCCGCGCAATGCGGCCAGAGCGTCGAGCCGCTCGCCGGCTTCCGCGACGATCCGCGCGATCAATGCGTCGCAGGAATCGATCGCGCCGATCATCGCGGCCGCCTGGCCGCTCGGCAGCACGCCTTCATCCGGGCGGCCCTCGACGATCGCGCGCTGGATCAGGAACGGCGCGTTCGCGGCCATCAGCGTCTGGCTGGCGGTGTAGTCGTGCGAGCGCAGCGCCTTGATCGCGAGGCCGAGCATGTCGCCCGTGCTCAGGCCGTTCTGGCGCCGCCACGCTTCGGCGGTCTTCAGCGCGAACCACGTGCGGCGCAGCGGGCCGAAGCGTTCGAGCTTCAGCAGGTACGGGTTGTCGATCATTCGTTGCGGCAGCCCGTCGAGCGCGTCCGATACGCGAATGCGCGCCGGGTCGCCCACCGCGACGTAGCGCTCGAGCGTCTCGCGCGGCACCGGCGACTCGGCGCTCATCAGGAAGCGCGTGCCCATCGCGATGCCGGCCGCGCCGTAAGCGAGCGCGGCGGCCAGCCCGCGACCGTCGAAAAAGCCGCCGGCCGCAACCACCGGCACGCGCACCGCGTCGAGCACCTTCGGCAACAGCAGCGTGGTCGGCACCGATCCCGTGTGGCCGCCGCCTTCCGCGCCCTGCACGGTGACGATGTCCGCGCCGAGTTCGACCGCTTTCGCCGCATGCTTCGGCGCGCCGACGGTCGGCATGCAGACGATGCCGGCATCCTTGAAGCGGCGGATCGTCTTCGCATCGGGCCCGCGGCCGTAGCTCACCGCGCGCAGCTTGTGCTTGATCGCGAGCTCGACGACCTGCTGCGCGTTCTTCTGGAACATGTGGAAATTGATGCCGAACGGCTGGTCCGTCAGCGACTTCACCTTCAGGATCTCGGCCTCGACCTGCCCGGGCTCGAGCGTCGCGCCGGCCAGGAAGCCGAAGCCGCCCGCGTTGGCGGTCGCCGCGACGAGCCGCGCGTCGGCCACCCAGCCCATCGCGGTCTGCACGATCGGGTAGCGGCAACCGAGCAGGTCGCACAAAGGCGTGTGCAGCGTCGTGCTCATGCGGCGGCTCCGTTGACGGCAACCGGTGCCGGTGCCTGCGCCTGCGCGTCGCTGCGGTCCGCGCCGTTCGGCTGGCGCTGCGAGCTGGCCATGCTGCGTGCGTCGTAGCCGCCGAGACGGTCGCCGCTCACCAGTTCGTTGTGCGCATGCGCGAAGTGATGCCATGCAAACGCCGCGTCCATCGCCGCGCGCTTGCCCTGCAGTTCCTCGACGTGGTTCAGCGCCTGCTTGGTCAGCGTGAGCCCGAGGCGCGGCATCGTCGCGATCTTCGCGGCGATCGCGTAGGTTGCGTCGTGCAGCCGCTCGCGCGGCACCACGCGGTTGACCATCCCCATCTGGTACGCACGCTCGGCCGGCATCCGCTCGCCGAGGAACAGGAATTCCTTCGCGATGCGCGGGTTCAGCTCGTACGCATGCGCGAAATACTCGACGCCCGGAATCCCCATCCGTACGACCGGATCGGCGAAGAACGCATCCTCCGACGCGACGATCAGGTCGCACACCCACGCGAGCATCAGGCCGCCCGCGATGCACGCGCCCTGCACCATCGCGATCGTCGGCTTCGGCAGGTCGCGCCAGCGCCGGCACATCCCGAGGTACACCTCCTGCTCGCGGGCATAGAGGAATTCGCCGCCTTCCTTGTCGACGTGGTCGTACCACAGCGACGCGCGGTCGAACGACTCGTGGATGTCGCGTCCCGGCGTGCCGATGTCGTGGCCCGCCGAGAAATGCTTGCCCGCGCCCGCGAGCACGATCGCCTTCACCGCGTCGTCGTGCGCCGCGCGCCGGAACGCCGCGTCGAGCGCATACGTCATCTTCGAGTTCTGCGCGTTGTGATACTCGGGGCGGTTCATCGTGATCGTCGCGATGCCGTTCTCGACCGCGTAATCGACGACACCGTCGCCGAAGGTCACCTGGGTCGCTTCCATGTCTGACCTCATCCCCGGCGCGGCGCCGGATTGTTGCGCACGATCGTCGCGCGCAAGTTGTGCGGATCGAGCGCACGGACGATGCGCAGGTCTTCCGCGTTCGGCGGGGCCGTCGTGCCGAGGTCGGGTGCGGCGAACAGCGGGAAGCCCGTCGCGTCCTGCACCTCGTCGAAGCTCACGCCCGGATGCAGCGAACGCACGCGGATCGCATGGTCCGGCCCGCCGAAATCCATCACGCACAGGTCGGTGACGATGCTGCGCAGGTCGACGAAGGTCTTCATCCCGGGCAGCCGGCGCGCCGGGTTGTAGCCGACCGTGCACACCATGTCGACTTCGCGTTCGACGAACGTGCGCTTGCCGTGGCCGCTGACGAAGAACGAGTTCGCGTGGTTCGTCGTGTTGCCGGGGAAGCCGCGCGCGCCGAGCAGCTGGGTTTTCGGGCGCGCGTAGTCGTCGCCGAGCCACGAGATGTTCGCCTGGCCGAAGCGGTCGATCTGCGTCGGCATCACGAGCGCATGGCGGCGGCCGTGCCACAGGCAGTCGAACACGCGCTCGTAGGTCATCCAGCCGCTCGCCTTCACGCGATAGCCGTCGGGGCGGGGCCCGAGCGGCACCGGCTCCTCGACGAGATACGCTTCGCCGTCGGTCAGCATCAGCCCGTTGTTGTATGCGAGCCGCGCGAGGCCGGCCGCGAGCCGCGGGCCCGTGCCGATGCCGGTCGCGAGCACTTCGCCGTCGTCGCGCCAGAGCCGCGCGGACGCGACGATCATCAGTTCCGCGAGGGAATGGTCGAGAGATTCGCTCACAGGCGCTCCTTTACAGAATCGGCAACGGCAGCGTCGTCACGTGCGACAGGCCGCCGACGCCTTCGAGGTACCGGCGTTCGTCCTGGCCGACCACGTCGCGCAGGTACGCCGTCGTTTTCGCATCGTCTTCCGCGCTCGCGCAGTACGCGCGCAGGTGCGGCAGGTCCCAGCCGTAGGCGGGCCCGCACGACGTCGGGTGCGCGCCGCCCGGCGCATGCACGACGCCGGTGACGAGCGAGCGCTCGAACGGGTTACGTTTGGCGGCGTCGAGGTCCTCGCTCGCGAGCGACGCATCGACCGTTTCCGCCGACACGTAGCAGCGCTGTGCGGCCCGCGCCATCCACGCATCGAAGAACGGATCCGGGCCGTCGATGCGCGTATTGCCCATCCGGTCGGCCGCGTTCACGTGCAGCAGCGCGACGTCGAGTTCGATCGCGGGCATCGCGAGCAGCGTTTCGCCGTCGTCGTACGGCGATTGCACGGTGCGCAGTTGCGGCGCGTGATCGAGCAGCGCGGTGCCGAGCCCGGCTCGCGTCGGCAGGAACGGCAGGCGCGCGGCGGCCGCGCGCAGGCCGAGCTGCAGCATCCCTTCGTCGAGTTCCAGCACGTCGACGCGGCCCTGCTCGCGAGCGCGGCGGAAATGCGGTTCGAGCGGAATCACGTCGAGCGACACGAAGCCGAACACCACCTTGCGCACCTTGTTCGCCGCGCACAGCAGGCCGACATCGGCGCCGCCGTACGCGACGATCGTCAGGTCCTTCAGGTTCGAGCGCGCGATTTCGCGCACCAGCGCCATCGGCTTGCGCCGCGGCCCCCATCCGCCGATGCCGATCGTCATGCCGTCGGCGAGTTGCGCGACCACGTCGCGCGCGGACATCGTCTTGTCGAGAGGTTTCATCGTCATCGTGCTGGCTTACCGGTATCCGATGCTGAAATCGTGGCCCCACTGGCTCACCTTCGTGGCCTCGAATACCGCGTGCTTCGACCAGTCGACCGTGAGGCCGCCGAAGCCGTATTCGAGATCGAAGCCACCGGGGGTCTTCATGTAGAAAGAGATCATCTGGTCGTTGCAGTGACGGCCCAGCGTCGCGGACATCTTCACGTCGTGCGCGGCCACGCGGTCGAGCGCACGGCCCACTTCGTCCATCGAGTCGACTTCGGCCATCACGTGCACGCAGCCCGACGGCACGGCCATCTCGAACAGCGCGAGGCTGTGATGGCGCGCGTTGCGGCAGTGCATGAAGTGGATGCGTTTCTCGGGTTCGGCCGGATCGGGCGTGAACTTCACGCGATAGATGTCGGACAGCTCGAAGCCGAGCACATCGCGCACGAATGCGTCGGTCGCGTCGAACTGCGGCGCGGGCAGCACCGCGTGGCCGAGCCCCATGTCGCCGGTGACGAAGCGCGCGACGCCCAGCGGCGACACGAAGCGGCGGAAGTCGCAGCGCGCGCCCCAGTACAGCTCGTGGCGGTTGCCGGACGGATCGGTACACCACGCCATCGCCTGCACGCGGCGCAGCGCGGCTTCGTCGCGGGTGGCGCGCACCGGCTCGACACCCGCGCGCTGCAGTGCCGCCAGCGCGGCATCGAACGCGGCGCCGTCGGGGAGCTCCCAGCCCGACGCGAAATAGCGGTCGGTCGAGCCGGGAACGATCACGTAGCGGAAATCGCGCTCGTCCATCTTCAGGTACAGCGCGCCGTCGGGTGCGTCGAGCGCCTGCATGCCCAGCACGTCTTCCGCATAGCGGCGCCACGCATCGACGCGCGTCGCCTCGACGACGACATAGCCAAGCGCACGGACATCGATCATGTCGGCCTCCTCCTGGTTCAGAATCCGTTGTTCGTGAAAGGATTCTGGCCGGTCGGGGGTGGTGTCACATCGTCTGTTGGGACGAGAGGCGGCGGGGAATTGGCGCGGCACATGTGCGCGCGCAAGCCCGGTGGGACGGGCTATACATGCGGGAGGAGACGGGAAGCAGGTGCAGGTTGCCGCAGCGCGGCAACCCGGATCAGTCGAACGGGTTCAGCAGCTTGACGCCGGTGCGGGCGAAATCCGCGACGTTGCGCGTGACCACCGTGAGATCGTTGATCAGCGCGGTGGCCGCGATCAGCTTGTCGAGTTCGTGCGTCGGATCGGGTACGCGCAAATGCCCCCACATCTGGCTGATCTCGATGTCGACCGGCAGGATGTTCGGCGCATAGCCGGACAGGATGGTCGCCATCCAGGCCTCGAGCGCCGACGCCTGGGGATGATCGCCGCGATGACGGATCAGATCGACGCCGCGGCGAAGTTCAGCAACCGTTACGACGGAAAGATAAAGCGGGCTTGCGTCCGCCGCGGCCTGCCTGAAAAACGCCCGCACGCCACGGTTGGTTCGCTTGCCCTTCCTGATTTCGCTGATGATATTCGTGTCAATCAAATACACGCCTGGCCTCGCCGGAATCCTGAACACGTTGAAAATCCGCGTCGTCGCCAACATCGGGCATGCTCATCAGCACTTGCGCAAATGTCTTCCGCTTCGGCCGGCCGAGCGCATCGGCCAGGATGGCCCGATGTTCGGCCTCGGCACTCCTGCCATTTGCCGCAGCCTGCTCGCGCAGGCTCTGAACGATACTGTCATCCACGTTACGCACCAGTAGATTTGCCATGAGTTCCTCCATCCGGGTTTGATATCAATGATAGCGCCACGAGGGCGAATTGCAATCATTGCTATCATCGCCGTTGACGGAAGGAGGACGGTGATTGGCGTCGGCGAACGGCAACGGGCCGCATGAAACCTCTCGGCATGCGCCGCTCGCCCGACGGGTCGAATTGCTGTCTGCAAGGTGAGCCGGAACGGAACGGCAGGAAAGACGGCCGATCGGCTATTCGCCGCGTCTTGTGAAGGCGCACGCACACGCTGCAGCGACGCGGCTGCATTCACCGCGTCCGCGCGCCGTACTCGCGTCGGTCGTCAAACGGCAGTCTTGCCAACCCTCGTTGCCACGCCCGTTTCGGCGATGCCGGCATTGCCCGCACCGGCACACGCAATGACGTCTCGACCGCTCAGAACCGATACGAAATCCCGATCTGCAAAACCGGGTACCACCGGTAGCGCGACATCACCTGCCGCAGAGAATCCAGCCCGCTCGCGGCCAGGATCTGGCTCTTCGCCGGCCCGGCCGCAGCTGCCAGTTCAGGCGACAGCGTGTACGAACATTTCGGTATCCCGTACGCCACGCCGAGATCGGCAACGAACCCCAGCCCCTTGGAAGCCGGCCGGTGCCCGTAACCGATCCCGAAGTACGGCATCACGGTCGGATAGCGCTTGCCGCCGAACACGTAAGAGCCGTTGGTCGGCACCGATACGCCACGGAGATCATCGTCGTTGAAGCGCAGGCCGAGCGTCGCCTGGAAGCCGCTGCCTCGCCATGGAATCGTGGCGTGGTGACCGCTTGTCGTGCAGATCCGGCAACGTTTTCCGGATGCAGCGACGCGTTCGATCCGGAAGCGAACCCGCGTCGCCATGACGTCGCAGCTACTCCCGGGAACCAAGCGCTTCTGCCAGCCAGATTGATTTACACTTCGGCGTCCAACCCCACCCACGTTATCGATGACGAAGTCTGCTCCGCCCCCCAATAGTCAGCGCGTATTCGGACTGGATATACTGCGCGCGCTCGCAGTTCTCCTCGTTCTCGCCAGCCATACCGTGGTGCATGGGGCGCCGCCTGCGTGGCTGAGATGGTACTTCTGGGCACAGGGGACGATCGGCGTAGAGATCTTTTACGTTCTGAGCGGGTTCCTGATCGGCAGCGTGCTGATCCGGTCCCGGAAAGCGGGCAAGCTCAAGGCCCTGGGCGATGTTCTTGACTTCTGGAAACGCCGCTGGGCACGCACCCTCCCGCTCTATGTCTTCTTCCTGCTCGTCTATCTACGCTTCGACTACCACGGCCCGGCATCCCTCGATGTCGCGTGGCCGTTCTTCCTCTTTCTCCAGAATCTGGCCTGGCCGACAGGACCATTCTTCGAGCACTCGTGGAGCCTGGCCGTCGAAGAATGGTTCTACCTGTTGCTCCCGTTCGTATTTCTCGCCGCCGCAAGCACGCTGAAATCAAACGGACGTGCGATGCTCGCAACGTGTGCCGTGTTCATCGTGGGCCCGCTTGTCGCAAGGATCGTTTTTGGCTGGCACGCGCAGTCGCTATCGGATGTCGATCGCCATGTTCGATCCATCGTATTGTGCCGACTGGATTCCCTGTTCATTGGGGTAATCGTCGCGTATATCCGCATCGAACGACCGAAACAGTTTGCGCGTCTTGCATCGCTCTGGAAATTTGCGTTGCCGATATTTGTCGTCCTGACGCTCTATTTCGCGTGCGGTGCGCCTTATCTCGTCACCAATGCCATCGTCCGCACGATGGCATACCCGATGCTGTCCGTCGTCATCGCCGCGTTGCTTCCCGCAGCGATGACCATTCGCACGTCGGGCAGTCGTCTGCTCGATCGCTTCATCGACTGGACCAGTCGGATTTCGTACTCCCTCTACCTGGGACACATCTGCATGCTGACGCTGGTGCTCGGCATGTTTGCAAAATACGGATGGTCAATCGAAAGCCATCGCACGACGCTCATCCTGTATGTCATCCTGGCCTGCTTCTATTTCGCATTCGCGCATCTGACATACATGTTCGTCGAGCAGCCCTACATCCGGCTTCGCGACAAGGTCATGGGAAACAGCGACGAGCGAAGCGGATGCAATGCTGTGAGCGTTCCCTCAGTCCGGCCGGAAGCCCCGGAAAAGCGTTCTCCGAAAGTGCTTGCGAACGTGCAACACATCGAGCATCGGTAGCAGGGCCATCAGGCGAATCGGAAATGCAAAGGCCGCTTGCAACGAGCGGCCAGCCCTTCGCGTTCGGTCGGCCGTGCTACAACCCATACCCACCCGACACATTCAACTGCTGCCCGGTAATGTAATTGGCCCGGTCCGACGCCAGAAACACCGCCGCCCGTCCGACATCGTGCGCCTTCCCCCAGCGCTTGAGCGCGAGCATCTTCTGCGTCTCGTCGATCCACGCCTGGTCGAACTGCCTCTGTTCGAGCAGCACCGGAAACATCCCGGCCTCGATCACACCGACCAGGATCGAATTCGCGCGAATGTCGTAACGCCCCTCCTCGCGCGCCAGCCCTTTCACCAGCGCCTCGTTCGCCGCCTTCGGCGCGACCGACAGCCCGTCGCGATCCGGCCAGCGCAGGTGCCCGGCTGACCCGAGCGTCACGAACGATCCGCCGCCCGACGCACGGAAGTGCGGCAACGCAGCCTTCGCCGCCACGAAGAAGCCGACCGTCTCGACGTCGATCGCGCGGCGCCAGTCGTCGTGCGTCATGTCGCCGATATGACGCTGGTTCACGAACGGCCCGGCCGCCCAGACGACCGTATGCACGCGGCCATGCGCGTCGATCGCCGCCGCGAGCGCGGCATCGACCTGTTCGGGATCGGTCACGTCCACGCAGTGCGTGGTGGCCGCGACGCCTTCGCCGCGAATGTCGCGCGCCACGCGCTCGGCCACGTCGGCCTTGCTCCGATAGCCCAACGCGACCGGCACGCCGGCACGCGCAAACTCGAGCGCGACACCCTGCCCGATCCCGCCGCTGCCGCCGAACACCAGCACCGCGCCCTGTGCAAACCCGTTGTCGTTCATGCGCTCATCCCGTTCGTTTATCGCGGCGGCGCCCACGCTCAGGCCGCCGCTTCGGTCCCCGCCCGCAGGCGGTACTTCAGCACCTTGCCGGCCGCGCTCGTCGGCAGTTGCTCGACGAACGTGAAATACCGCGGCACCTTGTAGTTCGCCATGTTGCGGCGGGCCCAGTCGTTCAGTTCGTCGGCGTCGGCATGCGCGCCCGGCCGCAGCACGACATACGCGTGCCCGACTTCGCCGAGCCGCGTATCGGGCACGCCGACCAGCGCAACCTGCGCGATCGCCGGATGCGCGGCGAGCAGCCGCTCGATCTCGGCCGGGTAGCAGTTGAAGCCGCCGACGATGAACATGTCCTTGATGCGATCGGTGATCTTCAGGTTGCCGTTCGCATCGACGCAGCCGAGATCGCCCGTATGCAGCCAACCCTCCGCATCGACGGTCTCACGCGTCGCGTCCGGCTGGTTGAAGTAGCCGCGCATCACGTTGTAGCCGCGCACCCAGATCTCGCCGGTCTCGTCCGGCCCGAGCGGCGCGCCGCCCTGGCCCGCAATGCGCAATTCGACATCCGGCATCGGGCGCCCCGACGTATGGGCAACGGTTTGCGCATCGTCGCCCTGGCGGCACAGCGTCGCGAAGCCGCACGATTCGGTCAGCCCGTAGCCGGTCAGCACCGTCTCGAAGCCGAGTTCCATGCGCATCCGCTCGATCAGGCTCGGCGCGATCGCCGCCGCGCCCGTCACCGCGATCCGCAGCGACGACAGGTCGCGCGTCGCGCGATCGGGCGCGTCGAGCAGCGCGTAGTACAGCGTCGGCGGGCCGGGCAGCACCGAGACGCGATCGTCGGCGACGCGCCGCAGCACGTCGGCCGGCTGGAACACGAGATGCGGCAGCACGGTCGCGCCGCTCGACAGCGCAGCGAGCCAGCCGGCCTTGTAGCCGAACGTGTGGAAGAACGGATTGACGATCAGGTAGCGGTCGTCGGCACGCACGCCGGCGATCGCCGCCCACGCCTGCGCGGCGCGCAGGTTCTGGCCGTGCGCGGTCATCACGCCTTTCGGGCGGCCGGTCGTGCCGGACGTGAACATCAGGTCCATCACGGTGTCGGGCGTGACCTGCGCCTCGCGTTCGCGCACCGCGGCCAGCGGCACCTCGGCGCCGCGCGCGAGGAACGCGTCCCAGGTCTCGTCGCGCGCACCGGCCGGCGGCTCGCCGTCGAACACGACAACGCGCTCGAGCGTCGCGGGCCGGTGCGGCGCGAGCATCGCCGGATAGGATTCGCCGAGGAAGGTGCCACAGCAGAACAGCAGCCGTGCGCCGCCGTCGTGCAGGATGCCGCCCACCTCCATCCCCTTCATCCGCGTATTGACCGGCACGAGGATCGCGCCGACGGTGTGGATCGCCAGCGCCGCGACGATCCATTGCGGCAGGTTCGGCGCCCACACCGCGACGCGGTCGCCTGTCTCGATACCGCTCGCGAGCAGCGCGCGGGCCGCGGCGACGCGCGCCGCGTCGAGTTCCGCGTAGGTCAGCCGGCCATGCTCCGACTCGATCGCCGGATGCGCGCCGTGGCGCGCGGCTGCCCGGGCGATCAGCGCGGGCGTGGTCAGGATTTCGTTGTCCATCGTCTCAGATCAGGGTGGTCGTGCGCGCCGCCGGCGCGCGACGGCTCAGTCGGGAAACACCACGCGCAGCGCGTCGCTCGCGGGCCGCGCGCAACAGGCGAGCGTCCAGCCGGCCGCGATCTCGTCGTCGTCGAGCACGTGGTTGCTGTCGAGCGCGACTTCGCCACGCTCGATCCGGCACATGCACGCGCCGCACTGCCCCATCCGGCAGGAATTCGGCGCCGGCACGCCCGCGCGCAGCATCGCGTCGAGCAGCGTTTCGCCGGGGGCGCTGTCGAACGCGAACGCGTCGCCGTCGAGCACCGTCTCGATCGCCGCGCCATCGCCGGATGCCGAGGCCGCCGCTGCAACGCTTGACGCCGTCGCATCCGCCGACGCCGCCCCCGGTGCCGGTGCCGGTGCATCGGGCAGCGATGCAAAACGCTCGACATGTACCCGCGAGCGCGGCAGCCCGAGGCCGAGCATCGCGGCCAGCGCGTTCTCCATGAACAGCGCGGGCCCGCAGATGAACGTCTCCTGCTGGCTGAACGGCTGAGCGAGTTCCTCGAGATGGCGCTGCTGCGGGATGCCCTGCACGCTGTCGAGCCAGTGGATCACGCGCACACGGCCCGGATGGCGCTGCGCGAGCTGCTGCAGCTCGGCGCGGAAAATCACCGAGCGCTCGTCGCGGTTCGCGTAGATCAGCGTCACCATCCCGCGTCCGTGCACGAGCGCCGATTTCAGGATCGACAGCACCGGCGTGACGCCGCTGCCGCCCGCGAACAGCAGCAGGTCGCCATCGAGCGTGCGCGGCGTGAACACGCCGGCCGGCGGCAGCACGTCGAGCGCGTCGCCGGCCTTCACGCGGTCGCACAGCCAGTTCGACGCGCGGCCGTCGCGCACGCGCTTGACGGTGATCTTCGGCGCGGCGTCGATGCCGGGCGCGCTCGACAGCGAGTAACAGCGCGCGACGGGCGCATCCGCGCACGGCACGTTCAGCGTCAGGAACTGGCCGGGCCGGTACGCGAATGCGTCGCGCAAAGCGGCCGGCACGTCGAACACGAACGAGCACGCGTCGTCGCTTTCGGCAATCACGTCGGCCACGGTCAGCCGATGGAAGCGCGAATCGCTCATGGCCGGCTCCTCACGTCACGCGGCCGCACGGGCCACCGGCGCGCCGGGCGTCGTGTAGGCGCCGTCGAGATAGACGAGCGGATCGACGTCGCCGCTCATCAGCACCTCGCGGATGCGCCCGATGAACACCGTATGCGTGCCGTATTCGAAACGTCCGTCCTGTTCGCACACGAGGCTCGCCTGCGCGTCACGGAGGTACGGCACGCCGAGCGCCGACGTATGCCAGTCGCCGGTCGTGAAGCGCGCCTCGCCCTTCAGGCGGCCGCTGCAATCGATCGCGATGCCTTCGTGGGCCGCCGACAACACGTTCACGCAGAACCCGGCGCCCGCGTCGAGCGGCGGATACAGCGACGCGCTGCGGTTGATGCAGATCAGCAGCGAAGGCGGATCGGTCGACAGCGAATCGACCGCCGTCGCGGACATCGAGTAGCGCCGGCCGTCGTGCGCACTGCTGATGACCGTGACGGAGCGCGCGAGGCGGCGCATCGCGAGCAGCATGTCGGTGCGCAGCGGATGGGAGGTGAGATCGCTCATCATTGGACTCCGTCAAGTTCAGTCGTGGATGGCCGGGCGGGCCGGCCGCCGGCGTCGGCTGCGCGAGCAGCCAGGTGGTCGGCGGCGAGATACCCGAAGGTCATCGCCGGACCGAGCGTCGAGCCGGCGCCGGGGTAGCTCGCGCCCATCATCGATGCGCTGGTGTTGCCGATCGCATAGAGGCCGTCGATCGGCTCGCCGTCGGCGCGCAGCACGCGGGCGTGCACGTCGGTGACGAGCCCGCCCTTCGTGCCGATGTCGCCCGCGTCGATCCGCACCGCGTAGAACGGCGCCTGGTCGACCGGCCCGAGGCACGGGTTCGGCTTGTTCCGCGGATCGCCGTAGTACGTGTCGAACAGGTTGTCGCCCTTGCCGAACGCTTCGTCGATCCCCGTGACCGCATAGCGCGCCATGTCGCGCAGCGTGTCGTGCAGGCCGGCGGCGTCGACGCCGATGCGCGCAGCCAGCGCGTCGATCGTGTCGGCCTTCACGATCACGTCGCGGAACGCGGCCGGAATCCGTGAATCGGGCATCATCGACGCCGGCATGATCGGCCCGCACGGATACTTGCGGCGAAACCGCGCGTCGAACACCATCCACGCGGGCACGTTCGCGCCGGTGCGAGCGTGGTCGCGATACATCGCCGGCACGAATTCGGAGTACGGCGCGGCTTCGTTGACGAAGCGCTTGCCGAGGCGGTTCACGATCACGCAGCCCGGCAGGTTGCGTTCGACGAACAGCGCGCGCTGCTTCTCCTCGCCCGCGACACCGACCGTCGGCGCGCCCCACACGTGCGCCATCAGCGCCAGCGCGCCGCCGAGCCGATGGCCTTCGGCGATCGCGTCGCCGGTGTTGGCCGGCGGCGTCGCGCTCCACTGCGCCTGCGTCGGCTGCGGCAGGTAGCGCTCGCGCATCGGCTGGTTGCGCTCGAAGCCGCCCGCGCCGAGGATCACGCCGCGGCGCGCGGCAATCGTCACCGGCTGCCCGAAGCGCTGCGCGCGCACGCCGGTCACGCGGCCGTCGACGTCGAGCAGGTCGCGCATCGGCGTGTCGAGCCACACGGGTACGTTGCGATCGAGCAGCGCACGGCGCAGCCCGCCGATCAGCGCGTTGCCGAGCGTCAGGCGCCGGTCGCGCCGCGTGCGGCGGCGCATCCCGATATCGAGCCAGTAACGGCCGAACTGCGCGATCGCGAGCTTCATGAAGCCCGGCCCGCGCGAGAACAGCGTATGCGCCTCCTTCGACGTCACGGCCACGCGCCCGCCGATCAGCGTACCGGGCGACGCCGGCCGCAGCCGGTCGAATTCGTCGCCCAGCAGCCCGCCGTCGAACGGCATCGGATCGAGCGCGCGGTAGCCCGGCATCGCGCCCGGCACCTTCTGGAAATAGTCCGCGTATTTCGGCAGCGACTGGTAACGCACCGGCGTCTTCGATTCCAGGTAGCGCAGCATCTCCGGCGCGCGGTCGAGATACGCGTCGATCTTCTCGGGCGTCGATTCGCCGGCCACGCACGCTTCGATATAGCCGCGCGCGGCCTCGCGCGAATCGGTCGCGCCCAGCTCGGCGATGTGGTGGTTGCACGGCACCCAGATGCCGCCGCCCGACACGGCCGACGTGCCGCCGTACAGCGCCGTCTTCTCGATCACGACGACGGACAGGCCGCGGTCGGCCGCGCGGCACGCGGCAAGCAGCGCGCCCGCGCCCGAACCGACGACCACCACGTCGAACACGTATTGCTGTGCTTGCGGGTCGTTCATCTCGGCCTCGTCAGATGAAGAAGTCGGTGTTCTCGCGGCCCAGCATCACGGCGCCGAGGTTCTGGCCGAAACGGTCGACGTTGTTCGCGTAGTGCGCGCGGGCCGCATGCAGGTCGAGGAAGCGGCGCACCAGCGGATTGCGGTGATAGATGCCGTTGCCGCCCGCGTAGCGCAGCAGCGCGTTCGCGGCCTGCGCGCAGCGCTCGGCGACCTGTGCGGACTGGTAGCGGAAATGCACGCGACGCTCGATCGACACGGCCGGGCCGCCGGTGACGGACGCCATCAGTTCCGCGAAATTGCGCTTGAGGAGCACCTGCATCTCGTCGATCGCGACGGCCGTGTTCGCGCACGCGTTCTGCGCGCCCGGATCGTCGGTCGTCTTCGCGCCGCTGTTGGCCGACACGCGCGTGGCCGCATAGCCGGTGAAATCGTCGAGCGCGCCCTGCAGCGCGCCGATGCACGACGTGCACACCGCGCGCACGAAGATCTGCGCGAACGGCAGCCTGAACAGCGGCGCATCGTTCACGGCGAGGCCCGGGCTCGTGCCCATCATCCCGTCGATCGCCTTGTGCGTGCGGTACGCGGACACGAACACGTCGTCGACGACGATGTCGTGGCTGCCCGTCGCGCGCAGGCCGAGCACGTCCCAGTCCTGCTGGATCCGGTAGTCGGATTTCGGCAGCAGGAAGGTGCGGTATTCGGGCGGCTGGCCGGCAACGGCTGCCGGCACCAGCGCGCCGAGGAACACCCACTCGCACAGTTCGCTGCCGCTCGAGAACTTCCAGTGGCCCGACAGGCGGAAGCCGCCGTCGACCGGCGTCACGCGGCCCACCGGCATGTAGGTCGACGCGATCAGCGTCGCCGGGTCGTTGCCCCATACGTCCTGCTGCGCGCGTTCGTCGAACAGCGCGAGCTGCCAGTTGTGCACGCCGACGACGCCGTACACCCACGCGGTCGACATGCAGCCGCGCGCGAGCGCCATCTGGATGTCGAAGAAGGCCTGCGGATCGAGCTCGTAGCCGCCGTAGCGCTTTGGCTGCAGCACCTTGAAGAAGCCGGCGGCCTGCATGTCGGCGATCGTCTCGGCCGGGATGCGGCCCTGCGCGTCCGCCTGCGCGGCGCGGCCGGCCAGCGTCGGCGCCAGTGCCTCGGCCCGGGCGATCAGCGTGGCGGCCAGTGCGTTCGAATCGTTGTCGCGATGCACGAATGTCTCCTGTGGAACGGGGGCCGCGCCGCGGCGCCTGCCCCGCTCTCGTTCAAAGTTGTTCGGCGCGGCCTGGCCGCGGGCGATGCTCGCCACCACTGATGGTCGGCTTCGCGCGACCGCGCCGCATCGTCCGACCAGACGGGACGACGGGCGCGGCCTCGAACATCACGCGCAGGCGCGCTCCTTCTCCTTGTTGAAGAACGGGATCACGTGCTCGCCGATGTTGCGGATCGTCTCCATCTGCGCGTCGTGCGGCACCGTGCCCATCTGGCACAGGAACAGCACTTCGTCGACGCCGGCTTCCTGCAGGCGGCCGACATAGCCGATGCAGTCGTCCACCGTGCCGTACGCATGGTTCGGGTTCATCATCGCGAGCGCCGGGTCGGCGAAGTTCACGACGACTTCCTCCGACGCGAAGCGCGAGCGGATCACCATCTCGCCGGTGTCGGCCTGCACGAGGTCGTCGCCCCACTTCGCCGGGTCCGGACGCTCGCCGCCCGTGTACCAGTACGCGAGCGACTCCATGAAGTAGCGCTGGCCGCGGATGCCGATCTTGCGGGCGGCCTGGCCGTCGGCCATCACGACCGTCGGGCACAGCGCGGCAAGGTGCTGGGTCGGGCGGAAGCCGACCTGGTCTTCCGGCTTGCGGCTCGCCCACGCTTCGCGGTACACGGCGTTCTTCTTCGCGACTTCGTCGGGGCCGCCGAAACCGAGCACCAGCGCGCCCATCCCGCGCTGGCCGGCGCGCAGCAGCGCGTCGGTGTTGGTACACGCGAGGTACATCGGCGGATGCGGATCCTGGAACGGCTTCGGGTGGATCGGACGCTTCGGAATCTTGATGTACTTGCCGTCGTGCTCGATCTCGTCCTGCACGAACATCTTCGGCACGAGGTACATCGATTCGTCGATCATCGGCTGCAGTTCGTTGAGGTCGTAGCCGAACGCACCGGCTTCCTGCTGGCTGCCGCCCTTGCCGACGCCGAAGTGCACGCGGCCGCCGGACAGGATGTCGAGCAGCGCGACGCGCTCCGCGACCTTGATCGGGTGGTTCATCGCCGGCGGCAGGCACACGACGCCGTGGCCGAGGCCGATGCGCGTCGTGCGGCCGGCCAGGTACGCAAGGAAGGTTTCCGGCGCGCTCATGTGCGCATAGTTGGTCAGCGACGTGTGCTCGACGCACCAGATCGTGTCGAAGCCGACCTGCTCGGCGAGCAGCGCCTGTTCGACCGTCTCCTTGAATACCCGGTGGTCGCCCTCGCGCGATGCGTCGGTGGTCTGGGCTTCGTAGATGAGGGAAAACTTCATTGCGTGCGTCTCCATGGTTGTTGGACGAGTCGGGTCGTGCAGCCCGCCCGCACGATACGGACGAAGCGCGACGGTCCACGAATGGGAGTGTCGGCGCGCGCACGGGCGCGGGCATCGTCTGTTCGGAGTACCGGCGCGCCTGCGGGGACAGAGGGGTTTCACCGTCATCCGATCGGACTGCGTGAGCGCGCGGACGGCGCGCTAGCATCGAACGGCGGGCGCGTGGCGCGCACCGACCAACGACAAGGGAGAGCGGGAATGAAGGTATCGATGCTGCTGTATCCGGTCGACGACATCGACACGGCGCTGCCGCTGTTCGTCGACGGGCTGGGCCTGAACGTGCAGTTTCGCGACGGCGACCGTTATTGCGCGCTCGACGGCGGCCCGCTGACGATCGCGCTGGTGGCGGGCGACGAGCAGATCGTCGAGCGTGCGGCGCTCACGCTGCGCGTGGACGAGGACGACGACCTGTATGCGGCGATGGCGCGAGTGGTCAAGGCCGGCGCATCGGTGCGCGTGCCCGTGCAGGCCGGGCCGCACGAATACCGCGCGGTGCTGGAGGACAAGAACGGCGCGCTGCTCGTGATTTCGCAGAAACGGGCCGCATGACGGTACGCGGCGCGGGCGCCCGATGCGGGTGCCGCGCGTGTGGCAGGCCCGTTACGCGTCCGCGCCCGGCGTGCTCAGATCGCTCGCTTCGAGCAATTCGAGCAGCGTGCGGGCCGGCTGGCTGAGCCGCTTCGCGGCCAGCGCGATGAACTCGATGTCGGGCAGCACGGGCAGCGCGTCGCCGTTGACCAGCGGCGCGAGCCCGCGCGTCGACAGATAGTGCGACGTCGCGGTCAGGCCGAGCCCCGCGCGGGCGGCCGCGATGCAGCCCGGCTGGCTGCTGCTCGAACACACGACTTCCCAGCCGATCCCCTTCTCCGCGAGCGCGTTCAGGACGATCGCGCGCGTCACGCTCGGCTCGGCGACCAGCACGAGCGGCAGCGGCCGCTCCGGATCGACGACGGTGCCAGGCCGCGCGACCCATTCGAGCCGCGTGCGCAAGAGCGGCGTGCCGCGACGTTCGCCGAGCCGCCGCTTGCCGATCATCAGGTCGAGCGCGCCCGCGTCCAGCCCTTCGTAGAGCCGGCTCGTCATGCCGGTGGTGATCTCCAGCGCGACGTCCGGGTGCGCGGCGCGAAACCCGGCGAGCACGTCCGGCAACGCGACGAGCGCGAGGTCGTCCGGCGCGCCGAGGCGCACCCGCCCCTTGAGCCTCGGCTTGCGGAACTGCGATTCCGCGCGGTTCAGCGCCTGCAGGATCACGTTCGCATGCACGAGCAGCGCCTCGCCGTCGGCCGTCATCGCGATCGAATGCGTGTCGCGCACGAACAGCCGCCGGCCGACGCTCTCCTCGAGACGACGGATGTGTTCGCTGACGCTCGACTGGTTGAGCCCGAGCTGCCGCCCTGCTTCGGTGAAGCTGCGGCAGTTCGTGACGGTCGCGAACGTGTTGAGCCAGACGGGATTGAGCATGGCGCATTGTCATCGGCAATGCCGATGACAGTCAACGACTTAAGGCAGCTTCCCGATGACCATCGGAATCGGTACCATCGTGCGCTTGGAGACCGGCAGGCGCCGCGCAACCGCGTGAAGGCGCCACCCGCGCCGGCCTTTGCACCACCGATTTCGCCATGTCCCGGGAACCCACACACTCCGCGCTGCTCTGGATCGTCGCCGCTGCATTCTTCATGCAGTCGCTCGACACGACGATCGTCAATACCGCCCTGCCTTCGATCGCGCAAAGCCTGCATGCGTCGCCGCTCGCGATGCAGCCCGTCGTGGTCGTCTATACGCTGACGATGGCGATGCTCACGCCGGCGTCCGGCTGGCTTGCAGACCGGTTCGGCACGCGCCGCGTATTTTCGCTCGCGATCCTCGTATTCGTGCTGGCGTCGATCGGCTGCGCGGCGTCGCATACGCTCGGCCAGCTCGTCGCCGCGCGCGCGCTGCAGGGCATCGGCGGCTCGATGCTGCTGCCGATCGGCCGGCTCGCCGTGCTGCGCCGCGTGCCGGGCGAACAGTACGTCGCGGCGATCGCGTTCGTGTCGACCGCCGGCCAGCTCGGCCCGATCGTCGGGCCGACGCTCGGCGGCTGGCTCACGCAGGCGATTTCGTGGCACTGGGTGTTCATCGTCAACGTGCCGGTCGGCGTGGTCGGCTTCGTCGCCGTGCAGCGCTACCTGCCGCACGACCAGGCGCACCAGCCGCCGCCGTTCGACTTCGTCGGCTGTGCGCTGCTGTCGCTCGCGATGATCGCGCTGTCGCTCGCGATCGACCCGCCGGTGCCCACGCATCGCGCCGCATGGGCAGCCGGGCTCGCCGTGCTCGGGCTGGCGAGCGCGCTTGCTTACCTGCCGCATGCACGGCGCCGCGCGCAGCCGCTGTTCCGGCTCGGGCTGTTCCGCGAGCCGAACTTCGGCTCGGGCCTGCTCGGCAACCTGCTGTGCCGGATCGGCACGAGCTCGGTGCCGTTCATGCTGCCGCTGCTGATGCAGGTGCAGCTCGGCTATACGCCGCTGCAGTCGGGGATGATGATGCTGCCGGCCGCGATCGCGGGCGTCATCGCGAAACGCTGGATCGCGCCGCTCGTGAAGCGCTTCGGCTATGCGGCGTTCCTGGTCGTGAACACGGGGATCGTCGGGTGCGCGATCGCGGGATTCGCGCTGGTGTCGATGCGGCCCGCGCCGCTACTGGAAAGCGCGCTGCTGATCGTGTTCGGCACGGCGAACTCGATGCAGTTCGCGGCGATGAACGGCGTGACGTTGAAGGGGCTGTCGCATGCCGACGCCGGCAGCGGCAACAGCCTGTTCACGATGATGCAGATGCTGGCGATGGGGCTCGGGGTGTCGATCGGCGGCGGCCTCGTCAACCTGTTTGCCGCCTATTGGGGCTCCATGGCGCACGGGTTCATGCTGTCGTTCACGTGCATGGGCGTGGTGACGCTGCTGTCGTCCGTCGTGTTCCGGCGGATCGATACGGCCGCGCCGCCGGCGAGTGCGGCCGCGCGCCCGTCCGCGTGAGCGCGGCCGTCAGTTCGCCGGGCGGCGCTCGACGACACGCTTGAGCACCCAGCGGATCGACGAACCGTCGGCCGGCGGCTGCGCGACGCGGTACTCGTCGATTTCGAGTGTGTACAGGTAGCCGGGCTGGTACGCGAAGCCTTCGATGCCGGCGTACCACAGGCTCCACGGCTCGTTCGGGGCGTTGCGCACCTGCAGGCACTCCATCGGCGCGACGCCCGTGCAGCGCGCGGATTGCGGCGCGACATACACGGTCCTGGTCACCGGCTTGCTGTCGGCCGGGCGCACCGCGTTCGCCGACGTGGCGACGGCGTCGGTCTGGCATCCGGCGAGGAGCGTGCTGCCGGCAATGACGGCCGCGCCGAGCAGCGTTCTGGATGGGCGAATCATCGGGTGTTCCTCTGGAAGCGTTGGAGGGCCGATTAGAGGCCCTCACGGCAAGAAAGTTCACAAACACCTTACGGCCATCATGCCCCCTTCATCCCCGGCGAACCGCGCGGCATCGCGGAATCGGTGACGCGGATGTGCTCTCCCGGCGCGCGCTTCGTCATGGGTCAAGCGATCGCTGTCGACGGCGGATTCACCGCGTGCCGATCGTGTACCATCGGCGCTTCCCGACATGCCTGATCGCGTTGTGCTCGTCCGCCCTTTCACGTGCGTACGATCCGCGCAGCGCACCTCGCTTCACATGACCTCACCCGTTCCGTCCGACACCGCGTTGCGCCCGCTGCCGATCGATGCGCTGACCGTGCCGGCCGCGCTCGACGGACGCTCGGGCACCAACCGCGCGAGCAGCGCGCATCCGCAGATTGCCGCGACCAACGACCTGGACGCGGTGCGCGCGTGGCTTGCCCGCTTCGTCGATACGCCGACCACATTCCAGAACTACCGCAAGGAAGCCGAACGCCTGCTGCTGTGGGCCGTGATCGCGTGCGGCAAGCCCCTGTCGTCGCTCACGCACGAAGATCTGGTCGTCTACCGCCAGTTCCTGCTCGCACCCGCGCCGGCCGAGCTGTGGTGTGCGAACGGCGGGCGCAAGCATCCGCGCGACGATCCGCGCTGGCGGCCGTTCTACGGGCCGCTGTCGGCGGCCAGCCAACGGCAGGCGCTGGTGATCCTGAACGTGATGTTCTCGTGGCTCGTGCAGGCCGGCTACCTTGCAGGCAATCCGCTCGCGTTGTCGCGTCAGCGGCAGCGCCGGCCCGCGCCGCGCGTCACGCGCCATCTTGGGCAGCCGCTGTGGCAGTCGGTCAAGGATGCGATCGCCGCGATGCCGCGCGACGACGCGCGGGCGGGCTTCCATGCGGATCGTGCACGCTGGCTGTTCACGCTGCTGTATCTCGGCGGGCTGCGCATCACCGAAGCGGCCGACACGACGATGGGCCAGTTCTTCTGCCGGCGCGATGCAGACGGGCGCGACCGCTGGTGGCTCGACGTGACGGGCAAAGGCGGCCGGCAGCGGCTCGTGCCGGCCACCGACGAGATGATGGCCGAGCTGTCGCGCTACCGGCGTGCGCACGGCCTGCCCGCGTTGCCGTCCGACGGCGAGGCCACGCCGCTCGTGCTGCCGGTCGGCCACGCACGCAAGCCGCTCACGCGCGCCGCGCTGCACCGGATCGTGAAGCAGGTGTTCCGGCACGCGGCCGACCGGCTGCGTGCGAACGGCGAAGCCGGCGAGCAGCAGGCGCGCGTGCTCGAACAGGCGTCCGCGCACTGGCTGCGCCACAGCGCGGGCTCGCACATGGCCGATGGCCGCGTCGACCTGCGGCTCGTGCGCGACAACCTCGGCCACGTGTCGCTCACGACGACCAGCCAGTACCTGCACGCGGACGACGACTGGCGGCATCGCGAGACGGAGGAGAAGCATCGGATCGGCTGGTAGGTGGCATCCGCCCCGTCCGGCGCGTCACACTCGATCAGTACACCGCCACCCAGTGCCCGGGCACCCATGCCCAGTGATTGCCGGCCCACCGGTAGTGCCCCCTCGCCCAGCGATAGCCCGGCGCAGGCATCGGCGGTGGCACCTCGACGACGGGCGCCGGCTGCGGCGGCCGCACGGGTTCGACCACGCATGCGGACATCAGCGCCGCACTGGCCGTCACCAGCATGGCGAGCGAAACGGATCGGATCTTCATCATCTTGCATTCTCCCTTTTGTGTAGTGGATGGATTCATTGCCGAAGCGGCAACGCCGCGCGTCACGCGGCTCCGCGAATCAGCCCGCTCATCGGCCGCGTCGCACCGCTTTGCGCAAACAGCGCGGACGCGGTACGGCGCGGATCGAGCCGCAGGCTCTCGGCGGCGGCGCCCGAAATCAGCGCGTCGAGCGACGCGGTCGGTTTCAGGTCGCGCCCTTCGTACAGGTCGCCCGGCCGCAAACCGGGCCAGTCGGCGATCACGCGGCCGCCCGCGACCGCGCCGCCCGTGAGCATCGCGACGGATGCTTGCCCGTGATCGGTGCCGCCCGTGCCGTTCGCGGCCGCCGTGCGGCCGAACTCGGTTGCGACCAGCACCGTGGTTTGCTGCCACGCGGGCCCGAGGCCATCGCGCAACGCGGCGAGCATCGTGTCGAGCGCTTTGAGCTGATTCGCGAGCCGTGCGTTCTGTGCGCTGTGCGTGTCCCAGCCGCCCGTCTCGATCATCGCGATGCGCGGGCCGTCGTCGCGCGCGAGGAACGTCGCGGCGAGCTTGCCGACGCCCGCCGGATCCTGCCTCGCATGCGCATCGCCGGCGAGGCCGCGCGCGTCCATCGCCGACTGCCACAACGGGCCGAGCTGCGCATCGGCCTCGTAGAGCGCCGACACGCGTGCGAGCAGGTCGTCCGGCGCGGCCGGCAAACCGGACGGCGCGTACGACGCGGCCTGCACGGTGCCGCGCAACGCGAGCGGCACGGTCGGCGCGAACGCAATCGCGCTTTCACGCGTGGCCGGCAGCAGCGCGGCGAGCCGGTTCAGCCAGCCGTCCTTCACCTGGTACGGCGCGCGGCCGCCCGTCTCGAGCACGTTCTGCCCGTCGAAATGCGAGCGGTCGCGATACGGCGACGCAATCGCATGAACGAACAGCGCCTGCCCGTCGCGGTACAACTGCGCGGTCTGCACGAGCGACGGATGCAGCGCGAACGTGCCGTCGAGCCGCGTCGCGGCTGCCGTGTCGATCGCGAGCGGGCCGCGCAGCGACGCATACGCGGGCTCGGCATACGGAACGACGATATTCAGGCCGTCGGCGGCGCCGCGCTGGATCACGAACACGAAGCGCCGATCGGTCTCGACGTTCGCGAACACGATCCGCGGTGCGACGAGGATCGCGCCTGCGCCGGCGGCGGCCACGCTCAGGAATTGTCGGCGGGACAGTGCCATGGTCATCTCCGTTGGAAATCGGGTGAGACGAGCAACAGCGCGAGCGACGTGGTCGCGCTTTCGGCGCGCGACAGCGCGGTCGCCGTCGGCGCGCTCAACGAACCGGCGAGCAGCGTGTTGCCGAGCGCGCGCGGGTCGAGCCGGTCGCCCGTGCGCGCGGCCAGGCGCTGCGCGAGCTCGACACGACGCACGAGCGCGTCGGGCGCGGCCCAGCTCGCGGCAATGTCGTCGTAACCGGCCGGCGAGCCGGGCCGCCACACCGGCTGGCCGAGCTGCGCGAGCAGCGGCGCGACCTTCAGGTCGCCCGCGTCGCGCCAGCCGAGCCCGCGCAGCGACGACACGGCCCACTCCCACGGCGTCTTGAACTTGCGGTTGACCGGCGACCACGCGTCAGGCGCTTCGACGAGCGCCCGGTAGACGGTCGGCAGATCGCCGCCGCTCGAATCGAACGCGCGGGCCAGCCGGTCGGTCAGCGCAGGTGGCGGATTGTCGGCGACGAAATGGCGGGCCAGCTGGAACGCGACATGCCGGCCGGTTGCCTCCGAATGCGCGAGGTCGTGCAGGATCGCGCGTGCCTGCGCTTCGCCCGGTTGATCGTAGGTGCGGCCCATCACCGTGCGCGTGCCCGGTTCGTGCAGGTTCGGGCGAAACACGAATGCACCGGGCACCGCATCGCCGGGCTGCGGCCCGCGCCCGCCGGCGATGCTCCAGCCGGTCAGCGCACGCGCGAATTCCGTCACGTCGGCCTGCGTGTATCCCGTGCGTACGCCGAGCGTGTGCAGTTCCATGATTTCTCGCGCGAGATTCTCGTTGAGCCCGCGTTTGGCCGACGGATTGCGGGCTTCGGCACGCAGCGCGGCCGGGCTGTCGGGGCCGACCGAGCGTGCCTGGTCGAGGAAAAGCTGCATCGCGGGATGCTGTTCGACGGCGACCAGCATGTCCTCGAAACGGCCGAGCACGTGCGGGCGGATCGCGTCGCGTTCGAACGCGCCCGCATAGGCCGCCACCGGCCCCTTGTCGACCGACACCGCGAAATGGTTCGCCCAGAAATGCACGAGACGTTCGACGAACGGTGCGGGTGTATTCAGCGCACTGTTCATCCGCGCGACGACGGCGCTGCGATACGCGTCGTTGCCGTCGCGCCGGATCGACTGCTCGGTCGCGCGCTTCGTTGCCGGATCGTTGGCCGTCATCGCATTGCGCGCGTTCGCGAAGCGCGTCGCGAGCGCGACCGCGTCCGGCTCGCCGGTCCATGCGGCCGGCCGCGCGTCGTAACGGTCGAA
Organism: Burkholderia sp. 4NA327C6; assembly: GCF_005502655.1. Lineage (NCBI taxonomy): Bacteria > Pseudomonadati > Pseudomonadota > Betaproteobacteria > Burkholderiales > Burkholderiaceae > Burkholderia > Burkholderia sp. 4NA327C6. The sequence continues at coordinate 50,944 of NZ_SCNZ01000016.1, read as the reverse complement.
TTGCGCGACGAGCGCCGCCTTCGGGTCCGCTGGCGGCGCTTCGTCGGCCCGCGCGCCGAGACCGAATCGGTTCAGCGCGATCGCGGCCGGCGTGATGTCGTTCGGATGGTCCATGACGGGTTCTCTCGCGGTGCGTACCCACGTTCAACGCGGGAGCGCCGGGAAATCCGTCGCGGGACTGCGAAATATTTGTGCTTCGCGGCCGAAGAACGAGATGACTTGCTGCTTGCTTTCAATCGCCGTCAGGCGCGTACGGTTACCTCAGCGTGCAGTACCCGCATCGCCGAGCCCCGCGGCATGCTTGCCGGACAGGCTCGACAGCAACGCCTCGATCGGCAACTTGCGCGCCATCCGCGGCTGCGAAAGACCCAGTTCGCGAAACGCCGAATCGATTTCCTCCCGGGTCGGTTGCAATGGTGCGAGCGCAGACGCGAGGGGCGGGACAATCTGCTTGACCATGTAACGACGCCCCGTCGCCTTGATTTGCCTGACGACGATCAATATGCCAAGCGCGATGAAGAAATAGATGCCGTAGTTCGTCGCGTCCGGTGCGACCATTCCCACCGTCACGGACCCTACGATCGCGACGGCGAACGCGACGAAGATCGCAAGTATGTCGCGCCAATTGATACGGCTCGATGCGAAATAACGCTCGGCCTTCGTCGATAGCACCACGAACGGATCGCGAATCAAAGCCTGTCGCTCGTCGGGCTGCAGAGACGGGAGCGCGGTGCGAACCCGCTCCTCGAGGACGAGCCGGTCTCTCCATGCCGATTCCAGATCGGGAAAGGTTCGCGCGGTCAGCTCCGGCAGCGGCGCGGGCTTCGGCGACACGCTTGCATAGGTGGACAGCTCGCTCTTGACCGGTGTTCGGCAAGTCTGGCAAGTTCGCTGATATCCGACCAGCCGCCCTTCGCCAACCGAGATGTTGTAGACATGACCGGCAGAGCCGACCCGCTGCAATTCGAATGTACGCGGGGCTCTGCAAATCGGACAGAAGTCCGCTACATAGCCCTGCTTGCGATAGACTAACTTCCGCCCCCAGAAGACGAACATGGCATTCCCCCGAATTCCGGGGATATGCCCCGGCATGTTCAATTCATTGATTATTTGTTTTCCAGTCCGAAACGACACGGCGGTTTATTCTGCCTGAATATTTTTTCCCGCGGGTGGCGTTTTTGCCGGTCGGGGCGGTTCGAAAACGCAACGCGACGCGAATGCTTTCATCCGGTTTTCATTTCACCTTCGATGGCATCGCGACGCCAGGAAACGATACGCCGGCACGATCGATCGGCTGTCACACTCCGATGTCCTGATCGCGCGACAGACGCGCTGCTTACGCTAATGGGTCGACAACACGATGGTCACCATTTACCCTGCCGGGCCGCGCGAAGTGCCGGCCGGACTCGCGCGTGCGAGCATCGCGTATCGCCGCAACGTATGGCTGGCGGTTGCGAGCCTCGCGCTGTTCATCCTGCTGTATCTCGCGCTGACCGCGTGGTTCGCGTTCTCGGCAATCACCGGTGCATTGCGGCTCGCGCTGGATGGCGGGTCGGCCGGGTTGCCCGAATGGCTCGCGTGCGGCGGCAGCCTGTTCCTGGCGATATTCCTGGCCAAGGCGCTCTTTTTCGTCCGGAAGGACGTGAGTACGGACCGCGTTGAATTGACGCGCGCGCAGCAGCCGCGGCTGTTCGCGTTCCTCGAACGTATCGCCGAAGACGCCGGCGCGCCGCGCCCGAACAAGGTGTTCGTCAGTGCGCGGGTCAATGCGGCCGTGTTCTACGACCTGTCGCTGCTGAACCTGGTTCGGCCTTCGCTCAAGCATCTGGAGATCGGGCTCGCACTCGTCAACATGCTCAATCTCACCGAATTCAAGGCGGTGTGCGCGCACGAGTTCGGCCATTTCGCACAGCGGTCGATGGCGCTGGGCCGATGGGTCTACACGGCGCAGCAGATCGCCGTCCATATCGTCGCGCAGCGCGACCTGCTCGACCGCGTCCTGCACCGTCTGTCGAACCTGGACGTGCGCATCTCGTGGATCGGCTGGCTGCTCGGCCTCGCCGTCTGGGCATTGCGTTCGATCATCGACATGGCGTTCCGCCTGGTTGTCGTCGCGCAACGGGCGCTGTCGCGTGAAATGGAAATGCAAGCCGACCTGGTCGCCGTGTCGTTGACCGGCAGCGATGCCATCGTGCATGCGTTGCACCGGTTGCAGATTGCAGACGACGCATGGGACCGCACACTGGGCCTGCTGCGCAGCGAAGTCGCCAACGGCCGGCCGCCGCGCGACGCATTCGTCGTGCAGCAGGCTTTTGCCGATCGCCTCGGTCGCATCTACAACGATCCGGCTTACGGCCGGCGCCCGCAGGTGCCGGCGGACGCAGCCGATGCGTTCCGCGTGTTCGACCGGGAAATCGCGCAGCCGCCGCGCATGTGGGCCACGCACCCGCAGAATCACGAACGGGAGGAAAACGCGAAACGCACGTATCTGGCCGCCCCCGTGGACGAGCGTAGCGCGTGGGTGCTGTTCGACGACGCGCACAGCCTGCGCGAGCACATGACGGCCGCGCTGACCGGCGACACCGGACACGCGCCGGTGGACGCCGACGTGTCGCTGCGGCAAATGGACGAACATTTCGCGCAGGAACATCTTGGGCCGCAATATCGCGGCATCTACATGGGTTTCCCGGCCACCCGGCACGCGCGATCCGCGCAGTCATTGACGGAGCCCGTCACCCGCGCCGGTCCGCTCGATACCGACACGCTGTACCCTGCCACCATCGGCCACGACCTCGAGCGGCTGCGCAAGCTCGATCGCGAGCATGCACTGCTTTGCTCGCTGCGCGACGGGCGCTATCAAGCGATCGACGGGGTCATCCGCCACCGCGGCCGGGTACTTCGCCGCGCCGAGTTGCCCGGCGCGATCGACGCGGTCGATGCCGAGCGTTCCGCCGCCCGCGGCCGCCTCCACGCGGTGCTGAAGGCGGTACGCAGCGCCCACCTGGCCGCCGCCGCCACCCTGTCGCCAGCATGGCGCGCATATCTCGAAGGCTTGCTGCGCTTGCTTCACTATGCGGAGCATGCCGAAGCGAACGTGCGCGACGCTTACGCGCATCTGTCGCTGCGGCGGCAGCGGGCCACGGCTGGCGGAACAATCACCGAGCACGGCATCGGCCATATCGTCCGTGCGGCCGAGCAGTTGCAGCGTGCATTGGCGCAAGTCTTCCACCACGCGGAGGATGTACGCCCGAGCGCGCCCGTGCTGGCCGCGCTCGGCATCGACGCCTGGCCCGACGCGCTGGGGCATTTCGCGCTCCGCGAGCCGGTGCGAAGCAACATAGACGACTGGCTGCGTGCTGTCGGCGGTTGGGTCCAGCATGCGGCCGGACAACTTTCCGCGTTGCGCCGCGCGACGCTCGACGAACTCCTGCGCGCCGAAGCGATCGTCGCCGCCGCCTATGCGGGTTCCGGCGCACCGGCGACGGAAGCGCCACCGCCGGCGCCATCCGTTCCGACCGCGTACGACACGCTCGTCGCCGGCACCGAGCGCGTGCTGCACGTCGACCAGCCGACCTTTCGCGAGCGCTTCGGCACGGCCAGCGGCGTGCTTCCCGGTATTGCCCGCGCGGCCGTGGCACTCGGAATCGTGGGATCCGTGCTCGTGTTCGGCTGGATGCAAGGCCGCGTCACCGTCTCGGTGTACAACGGCCTCGCCCGCACCGTGTCCGCGACAATCGACGGACGGCGCGTCGAACTGCAACCGGGTGCGTCAGCCGACGTGACCGTTCACGGCGGCCGCGATATCCGTATCGTCAGCACGACTTCCGATGGCGAGCCGATCGAATCGTTCGATGCCCCGCTCGGTTTTCTGCATGCGCGGTTCGTCTACACCGTCGCCGCCGCCGCGCCGCTGCGCCTGTGGACGGCCGCCTACGGCAGCGCAGCCGCACCGCCGCCGCACTGGCTCGCGCCGCTGCGATGGCAGCCCGCTTCGGCCGAGTACGTCTTTTCCCGACCGCCGGCCAGCATTCGCACGAAGGACGGCGGCACGACGCGCACCGTGCTGGACGCAGGCAATGTCGTCGCACCCGAGACCCTGGTGCGCGCCGCCGGCGGCAACGCGGCGGCGGCGATGGTGCTGTCGCACGTGCGATTCGATGCGCCGGACTCTCCTTATCTGCGCAATTGGCTGGATCTCGCCAGAACGACACCCGGCTTCGATCGGGCGCTGGCGGCACGACTCACGCATGTTCCCGACGGCGCGTCCGCGGTGCGAATCGGCCAGGCGGCAACGGAGAGCCGCCACGATAACGGCGTCGGCAAGTAGGGCCGCGCATTCGGTGACACCCGCCGCAATGCCGATTCGCGACGACGATTACTGACTCGCCGCGTCGCCCTGCTTCTTCTGCCACTTCGCCGGCAGCCGCCAGTTCCCGCTACGCCGCAACCCGTCGACGAACTTCGCGCGCTCGTCCGGCGTCAGCGTCGCCGCGAAATCGACGACGCGGCGCTCGACCTGCGCACGCAGCGCCGTATCGGCCGCGCGCGTCCGGTCGAGCGCCGCGTCGATCGCCGTGCGATCGAGTTGCGGCGCGGCCAGCAGGTCCAGCACGGTGATCCGGTCGTCGCGCCCTTCCCGCGCGAAATCGCGGCCGTCCTTGCGCGCCGCCTTCAGCGCCGCAACGAATTCCTGCTGGCGCGCGTCAGGCAATTCGTCCGCGGCGAAACGCAATGCGGTGCGCGACGCCGGTGCGCCCGCCGCCCGCAGGTCGCGATGCGTCGAAAACCACTGATACGCACCGCCGCCGATCGCGCCGAGCATGAATACGTTCAGCACGACCGAACCGACGAGGACGAATTTCCAGCCACGCTCACTCATTCATCACTCCAGTCCACGCTCGGCCCACCGAACGTCGTAGTCAGATAGCCGGGCTCATGCGCAGGCGGCACGCTGCCGAGCATCAGCATCGACACGGCCACCGCGCCCGCGAGCGCACCGGCCAGGCCCACGCCCGCGAACGCCGCGCCCGACCACCACACGGCGCCGCGCCGCCGCGCGCGCCGCGGGGCGGGCGCCGTCGCGACGATGCGCTCGACGAGCGCCGGCGCGGGCGGTGCGACCGTATCGTTTGCGAGCCACGCGTCGAGTTCGGCTGCATCGTCCAGCGCCGCCAATGCATCGCCCGGATGCGCACGCGCCCATGCCTCGGCGGCCGCGCGCTCGCCGTCCGGCCAGCGCCGCGCATCCGAGCCGTACGCGGCGACGATGGTACGAAATCGTTCGGGTGTCATCGGATGTCCTCGCTAGGTGAGTCGCCGGCCAGTTGCGTGCGCAAGTTTCGCCGCGCACGCGCGAGCAGGCTTTCCAGCGCGTCGACGGTAATGCCCATCAGGTTGGCCGCCTCCACGTTCGACATTTCCTGATAGTACTGGAGCACGAGCGCTTCGCGCTGCCGCACCGGCAACGCCGCGAGCGCCTGCCGCACGCGCGCGTCGCGCGAGCGGGTCTCCGCACGGGTGGCCGGCTCCGGTTGCGGATCGGGCACGTCGGGCAGCACGTCGACCGGTTCCTCGCGGCGGCCGCGCAAGCGGTCGTAGCACAGATTCAGCACGACGCGATGCAGCCACGTGTCGAACCGTGCCTCGCCTTCGCGCCAGCCCGGCGCCTGTTTCCAGATCCGCAAGAACGTCTCCTGTGCGACGTCCTCGGCTTCCGTGCGGTCGCCGAGCATGCGCGTCGCGAGCGCGAGCAGTCGCGGCAGCTTGCGCGCGACGAGCATGCGCACGGCCGACGCGTCGCGCGCGCCGACCCGTGCGACCAAGGCCGCGTCCGGATCGCCGTCGCTCAACGCGGGGCGCTCCAGCGCATCGCGCGTCTGTGCCGCGGCGCGATCGTTGATACGCCCGCCTGCAGACTGATGCTCATCGTCGTGCTCTCCTTGCATGCGCTGTACCATTAACCGGCCCCGCCACACTGGCGGTCGGGGATCGCCGCACGCACCGCGCACGGCCTCGGCAAGGTCCGTTTCATCGGCATCCGTTTCAGGCTGCATGGCGATCGGGTCGATCGGGTGCCGGCCGCCCGTTTGCGCGAGCGGCGGCCGGCGTGCTCAATATACGACGACCGGCGCGGGCCGGTAATAGACCGGACGCGCCGGCACCACGACGCAGCCGGCCAGCACGATGGCTGCGGCCGCCAGGATCACGATGGTTCGAAAAGGCATGGCTTCGACTCATGATGTTGCACGAAGTAGCTGCCGCGCCGGCACCGCGTGCCGTGCGGCGGCGTAAGCGTCACGCCCAGTGACCGGGCACCCAGCGCCAGGCCGGCCCGCGCGCGGCCCAATGGCCCGGCACCCAGTGGTAGCCGACGCGCACCATCTGCCAGTGGCCCGGAATCCACACGTAGCGACCTTGCCGCCAGTGCCAGTGGCCCTGATCCCACACGTAGCCCGCGCGCGGCGCCGGCAGCACTTCGACGCGCGGCGGCGGCGGCGCGTAAGGCGCGACGATCACGGCCTGCGCGAAGGCCGCGGACGCAGCCAGTGCGGCCACGCATGCCACGGCGAATCGCAATGGATGGGAAAGCTTCATGTAAGACTCCGAAGTAGCGGGTATCGACCGGAAGCGGCCGTTCATGCGTTAAACGGCGCGGGCGAATGGAATCCGTCGCGGTGTCCGCAAATAAATTTCGGCCGAACCTGACGCGCGTCGGCGCTGGCCGGATGCCGCGATCCACGCGTTCGTGGCCTGAGCCAACGCTTGCGCGGGGTTGCCCTGCTGTCACAACCCGGCAAAACTGCCCTTCGACAATGTCTCGCACCGGGATCCCGCTCGTTCCCGGCTCTCGCACTGGTCACGCTCGCGCACGGCCAGGCGGTTCCTCATCTCGCGTCTCCACCCACGAAAACACCGACCATGTCGAACCAGGACAACTCCCCGATCCAGCCGAACGAGCCGGCCGCGTCCGTCTCGCGTCGCGGCTTCCTGAAACTCGCCGGCGTCTCCGGCCTCGCCACCGCCGCCGGTGGCCTCGCGGCAGCCAGGGCCGCCGCGTCGAACCCGGACGGCACGCCCGAGCAGGTCCACCTGACCTGGGGCAACGATCCAACGTCGGAAGTCGTGATCTCGTGGGCCTCGCTCGCGTCGGCCGTCAATCCGCGCGCGCGCATCGTCGCCGACGGCGAGCCGGCACGCACCGTGCACGGCGTCCAGCGCCTGTACACCGATGGCCTGAACGGCGAAACGGTATTCGCGTACCACGCACGCGTGCACGGGCTGAAGCCGAATACGCGCTACCGCTACGAGATCACGGCCGACAACGACAGCAACGCCGCGCAGCCGTTCTCCGCGAATTTCTCGACCGCGCCGCGCGGCCGCGCGCCGTTCCGCTTCACGAGCTACGGCGATCTCGCGACGCCGAACGGCGCGTGGGTGCTGTCGTCGCCGCAGAGCCGCTTCGCGGTGCAGGCAGTCGAGCAGTTCCAGCCGCTGTTCCACCTGCTGAACGGCGACCTCTGCTATGCGAACCTGAACCCCGCGCACCAGCCCGAGGTATGGCGCGATTTCGGCAACAACAACCAGACGTCGGCCGCCAACCGTCCGTGGATGCCGTGCCCGGGCAATCACGAGATCGAGTTCAACAACGGCCCGCAGGGGCTCGACTCGTATCTCGCGCGCTATACGCTGCCGGAGAACGGCACGCGCTTTCAGGGTCGCTGGTACAGCTTCCGCGTGAGCTCGGTGCTGTTCGTCTCGCTCGACGCGGACGATGTCGTGTACCAAGACGCCGCCGCGTTCGTCGGCGGCCCCGCACCGCTCGTGCCGGCCGCGAGCACGGGCCACCCGCCGATCGAACCCGGCACGTCGTTCTACGTGCGCGGCTACAGCAACGGCGAGCAGACGCGCTGGCTCGAACACACGCTGCGTCACGCTGCGCACGACGACGACATCGACTGGATCGTCGTGCAGATGCACCAGGACGCGCTCAGCTCGTCGAAGACGGGCAACGGTTCCGACAAGGGCATTCGCGAAGCATGGCTGCCGCTGTTCGACCGCTACGGCGTCGACCTCGTGCTGTGCGGCCACGATCACGACTACGAGCGCAGCTACCCGGTGCGCGGCTGCAATCACCGCGCGGGCGTCGATGCGACGACCGGCGAAGTCGTCGAGACGCTGCAGCCGCGTCCGGTCGGCTCGAACGACCCGGACCGCACGAAGTTCGACACGAGCCACGGCACGATCCACCTGATCCTCGGCGGCGGCGGCACCAGCGCGCCGCTCGACGTGTACGGCGAGAACCCGGCGACCGGCTTTGCGCGCGCGAAGGTGTTCACGAAGCCGAACCGGCCGGTGCCGGGCACGGCGCCGAATACGTTCGTGCGCGCGCCGGCCGATGCGCTCGAGGATGCGATCTGGTCCGCGCGCCGCGATACGGGCACCGGTTACGGGATCGCGGTGTTCGACCACGACCCGGGCAAGCCGGGCGGTCACACGACGATCACGATGCGCTACTACCACGCGCCGGGCGCCGACCAGCACCCGACCGCCGACTACGAGCTGTTCGAGACGATCGAACTGAGCAAGAAGCGCAACGAACGGTGACCGTCAGGCGCCCGTTGCGACGGGCGCCTGACGTCGTGCCGTTGCGGGACGGTGCGCGATGCCACGCGTTGGACTGCACGCGTCGCCCATCGGCCCATGAAGATGAGTTTCGAATACCGCATCCACACGACGCCGTCGGCCGACGCATTCGACGCCATCGCGAATGCGTTGCGACACGCGCACGACGACATCGACATCGATCCCGACCACCGACGGCTCGAAGTCCGTGGCGACGCCGGCGGCTGGCCGCTGATCGGCCTGTCGACCGACGAAGACGGTTTCTTCCTGGTCACGACGCTCGGGCCGACGCGAGACGCGATGCTCGGTTCGATCGGCAACGCGTTGTCGGCAATCGGCGCGGCGTGGCGCATCGACGACGCGTGACCGGTTGCCACGTGACGCCCATACTCCCGAATCGGCCGCAAGCGCCGGGCCGATCACCGCCAACGCCGCTGCCCGATCTCCGTCACCCCGTTAAACTACGCGTTTGCGTCGGCAATGGCCGTCACGCATGCCGAATGCGCGCGTGGCTCATGCCGGCAGACCCGAATCACTAGAAGTCGAATTTGAATATTGAAACAGGCAGGAAGCATGAAGCGCAAGAATAAGGCAACGCTCGCCGGGCTCGGCGCGGTGTTGTTGTGGGCCTCCGTGGTCGCCCTCGTTCGTGGCGTGAGCGAAAGCCTCGGCGCGACCGGCGGCGCCGCGATGATCTATACGGTCGCATCCGCGCTTCTGCTGTTCACGATCGGCTTCCCCGATCTCAGCAAATTCCCGAAACAGTACCTGCTCTGGGGCGGGCTGCTGTTCGTCTCGTACGAGCTGTGCCTGTCGCTGTCGATCGGCTATGCCAGCAACGGCCGGCAGGCGATCGAAGTCGCGATGGTCAACTATCTGTGGCCGAGCTTCACGCTGGTGGCGGCGATCGTGTTCAACAAGCAGCGCGCCAACCTGCTGGTCGTGCCCGGCGTCCTGTTGTCGATGCTCGGGATCTGCCGGGTGCTCGGCGGCGACCGCGGCCTCGACCCGGCCGGCATGCTGCGCAACGTCGCGGACAATCCGCTGAGCTACGGCCTCGCATTCGTCGGCGCGCTGATCTGGGCCGGCTATTGCACGGTGACGGCGCGCCTCGCCGACGGCAAGAACGGTGTCACGCCGTTCTTCATGCTGGTGGCGCTGGCGCTCTGGATCAAGTTCGCGATCGAAGGCGGCGGCGGCATGACGTTGAGCCTGCATGCGGTCATCTATGTCGTGCTGGCGGCATCCGCGCTGGGGTTCGGCTATGCGGCCTGGAACACCGGCATCATGCACGGCAACGTGACGATTATCGTCGGCGCGTCGTACTTCACCCCGGTGCTCGCCGCCCTGCTCGCCGCGACGCTGCTGCATGCGCCGCTGTCGATCGAATTCTGGCAAGGCGCATCGATGGTTTGCGGCGGATCGATCCTGTGCTGGCTCGCGACGCGCAGCCGGCGCCGTGAAAAAGCCGCGCCCGTCCGGGTCGGCAACGAAGCGCAGGGCAACTGCCAGGGTTGACGACGCCGGGCGCTTGCGTTGCGATACCGCTTGAAACCCCAGCGATCCTGCATGCCGTCAATCACTCGCGCTAGCGCGACTCCAGTGCGATACGCACGGCCAGCCCGGCCAGCACCGTGCCCATCAACCAGCGCTGGGCCGACGCCCAGACCGGCCGCCCCGCCAGAAAGCCCGCGATGCCGCCTGCCATGCAGGCAATCAGCGCATTCACGCTGACGCTCACCGCGATTTGCACGCAGCCGAGCGCCAGCGATTGCGCGAGCACGCTGCCGTGCCCCGGCGAAATGAACTGCGGCAGCAGCGACAGATACATCACCGCGATCTTCGGATTCGCGAGGTTCGTGACGAAGCCCATCGTGAACAGTCTGGCACGGCTGTCGTGCGGCAGTTGCCTGACCTGGAACGCCGAGCGGCCGCCCGGCTTCAGCGCCTGCCACGCCAGGTACGCCAGATAAAGCGCCCCGGCAAAGCGCAACGCATCGTACGCATACGGCACGGCCATCACCAGCGCGGTGATGCCCAGCGCCGCGCACACCATGTAGAACACGAACCCCAGCGCGACGCCGCCTAGCGACACCAGCCCGGCACGGCGGCCCTGGCAGATCGAACGCGATACCAAATAGATCATGTTCGGCCCGGGTGTCAGCACCATGCCGAGCGACACGAGTCCGAAAGCAAGCAAGGTGGGCAAGGCCGGCACGGCAATCTCCTTCGGGACGAAGCGGTCAGGGGCGAGTTCGAACAATGTATTGCATCTCGACGGTCATCGGCTTGAATAAACTTCAAGTCGCCCATGAACGCTGTTCATCCCCGAAGCGGCTCGTTACCGGGCCTTTCTCGCGCGCGTGTTGACCGCCTTCGCCGCCTTCGCGCGTTGCGCGTCGACGAGCCGCACGAACGCGTCCGCGATCGCGTTGCCGGCCGTATTCCACGACAACCGCACCGAGCGATGCAGCCTCGGCGACAACTCCAGCACGCGGCCGCCGAACGGCGTGTACGTGAGCGTGATGCGCGGCACGATCGACACGCCCATGCCGGCCTCGGCCATCGACAGGATGGTGCGCATCTCGACCACGTTGAACGCGGCCCGCAGCGGTGCGCCGCCGCGCGCGAAGTAATCCGCGATCACCGGCCCGCACCCTGCCTTCGAGAAGATGAACGGCGCCGTGGACAACTGCTTCGCCGACACGCGCTTGCGGCCGGCGAACATGCCTTCGGCCGCCACCGCGACGAAATCCTCGTCGAGCAGCGGCAGATTGTGGGCGAACGTCTTCGTGCCGGCCACCACGCCGACACCGGCCGTACCGTCGTCGATCCACCCTTCGACTTCGCTGTCCGTGCCTTCGAGCAGCACCGCCGACACGCCCTCGTGCATGTCCTTCAACGCCTCGAGCGCGGGGACGACGAACGCCAGCGACACGCTCGGCAACGACGCGACCACCAGCTTCCCTTCGAGCTTGCCGCGCGACAGGCTGAACTGTTGGCGCAACAGCTGCGCTTCCCGCACCACGTTCTGGACGTACGGCCACAGGCGTTCGCCCGCCGCCGTCAGGACGACCGGCTGCCGGTCGCGCCAGAGCAGCTTGACCTCCGTGAGCGCTTCCAGCTCGGTCAATGCATGACTGATCGCGGATTGACTGCGGCTCAACCGGTCGGCCGCAGCCGTGAGCGAACCGAGTTCGACCACGGCCGCCAGGGCCTGCAACTGGGCAAGCGTCATCGACACCTCCTTGCTCAACGATATGAATCCGGCACATGAGACGACAAACCGTCATGAATTATATTGAACCGCGGAAATGATCACGTCGACGCGCCCCATGACGCGCCAAGGCTCGTGCCGAATGCCCTTCGCAACGCTCAGGTAAGATGCAGCGTCGAACCGCCTGTCGATTGCCTGCGCCCCCGGCCGCACCACGGCGCGGCGCCAAGCGGTCGACTTCCGGTCCAAGCCGATCCAGAACAAATGCGTGCAAGACACACGCTTCCGCCACGTGCGCCATCGACAGCGCTCGCTGCCGGATATGCCGCGACATGCCATTCCATGATGCATTTCAATCTGACTGAAGGGGTGCTGGTCTCCAGCCTGCAGGGGCTCAGCGCGTTCGATCTGGCCGGCATCGCCATTGCGCTGCTGCTGGGCGGCATGGCCAAGGGGATCACCGGCATCGGCGTGCCGCTGATCGCGATGCCGATACTCAGCCAGTTCCTGCCGATCCGGCATGCGGTGCTGCTGCTGTCGATGCCGATCATCCTCGGCAACATTCCGCAGGCGCTGGAAGGCGGCCAGCTGCTGGCGACGGCACGCAAGATCGCCGCGCCGATCGCGGGCACCGTGATCGGCAATATCGTCGGCGTGGCGATCCTGCTGTCGCTCAATCCGGGGCACGCGCAGGCGGCATCCGGCGCGCTGCTGATCGTCGCCGCGGCGCTGATGCTCGCCGCGCCGAAACTCAGCCTGCCGGACGCCTGGCAGAAGCCCGTCGGCTTCGCGCTCGGCTTCGGCGCGGCGCTGATGGAAAGCATCGCGTCGGTTCCCGGCCCGCTGCTCGCCACCTACCTGATTTCGTCCGGCGCGACCGGGCGCGTCTTCACGAAGCAGATCGCGATCATCCTCGTGGTGTCGGTCGTCACGCTGATCACGACGTTCAGCGGCGCCGCGCACGCGAGCGGCGCCGACCTCGCGATCTCGGCGGCGGCGAGCCTGCCGGCCATTGCCGGCATGTGGCTCGTCCGCCCGCTGCGGGACAAGATGTCGCCCCGCCTCTTCAGGAGGGTCGTCCTGCTGTTCGTGCTCGTCGCGGCGTCGCAGATGATCTGGAAATCGGGTGTGTTCCGGCACGGCGGATCGCACGTTAGCCAGATGAGCAGCGCGCACGCGGGCAATAACCAGTAGATGGCGCAAAGCGATCGCTCGCGCATGCGTTCTGAAAGCTGCGAAGCGTAGTATTCGCGGACCCGGCGTATCGCCCCGCCCGACGGGCCGATCGATACGTCACCGACGTTGCTGCTCGCTCGCTGATGCCCGCATCGGCGCTGCCACGCTTTCAGAGGCATGACATGGAAACCTACGTATTGCTCGGCTGCGGATTAGGCCTCGGCCTGTTGATCGCCGTCTGGGGCATCTGGCAACTCAAGTAACGCTTGCACGCCCCGTCCACGCGCAAGCCATCCGTAGGGAGACGGACGGGCAAATGTAGTTTGCATCCGCGTTCGTCACCCGACTACTTCGCACTCCGATTCAGCTGTCCATCAGCATCGGCTACCCGAGTCCGCTTCCATTCGAAAGCAAACGTGAACGCGCGGCATCGAAGCGCGTGCACTCGGCCTTGAGCCAATTCGAAAACGCCTCGGTACGCGGATCGTCGGGATGGCGTGACAACAGCACGTAGCGCGCCGGCGCACGCACGTGCGTGCCGAAGACATCCACGAGCCGCCCGCTCGCAATCTCGTCATGCACGAGCGCGGCACGCCCCATCGCGACACCCTGATGGTTCAGCGCGGCCGTGATCGCCAGGCTGGAGAAGTTGAACTGCGGGCCGTCAAGGTGCGCCGTCCACGCCGGACGGACTTCCTCGAGCCACGTGCGCCACTCCACGAACTCGGGCGCGCCGCCCCACGGCGCGGCGTCGTGCAGCAGGACGACGCCGTCCAGCGATTCGCCGCGGGCAAAAGCCGGATGCTGCGCCAGATACGCCGGCGTGGCGACCGGAAACAGGATTTCGTCGAGGATGGCCTCGGCATGCAGCCGATCGTATTGCACCGGGTCGTAGCGCACGGCCACATCGATGTCGTCGGCCTCCATGGCCTGACGATCCAGCACCTGAAACTCGGCCTTCACGCGAACCGGCACGTCCGGCTGTTGCCGGTGAAATTCGGACAGGCGCGGCATCAACCACTGCAGCGCGAGCGACGGCAGGCAGCTGACCTGCAGCGGCGCATCCGGCATGCCGAGCGCCTGAAGCGTGCGATTGATGTCGACGAACGCGCTCGACATCGTCCCGAGCAGGATCCCGCCCTTCTCGGTCAGCTTCAGCCCGCGCGCCTGGCGCACGAACAGCGGATAGCCGAGCCGGTCCTCCAGGTTCCTGATCTGCTGGCTCACGGCGCTTTGCGTTAGGTTGAACGCCTGTGCCGTCTTCGTGAAGCTCAGCAACCGGCCGGCCGTTTCAAAGCAGAGCAACGCACCCAGGATCGAACCGTCGAGTCGCATAGATATCAGTCAGGCTAATGGATTCATTAGAAATCGGCGCTTTCGCGCGGGCTTCCCGGATCGTAGCATTTCGGCCATATCTCTCGTTTATCCAGCGCAGGACCGATCCATGACCATCACGCTCCAACCCGCCGATCTATTAGCCAGACTGCAATCCCGCCAACCGCTGCTGTGGCTGAATCCCCATGCCGGCAGCCCGTTGCCGCACGACGCGCCGGGGCTCGGCGCCATTGCGATGGCCGAAGCGCGGCTGGCGCGCTGCGAACCGCTGATGGCCGAACTGTTTCCCGAACTCGTGGCGAGCGCGGGAAAAATCGAATCGCCGCTGATGCCGGCAGACATGCTGCAGCGCTTGCTGTCGCGCCCGGCAGACGCACACGGCGCGTGGTTCATCAAGCGCGACGACGCGTTGCCGATCGCCGGTTCGATCAAGGCGCGCGGCGGCTTTCATGAAGTGCTCGCGCTCGCGGAGTCGATCGCGATCGAGCACGCGTTGCTCGACCCCGCGGGCGACCGGCGGATCCTCGCATCGGCCGCCGCGCGCGAACTGTTTGCCGCGCATACCGTCATCGTCGGCAGCACCGGCAATCTCGGCCTGAGCATCGGCGTGATGGCCGCCGCGCTGGGGTTCGAATCGGTCGTGCACATGTCGACCGACGCGAAGCCGTGGAAGAAGGCGCGCCTGAGAAAGCGCGGCGTTCGCGTGATCGAGCATGACGGCGACTATGCGCAAGCCGTCGCGGCCGGGCGGGCGCAGGCACGCGATCAGCCGCGCAGCCACTTCGTCGACGACGAAGGCTCGCTGATGCTGTTCCTGGGCTACGCAGCCGGCGCCCGCCATCTCGCCGCGCAGCTCGCCGAGGCGGGCCGCCGCGTGGACGCGACGCATCCGCTCTTCGTTCATGTCCCGTGTGGGGTGGGCGGCGCACCAGGTGGCATCGCGTATGGTCTCAAGGCGCTGTTCGGCGAGCACGTGCATTGCTTCTTTGCCGAGCCCGTCACGTCGCCGTGCATGCTGGTCCAGCTGGCCGCCGGCCCCGGGAAGCCCGTATCCGTCTACGACGTGGGGCTCGACAACCGGACCGAGGCCGACGGCCTGGCCGTCGCACAGGCATCGCACCTCGTCAGCCCGCTGATGGCGTCGCTGCTGTCGGGGGTGTTTACCGTCAGCGACGCGCAGCTCTACGCCCAGTTGCTCGCGGTTCAGCGCGCGACGGGCGTGGAACTCGAACCGTCGGCCGCCGCTGCAATCGGCGGCCCCGGATGGCTGACGGCGTCCCCGGCCGCCCGCGACTACGTGCATCGCCACGCGATCGACCTGCGCCGGTCGACGCACGTCATCTGGGCGACCGGCGGCTCGCTCGTGCCGCCGGAAGAGCACCGACGCTTCCAGTCGCATGCGCAAGCGCTCGCCGGTGCCGCAGCCAACACGTGACGTATCGGGACAGCGTTCAGCCCCGCTTCCGAAGACGCGTTAGACTGTCCCGATGGAACAATGCCGTTATTGCCAGAGAATCCGCGATGAATGGGATTGCCACGGTGACGAATGCCGCCGGGCAATCGCCAAGGCGCTGCGCCGGCAGCGCGCGGGCCTGCCCATGGTGCCCGATCGCATCCGCAACGAACTGCCGTCCGGCGCGCCGACCCAGCAGGTGATCGCCGTGCTGTCGCGCCAGCGCCTGCGCGCGCGCCGCGGCAACGAGGAACGCCGGGAGCGCAAGGAAATCGACGACGACGTCTGATCCGGCCGCGTCGCAGTTCGTCCACCACCTCTCGCCCGCGCCGTCGCCGCCGCACGCCCGCGCGGGCGTGCCGTCCGCGCCATGCGCATCCGCCTCCTCTCCCTTGCAAATCCGGCCACGTCGATTAGGGACGGAAGGCATTTATCTCGATATTATTGTCCGGACCGCAACGATCTTTCGCCAAAACTCACGTTTACCCTAGGTCGACCGGCGCCTACGATGTAATCAACCGCTTACGACATGGTGTCGAACGCGGAAAGCCAAAAACATCGGAGGTCATCATGAAATCGCTCGTTTCCGCAGTCGTTGCCGCCGTCGCCCTGTCCGCCTCGTTCGGCGCCTTCGCCCAAAGCACCGTGACCCGCGCTCAAGTGCGCAATGAACTGGTCCAGCTCGAAAGCGCCGGCTACAAGCCGAGCCAGTCGAGCCCGTATTACCCGGCCGACATCCAGGCCGCGCAAGCCCGCGTGCAGGGTGCCGACAACAGCGGCTACGGTGCGCAACCGGCCGCGACCGTCCAGGGTGGCGCACCGGCCGTCAAGGTGCAAAACCCGCGCGATTCGGTCTACTTCGGCCACTAAGCAAGCCTGCCGCTGCGCGCCTCCGCGCGCAGTCCGCATCCGCCACGAGCCCGTCTTGCGACGGGCTCGTGGCGTTTGCAACGCACGGATCGGCGGCGGCCGTTACCGGCCGCCGCTCGACGCAACCCGGCCGGCCGCCTCGTCCGTCCCGCTGCCGGCGCCACTCCCGTTGCCGAGCAGTTCCTGGTAGCGCACGAACGCACGCTGCGCGGACGCCTTCGCCGCGTACATCGCCGCATCGGCCTTGACGAGCAGCTCCTCGGCCGACGCGCCGTCAGCCGGAAACTCGCTGACGCCGATGCTCGCGCCGACCGCCACGCGCCGGTCGCCGAACTCCAGTTCCTCGTCCATCACGAGCTGGATGCGCGACGCGACCTCGCCGATCACCGCCGGTGAGCGCACGTCCGTCACCAGCACGATGAATTCGTCGCCACCGAGCCGCGCGACCATGTCGCCGCGACGCAGCACGAGGCTCAGCCGCTTGGCGACCGCGACGAGTGCGCGGTCGCCGGCCGAGTGTCCGTGCTGGTCGTTGATCTGCTTGAAGCGGTCGAGGTCGACGAACATCACGGCCAGCCCTTCGTGCATCGCCGCCGCACGCCGGATCGCGGCATCGAGACGCTCCATGAACAGCAGCCGATTCGGCAGCTCGGTCAGCGCATCGTGTCCGGCAAGGTGCGTGAGCTCCAGCTGCTTCGCTCGCAACATCGCGACCTGCGTGCGGATCTCGACACGCATGCTGTCGAAACAGCGCGCAAGCACGCCGATCTCGTCGGCACGCCCGACCGGCAACTGCTCGGTGGCCGGATCGTCGAACACGTGCGTCGCGGCGCGCGCGAGCGTCTGAAGCGGCCGCGTGATCGCTCGCGCGAACAGGATCGCGAGGATCACCGCCATCAAGCTCGACACGAGCACCATCCGGACGATCCGCTCGCCGAGCACGCCCGCCGGCGACAACACATCCGCCAGCGGGCGCCCCATTCCGAGCACGACGAAGCGATTGCCCTCGTCGTGTCCGAACGGCGTGCGCACGAACGCGAACATCTGCCCCGGTGCCGCGGCGGGGTCGGCCAGCCCATTGAGGGTAACGTTCGTGCGCGCGCTGTCGAACAGCGCACGCGTGACGGCGAAGCGGTCCTGCATCAATACACGCCGGCCGCGATCGAAGCCGAACGTCTGCGCCGGATCGGGATGCACGAGGAAATCGCCCCACTCGTTCGCGAGGTACACCGCGTAGTCGTCCGGCAGATCGCGTTCGAGCCGCTCGAACACGCGCGACAGTTCGACGTCGACAACGAGCGCCCCAACCGTCTGGCCCGACGCATCGACGACCGGCGTGCCCACGCGCAGGATCGGCAGCCCTTCGGCCGCGTGCGACCCCGTCTCGTGGTTGATCACGATCGGCGACAGGTAGATATGGCCGGGCGCCGTCGCCAGCGTATCGAATACGTAGGAAAACTGACCTTTCTCCTGGAACGCGCTGTCCGGCAGCACCACGATGCCATGCGCATCGCGATCGACGCGGATGCGTTCGAGCCCGAAATCCCCGCGCGCGATCAGGCGGATCTGCAGGTACTCCGGGTGATTTCTCATGAAGCTGTAGAACACCTGCTCGAGCCGCGCGCGTGGCGCGCCATCCCGGTTGTCGCCGCTCGAGACCCGTGCACACGACGGCAACTGCGCGAGCACGAGCGCATCGTCCGAGACGTCGGACAGCGCCGTGGTGAAGCGCTGCCCGAGCAGTTGCGTCGACATCAGCAGGCTGTGCTGCGCCTCCTGCACCAGCATCGTGCGATTCGCGCGATACGCGTAATAACCGGTCGTGCCGGACGCGATCACGCCGATGCAGGCGAACAGCACCGACAGTTTCGACGTGAGCCCGAGCCGGATCATTTTCCGAACCGCTCCGGCCGGTCGCCCGACACGATGCGGTTCCATAGCGATTCGCGCCGCGCGATGTCCTCGACGGGCTGGAGCCAGACGAGATGCTGGTGCCCGGTGCCGAGGCCCGGCGGTGGTACGAGCGTGTTCGCGAGGCCCTGGCGTTCGGTCAGCAGCGCACCGATCGCCGGTTCGAGCATGTAATTGATCCACGCGAACGCGAGCTCCGGATGTTGCGCACCGCGCGTGACGGCCCAGCAGTCGAGCCACGCGAGCGCGCCCTCATCCGGGATCACGTAGCCGACGTCCGCGCCGGCACGTCGCAGCAGCTCGATCTGTTGCGTGCCGTAGTTGCCGAACATCAGCGCCGCGCGATGCCGGACGAACAACGCGGTCGCCTCTTCGGGGAGCGTGTAGTACGTCAGCAGGTTGCGGCGCAGGTCGATCAGCTTGTGCGTGACGGCGAGCGTCTGCGCGGGCGACAGGTGGAACGGATCCGGATAGCCGAGCATCAGCGCCGTGAACGAAAAATTGTGCTGCGCGCTGTTGAAGTCGAGCACCTTGCCGCGGTAGCGCGGATTCCACAGCTCCCGCATCGAGCGCGGCGCGGCCGGCACCTGCTTGCGGTCGTAGATCAGCCCCATCGACGAATACGTGAACGGAATCGCATACGCGGCACCTGCTTCGACGAGCCCGTCGATCGCCGCGAGTTGCTGGAAGTTCGGCAACTGCCGCCGCCGGTTCGGAATGCGCGACAGGTCGATCGGCGCGAGCAGGCGTTCGTGCGCATAGCGCTGGATCTCGGCCGTATTCGCGGCCAGTACGTCGTACGGCGGTGGCGCCGCGCTGCGCATGCGCGTCCACAGTGCTTCGTCGGAGTCGACGAACGTCACTTCGACGCGCGCGTGAAATTGCGCCTCGAACGCACTGACGACATCGTCGTCCGCATAGCCGGGCCATGCGAGCACACGCAGCACGTTGTCGTTGACGGTTTCGGGAGAAGCGGCGAACGCGGGGGGAAGCACCGAGGCAAGTAAGCCCGCCGTCAAAATGACAAGCAGCCGGCGCACGGCGATACGTACGCGTGTACGTGCGCCGATTCCCCTGATCAATTGGACCCCGTGTGAATCGCCCCGCTGCATTCGACTGTCCTTTTTCGAGTCGATGCGATATCCCGCAACGAGACCACAAAACCTGTGGTCGCGCAATCGGAAGAAGCCGTACAAGGGGGACGCGCGCGCCGTTGCTCACCTCCGTATGACGGTAACGTTACGCCGGCCTGTCTGCTTTGACCGAACGAGCGTCAGCGCCACGCCTGCGCTTTCCTTTTCGGGCCGCGCATCGGACAATGAGCCGCGCCCGCCGGCGCGGCGCCACTCCGGCCCGCGCGTGGCGGCGGTGCGCTCCGCCCTCGCCGATGAAACGCTACGAAACCCTCGCCCACACGATCGCCGACGACATCCGCAACGGCAACCTCGCCGTCGGCACGCGCCTGCCGTCGCTGCGGCAGATCATCGCGCAGCACGGCGTGAGCCAGTCGACGGTGTTTCGCGCGTACTACCTGCTCGAGCAGTGGGGGCTGATCCGCGCGCGCGAACGCTCGGGCTACTACGTCGCGCCGGGCGCCACGCCGCAGGCAAGCCCGGCCGCCAAGCGCCAGGCAAACCGCGCCGGCGTCACGCGCAAGGTCGACATCAGCAGCCTCGTGTTCTCCGTCCTCGACGCGGCCACGCAACCCGGCATCGTGCCGCTCGGCTCCGCGTTCCCGTCGCCGCAACTGTTTCCGCTGCCGCGTCTCGCGAAATCGCTCGCGCAGGCCACGCGGCTCGTCAGCCCGTGGAGCACGGTGGTCGACCTGCCGCCCGGCAACGAGGCGCTGCGCCAGCAGATCGCGCGGCGCTATCTCGCCACCGGCATCTCGCAGCCGATCGACGAGATCGTCGTCACGAACGGCGCGCTCGAAGCGCTGAACCTGTGCCTGATGGCCGTCACGCGGCCCGGCGACGTCGTAGCCGTCGAAGCGCCCGGTTTCTATGCGGCGCTGCAGGCGATCGAGCGGCTCGACCTGCGCGCGGTCGAGATTCCCGTCGATCCGCGCACGGGCCTCGATCTCGACGCGCTCGCGAACGCGCTCGACCGGCACGACATCCGCGCGTGCTGGTTCATGACCAACTTCCAGAATCCGACCGGCGTCACGCTGTCCGCCGAGAAAAAGCGCGCGCTCGTCGAGTTGCTCGCCGCGCGCGACGTGCCGCTGATCGAGGACGACGTGTACGGCGAGCTGCACTTCGGCCCCGACTATCCGCTGCCCGCGCGTGCGTTCGATCGGCACGGCCTCGTGATGCATTGCAGCTCGTTCTCGAAGACGCTCGCGCCCGGCTACCGGATCGGCTGGGCCGCCGCCGGCCGGTTCGCGGAGAAGGTGCAGCGGCTCAAGCTGATGACGACGCTGTCGGCCAGCATTCCCGCGCAGGTCGGTATCGCGAACTATCTCGAGCACGGCGGTTACGATCGGCACCTGCGCAAGCTGCGCGGTGCGCTGCACACGCAGCTCGACCGGATGGACGACGCGCTGCGGCGCTGGTTGCCGGCCGGCGTCGAGTGGGTGCGGCCCGAAGGCGGCTATTTTCTGTGGCTCGCGTTTCCCGACGCGATCGACGCGATGGAGCTGCATCGCCAGGCAATCGCACGCGGGATCAGCTTCGCGCCGGGGCCGCTGTTTTCGGCCGCGCATGGCTTCGAACGTTGCGTGCGCGTGAACTTCGGCCATCCGTGGAGCCGCGACATCGAGCGCGCGATCCGCGTGCTCGGCGAGCTCGTCGCGCAGCCTGCCGTGCGCAAGGGCGGTTGAATCTCACCCGGTGCGCACCGCCTGCGTCACGGTGATGCGCGCAATCCGCACGCGGGTTACAGTGCTGATCCCGCCGCCCTTCACGATTTCCGATGAGTCAACTGCCCTACCTCGAACACGACGCGCTGTTGAAACTGACCGCTGAAGCCGCGCACGTCACGCAGTCGTGCATCTGCACGAAAACGCCGCTCGCCGGATGGACGACCCTGCCGCTGTCGCTGCAGGACGCGCAACTGACCGAAATCGCCACGCTCGCGCCGCCCGACGAGACGGAGCCGACCTACGCCGAATATCACCCGGCCGGCACACGCTACGCGTCGGACGACGCACCGATCGCACTGCGCCATTTCCCGTACAACCGCTGCACCGTCAACCGCTGCCGCTCCTGCGGCCGCCTGTTCCTGCGCTACCAGGAAGGCGGCGGCTACTTCATCGACCAGCGCATCCGCGCGCTCGATCCGGCGCTCGTCGTCGACGCCCCTGCATAAACACCTGCTACGGGCATGCACGCACGCATGCCCGGCCCGCGCCGGCGTCACGCCGGCCATCTGCTGCGCCCTTTTCGTCCCCATCTGCTGCTTGTCCCGCCCCATCGCGTTCCCTACGCTGTCTTCGGTTGCCTGACACCCGTCGCAACGTCTGTCCCGAGCCGCGCGCTCCGCACCGCGGCTCCTCTCGCGTATCACGTCATGTATCGATATACCGTTTTCGACCGGGCGCTCGTGCACAGCCGCGCCGCCCAGTTTCGCGACCAGCTCGAACGCTGGCAGCACGGCACGCTGAGCGAAGACGCGTTCCGGCCGCTGCGCCTGCAGAACGGCTGGTACGTGCAGCGCCACGCGCCGATGCTGCGCGCGGCCGTCCCGTACGGCGAACTGTCGAGTGCGCAGCTGCGCGTGCTCGCGCGGATCGCGCGCGACTACGACGTGCCCGACGAGGCCACCTACCGCGCCGCATCCGACGCGCAGGCCTTGCTCGGCACGCTGCGCCTGCCGACCCGCAGCGCGCACTTCACGACACGCACCAACGTGCAGTTCAACTGGATTCCGCTCGACAAGGCCGCCGACGTGATGGACCTGCTCGCGACCGTCGACATGCACGGCATCCAGACGAGCGGCAACTGCATCCGCAATATCTCGTGCGACGAGCGCGCCGGCGTCGCGCCGGACGAGATCGCCGATCCGCGCCCGTTCGCCGAAGTGATGCGCCAGTGGACCACGCTGCACCCCGAGTTCGCATTCCTGCCGCGCAAGTTCAAGATCGCGATCACCGGCGCGACCGAAGACCGCGCGGCCACCGACTGGCACGACGTCGGGCTCAAGCTCGTGCACAACGACGCGGGCGAACTCGGCTTTCGCGTGAGCGTCGGCGGCGGGATGGGCCGCACGCCGACGATTGCGACGCTGCTGCGCGCGTTCCTGCCGTGGCAGCACGTGATGAACTACATCGAGGCGATCGTCCGCGTGTACAACCGCTACGGGCGGCGCGACAACAAGTACAAGGCGCGCATCAAGATCCTCGTGAAGACCGAGGGGCAGCGCTACATCGACGACGTCGAGGAAGAGTTCCGCCAGATCGTCGATCACGACGGCGGGCTGCACACGATTACCCAGGTCGAATTCGACCGCGTCGCCGCATCGTTCGTCCCGCCGCGGCTCAAGCCGCGCACGGTCAGCCTGCGCGACGCGAACCTGCGCGTGTCCGCCCAGGCGGCACGCCATCCGGCCTTCGCACGCTGGCTCGCACGCAATGTCGCCGACCACCGCGACCCGGCGCTGCGCATCGTCACGCTGTCGTTCAAGCGCCGCCTGCAGGCACCGGGCGACGCATCGCCCGACCAGCTCGACGCGCTCGCCGATCTCGCCGACCAGTTCTCGGCCGGCGAGGCGCGCGTCACGCACACGCAGAACGTCGTGCTGCCATGGGTGCATGTCGACGACCTGTTCCTGCTGTGGGAAAACGCGCGTGCGATCGGCCTCGCCAGCGCGAACGTCGGACTCCTGACGGACATGATCGCGTGCCCCGGCGGCGACTTCTGCGCGCTCGCGAATGCACGCTCGATCCCGATCGCCGATGCGATCGCCGAGCGCTTCCAGGATCTCGACGTGCTGCACGACGTCGGCGACATCGACCTGCACATCAGCGGCTGCATCAACTCGTGCGGCCATCATCACAGCGGCCACCTCGGCATCCTCGGCGTCGACAAGGACGGCGCCGAGTGGTATCAGGTCACGCTCGGCGGATCGGACGGCTCGACCGCGAGCGGCCCCGCGCGGCCGGGCAAGGTGATCGGCCCGTCGTTTTCGGCGGACGAGATCGTCGATGTCGTCGATGCGATCGTCAACGCGTATCTCGACGCGCGCATCGATGACGACGGCCGCAGCGAACGATTCATCGATACCGTCCGCCGCATCGGCACGGAACCGTTCAAGGCTGCCGCGAACGACGCGCGCCATCAGGTGGAGCAAGCATGAAGCACGCGCATCCGACCGCACGCATCCGGCTGCTGACGCCGGCCGAACACGCCGGCGACTCGCAGCGGCACGGCGACGCGACGCTGACGATCGGCAACGACGAGGAACTGCCGCCGCTCGCCGAACACATCGCGCGGGCTGCGCGCATCGACCTGGCGTTTCCGTCATTCACCGATGGGCGTGCGTACAGCCAGGCGTACCTGCTGCGCAAGCGCTACGGCTTCGCCGGCGACCTGCGCGCGACCGGCGAGGTGCTGGTCGACCAGCTGCTGCTGATGGAACGCACGGGGTTCTCGAGCGCGGTGCTCGGCGACGGCACCGACATCGCGGCCGCGCAGCGCCAGCTCGACCGGTTTCCCGGCTTCTACCAGCACGATGCACGCACGGCGATGCGTCAGCCGAACGCGGCGACGCCCGCCGGAAAATGAAACGGGCGGCCCGCAGGCCGCCCGTACGATGAACCGGATACTTCCGGCCGGCGCCCGCCGCAAAGCGGGCGCCGGCGTTCAGCGCGCCGCGACCGGCTTGCCGAACGCGCCGAGGATCTTCTTCTCGAGCGCGATGTAGTCGCGGCCGAAGTGGTGATCGCCCTGCGTCTTGATCACGTCGGCGCCCGTGTTCACGAGTGCCGGACACATCGTGTCCTTCTCTTCCGCGCCATAGAAACACTGCACGAGCTGCGGCGGCACCTTCGCGATTTCCGGCGCGACCTTCAGCGCCTTGTCGCTTGCGGGCATGCCGAGCCAGCCCGTCACGCGGATCTGGAAATCGGCGGCCGGCGCGAAGCCGAGCAGCGACATCACGGCGACCTTGTCGCGCAAATCGGCCGGCAGCCGGTTGTACGCGAACGGCATCACGTCGGCACCGAACGAGTAGCCGACCAGCGCCACCCGATTCGCATGCCAGCGTGCCGTGTAGGTGCGCATCACCCGCGCGAGATCGCGGCTCACCTGCGCCGGCGGCTTCTCGCTCCAGAAATAGCGCAGGCTGTCGATGCCGACCACCGATACGCCGTCGCGCTGCAGCGCCTCGGCGATCGTCTTGTCGAGATCGCGCCAGCCGCCGTCACCCGAGATCACGATCGCGAGCTGGCCGTTGCCGCCCTTGGCCGGCAGCTCGACGAGCGGCAGGTCCGACACGTCGAGCTCGTCGCCGCTGGTGGTGTCCCGCAGATGCGACGTGACGAGCGACACGAGCTTCGTGGAATCGCCCGTGGCCGCCGTTTCGACGAAGCCCGGCATCGCGCGGCGCACGATCGTCGGATCCGGCGGGCACGGCTTGAAGCGCGGATCGAGCTTGGCAGCCGGATCGACCGAGACGACACCGGCGATCGTGTTCTCCGGCGCCATCGACAGGATCTGCTTCGCGATCGCGCCGCCCTGGCCCACGCCCGCGACGATCGGCGTGAAATAGCGCGACGACTGTGCAAGGCGTTCGAGCTGGTGGCTGACCGCTTCGGCGTCGCCGTCGAGGTGGTGACAGGCCTCCTGCTTCGCGGCGAGATTCATCGCATAACGCTCCGAATCGACACCGACCGTCATCGCACCGGCCTTCGCGAGCGCGTCGGCGGCCTGCTGGTCGGCCGCATTCCAGCCGGCCTCGCGCGAGAACAGCACGACGAAGCCGCGCAGCGGCCCGCTGGGTTTGGTCACGGTCACGGGCCCGTAGCGGCCGCCCGATACGGTTTCGGCCTTCACTGCGACCGGTTGCGTGGCGCACGCGGCGCCGGCCAGCATCATTCCCGCGCAGGCGGCTGCCGCCCGCGCGATTCCCTTCTTCAACATCATGAACGCCGACCTCCAGCCAGCAATGACAGATCCGCCAGCGTGACGAACACGCCGACCGTGCCCGAGGCCGCGAGGTAACGCGGCTCCCAGTGCGGTTCGAACTTGCTCTTGAATGCGCGCAAGCCGCGGAAGTTGTAGAAGCGGCCGCCGAAGCGCCAGACCATCAGGCCGATCCGGTGCAACGGCGACGGCATCTTCGCCGCCCCCATCCCCGAGAACGGCGCGATACCCAGGCTCAGCTTGCGAAAGCCCGCTTCCTTCAGATGCAGCGCGAGCTGCGTAAACAGATATTCCATCGCGTACGGCGATGCCTCCGGCAGATGGCGCATCACGCCGACCGTCGCCTCGGTGTTGAGGTCGGTCGTCATGAACGTGACGAACGCGATCGGCTTGTCGGCCTGCCGCACCAGCATCACCGACTGCGTCGCCAGATAGCCGTCGTGGAACGCGGCGACCGAGAAGCTCTTCTCGCGCGCGTCGCGGCTGTCGAGCCAGCCGTCCGAGATGTCGCGCAGCGCCGGCAGCGCGGCCGGCACGTCGCTCGGCGCGATCACTTCGACCGTCAGCGCGTCCTTGTCGCCGCGGCGCAGCGCGTAGCGCAGGTGCGACCGGTTCGAACCCTTCAGGTCGAAGCGGTCGAGCGCGATATGCGCTTCCTCGCCGAGCTTCATCAGCGTGAGCCCCGCGTCGAGATACAGCGGCAGCGCGTTCGCGCGCACCTGGTAGAACGCCGCACGGCCGCTATGCGCGTGCGCGAGCGCGATGAACTTGCTGATCAGCGCCGGCCACTCCTCGCGCGGCCCGACCGGGTCGTGCAGTGCGGCCCACGTGCGGCCGTTCTTCGCATACATCAGGAAGGCCTGGCGGGACTCCGAGAACAGGAACGACTTGTCGCCCATCAGCGCGAGGCCCGCATCGCTGCATTCCTGCGCGCGGATGATCCGTTCGGCATCCGACAGATCCTGCTCCGCAGGCTTCACGAAACGGCCGGGCGCCGGGCGCAGCAGCTGCCACAGCGCGAACAGCGCGACGAACACGCCAGCGGCGAGCGTCGCGCGCAGCGCCCGCGGCGCACGCGCGTCGAACGAGAAGTGCGACCACAGCTCGCGCGTGTACGGCACGTCGCGGAACGCGAAGAACAGCACCCACACGGCCAGCATCAGCACCATCGCCACCGACACGAACCAGCTCACCGTGAAGCGCTCGGCCAGCAGCGACGAATGGCGGTTGAAGCGGCGACGGCTGACGAGCAGCAGCACCAGCAGCGTGCCGAGCACGCCGGCCTCGACGAACGCGAGGCCCTTCGCCAGCGACAGCGCGAGGCTGGCGAGCGTCAGCGCGAAGGTCATCCACCATGCACCGTCGAGGCGGCGCAGCAACCCGCGCGCGACGAACAGCAGCGCGACGCCAAGCACGCTGCAGATCACCTGCGAGCCTTCGAGCACCCACAGCGGCACGAGGTGGCGCAGGATCGCGATCCGGTGCCAGAACGCGGGCGTCGCGCTCGAGATCACCAGCATCCCGCCGACCGCGAACGTCACGAGGCTCAGGAACACCGGCGCGAGCTGCGATACGCGCACGGCCTGCCGCGTCACGAGCCGGCGCCGCAGCGCACGGCCCTCGAAACCGGCCAGCAGGCCGGCCGACAGCACGAGCGGCACGCCGAAATAAATCGCGCGATACGCGATCAGCGCGGCCACCATCGCGTGCGGCGGCACTTCGCGGCCGAGCGTGAAGACCATCGCGGCTTCGAACACGCCGATCCCGCCCGGCGTATGCCCGATCATCCCGAGCAGCAACGCGGCGGCGTAAACAGTAATGAAGGTCGGGAAGCCGACCGGCGCAGCCGGCAGCAGCACCCACAGCGTGAGGCCCGCCGCGACGACGTCGAGCACTGCATAGACCACCTGCGCGACGAGATCGCGCCGCGCCGGCACGTCGAACGACAGCCACTTGAAGCGCGTGACGACCGGGCGCGCGGTATTGCCGCACATCACGACCATCGCGGCCAGCACCACGAGCAGCGCGGCGCCGGTCCACGTGAGCACGCCGGGCGCGACATGCAGCATCGCGGCGAGCGCCTCCGGCACGCAGACCATGCCGATCGCCGTCATCCACACCATCGCGAGCGCCAGCGTGCCGCTCGTGAACACCGTCATCCGGCCGATCTGCGCGGGCGTGACGCCCGACACGCCGTACACGCGTGCGCGCACCGCGCCGCCCGTCAGCGCGCCGAAGCCGGTCGCGTTACCGAGCGCGGACCCTGCGATCGCGCCGATCCACAGCGCGACGCGCGGCACCTTCGCGGCGACATAGCGCAGGCCGACCGCGTCGCGGGCGACGAGTGCGAGATAGCTGAGGGCCGTCGCGGCCAGCGAAGCGCCCCACTCGCCGGCGGACATGTGACGCAGTTGGCGGATCACCGACCGGTAGTCGACGGATTCCGACAGGTGCTGGAAAACCACGATCAGCAGCAGGCCGATGCCGAGCGCAAGCAGCGGCGACAGCACGCGCTCGTTGCGGATCAGCGCCCGGGCACGGGCGATCACCGCCGCGGCACGACCAGGCGAACCAGAGTGGCGGGAAGACATAAGTTGTTCAGTGGTGGTGCATAGCGTGTCGCGGCGCGGGTTGGCCGGGCGGCGACGTATCTGTGGTTGTTCTGCGTGGGCGGCCGGCCGAAGACGGGCTCGGAGGCGCCTGGGTCAGAACTTACGAGTATACGGAATTTATATTACAGAATCTTTCACGTCGGCTTTGTGCGTATTTGTGGTATCTCGTCCATCAAAAACGCATAAAGAGACAAGGCGTCCTGCAACGCAAGGTGCGCATCATACCGGGAACCGGGATGGTTTTTTCATCTGATGAATGACTTCCGATGCATTTGGGAAAAAATTGCCGGAAGCGCCCGCGCGGACAGGGACAAATACGCAACGCCGCGCGGCTTTCCGGGACGGGAGGCGCCGATCTCAGGCAGGCACCCGCTTTCCGTCACTTCGCCCGCTCATGCTCCCCCAACCCGATCGCCTTGTAGTCGTACGTCGGATAGAACTCCGTCCGGTACGCGCCCCACGCCGTATCCTCGAGCACGCGATTGACCTCGCGCAGCCGCGACGCCGGCAGCCGCAGCACGACGATCTGCCCGATTCCCATCGTCACGGTCCAGCTCACGACTTCGACGCCCGGCGGCGGAAACGCCTTGTAGAACCCCTGCTTCGCGAGTTGCGCATTCAGCTCGGCGAGCGGGCGCGACTGGTCGTGCTTGAGGAAAACAGTCAGCAGCACCGCATTGTCGGGCGTCGCGGCGGCCGAGCCCGCCGGCACCGTCGACGTCTGGCCGACGGCCGGGGCGCTGCAGATCGCAGCACCGGCCAACACTGCAGCAATGGCAAAGGTTCGAATCGGGAAATCCGGGCGTGCCTTCATGACGCAACTCCATGGCTTCGTGGCTGGAGCCGCCATCATGCGCCGCCGGCCCCAATGCTGCAGCCGGCAGGCCGCTGCGCCTACGCGTCGTCCGCGCCTTCGCGCTCGCGCAGCACGTCGATGAACGCGCGCAGCTTGGCCGGCACGTGCTTGCGATTGACGTAGTACAGCCACATCGGCGGGAGCCTGCGACACGCGCCCGGCAGCACCTCGACGAGCGTGCCGTCGTGCAAGTCCTGCTCGATCCGCTCGCGCATGAACGCGAACGCGATGCCGACGCCCGCACGCGCCGCATCGATCACCCCGTCGGCATCGTTCGTCACGAACACGCCGTCCGGATCGAGATCGACGTCGCGCTGCCCGTCGCGCAACAGCCATTTGTGCAGGCGTCCGCTCTCCGAGAACCGGAATCGGATGCACGCATGCCGCTCGAGCTCGGCAATCGACGCCGGCGCGCCATACCGCGCCAGATAGCCGGGCGACGCCACCAGCGCGCACGTCAGCGCCGGCGCGATCCGCACGCCGATCATGCCCGGCTGCAACCGGTCGGCCAGGCGAATCCCCGCATCGAACCCGTCCTTCGCGATATCGACCAGCTCGTTCTCGTAGCGGATCTCGAGCCGGACTTTCGGATAGCGTTCGCGGAACGTCGCGAGCACCGGCGCGATCACGAGCGCTCGCGCCAGCGGCAACGCGGTCACGCGCAACAACCCGTTCGGCTCGCTGCGCGCATCCTTTAGTTCGTCGCGCGCCTGCATGACCTGCCGGTACGCGGGCTCGGTCTGCCGCCAGTAGCGCTGGCCGGCTTCCGTGAGGCTCACGCCGCGCGTGCTGCGGTTGAACAGCTTCACGTTCAGCTCGCCTTCGAGCTGGCCGATCGCCAGGCTGACGGCGGCCGGCGTCAGGCCGAGGGCAGCCGCGGCGCGCGTGAAGTTGCCGGCCGTCGCGACGGTCATGAACACGTGCAGCCCGGCCATCGGATCGCGTCTGCTCATCGTTTGCCCATCATTAAAAAAACTTGAAACTCCTTCGAGCGGAATGCGGATTCTCCCATATACCGCCACCGCCTACACTGGCGCTGTCGTCCCACCGGAG
Source organism: Burkholderia sp. 4NA327C6 (assembly GCF_005502655.1). Classification (NCBI taxonomy): domain Bacteria; kingdom Pseudomonadati; phylum Pseudomonadota; class Betaproteobacteria; order Burkholderiales; family Burkholderiaceae; genus Burkholderia; species Burkholderia sp. 4NA327C6. Next base: position 20,757 of record NZ_SCNZ01000016.1, on the reverse strand, counting down.
CCTCGCATGGACCCGCTCACTGCCGCACTGCCGCTCGCCGTCGCCCGCCGCACGATCGACGCGGCGCTGGCGCATGCCGCATCGCTGCAGGCCGCCGGCATCGCCGTCGCGATCGTCGACGCCGGCGCGAACCTGCTCGCGTTCGCGCGCACCGACGACTGCTTTCTCGGTGCGATCGATCTCGCGCAACGCAAGGCGCTGACGGCGATCCGCTTCCGCGCCTCGACCGGCGCACTCGGTGCGATGTCGGGCGACGGTCCGCTGCGCGGCATCGAGCACAGCCACGGCGGGCTCGTCACGTTCGGCGGCGGCGAACCGCTCGTCGACGGCGACGGGCGCTGCGTCGGCGCGATCGGCATCTCGGGCGGCAGCGTCGACGAAGACACCGCGATCGCGCAGCACTGCCGCGACCGCTTTCCGGCAACGTTCCACTCCACAAGGTAAGCACATGGCACAGAAACGCATCCTCATCACCGGCGCGGGCACCGGCTTCGGCCGCGAAGTCGCGTTGCGCCTCGCCGAACGCGGTCACGACGTGACGGCCGGCGTGCGCATCACCGCCGAAATCGACGCACTGACGGCTGCCGCCTCGCAGCGCGGCACCGCGCTGCGCGCGATCAAGCTCGACGTGACGTCACCACATGACCGCGCCCGCGCGGCCGAACTCGACATCGACGTGCTCGTGAACAACGCGGGCGTGGGCGAAGCCGGCGCGCTCGTCGACCTGCCGGTCGAGATCGTGCGCGAACTGTTCGACGTGAACGTGTTCGGGCCGCTCGAACTCACCCAGCAGATCGCGCGCGGCATGCTCGCGCGCGGGCACGGCAAGATCGTGTTCGTGTCGTCGATCGCGGGCCTGATCACGGGGCCGTTCACCGGCGCCTATTGCGCGTCGAAGCACGCGGTCGAATCGGTGGCCGAAGCGATGCACGCGGAACTCGCGCCGCACGGGATCAAGGTCGCGGTCGTGAACCCCGGCCCGTACAGCACGGGCTTCAACGACCGGATGATGGAAACGACGCGACGCTGGCGCGATCCGGCCGTGCATACCGTGACGCCCGAGCGGCTGACGTTCCCGCTCGAACAGCACGACCCGGAGGAAATGATCGCGAAGATGGTCGACGTGATCGACAGCGGCGGCGGCGCATTCCGCAATGTGCTGCCGGCATCGTCGGAAGCGTTCGTGCGCGCCGAACAGGCGCGTGCGTGGGAGCGGCAGCAGTAACGAACCGGGCGGCAGGCACCGGATGGCGGGCCGCCGCCCGCGAGATCAGTACACGTCCCGCATATAGCGCCGCGCCTTCGAAAGCCGCGCGACGTAGTCGTTCGCGGCTTCGTCCGACATCCCGCCGTGCTCGGCAACCACTGCCTTCAGCGCCGCCTCGACGTCCTTGGCCATCCGCGCGGCATCGCCGCACACGTAGAAGTGCGCGCCTTCCTCCAGCCATGCGAACAGCTCGGCGCCCTGCTCGCGCATCCGGTCCTGCACGTAGATCTTGTCGGCCTGGTCGCGTGAGAACGCGAGATCGAGCCGCGTCAGAAAGCCGCTGTCGTGCATCGCGCGCAACTCGTCGCCGTAGTAGAAGTCGGTCTGCGCATGCTGCTCGCCGAAGAACAGCCAGTTGCGCCCGCGCGCGCCGCGCGCCTGCCGCTCGTGCAGGAAGCCGCGGAACGGCGCGATGCCGGTACCGGGGCCGACCATCACGATCGGCACGTCGCCGTTCACCGGCGGCCGGAAATGCGCGGACTTCTGCACGAACACCGGCACGCGGCCGTCGTCCGCGCGATCGGCGAGGAACGTCGACGCCACCCCTTTGCGCGCGCGCCGGCCGTTGTGATAGCGCACGGCCGACACGGTCAGGTGGATCTCGCCCGCGTGCGCGCTCGGGCTCGACGCGATCGAATAGAGGCGCGGCTGCATGCGCTTGAGCATCCCGACCAGCTCCGTGCCCGACAGCTCGACCGGAAACTCGTGCAGCACGTCCGCGAGCTGCTGCCCCCACAGCCATTGCTTCAGGTCGCTCTTGCGGTCGTCGCCGAGCAGCGACTTCAGCGCGCCGTTCGCGCTGCGCGACGCGATGAACGCGAGCGTGTCGGGATGCGGGCGCGTGATGTCGAAGTGGCGCGCGAGCGCGTCGCCGAGGCGCACGTCGCCGACACCCGCGATCGACACCGGCGCATCGGCCTTCAGCGCGGTGACCGACAGCAGCTCGTCGACCAGCTCCGGGCAGTTGGTCGGCCACACGCCGAGCGCGTCGCCGGTTTCGTATTCGAGGTTCGCGCCTTCGGTCGACAGCGACACATAGCGCGTGTCCTTCGCCGCACCCGGACGGTTCAGCCGCAGGTTCGCGACGAGCTTCGACGGCGCCGGATGCGCCTTCGTCGGCAGCAGCCCCGTCGGGCTCATCCCGCCGGTCTGCACCGCGTGCAGCGCGGCGTCGGCCTCCTTGATCCGCGCGACGACGCGTTCGAGCCACTGGTCGGCGTCGCGCTGGAATTCGACATCGCAATCGACCCGCGCACAGAGACGCGCCGCGCCGAGTTCCGCGAGCCGAGCGTCGAGCCGGCGGCCGTGGCCGCAGAACTGGTCGTAGTTGCGATCGCCGAACGCGAGCACGGCGAAGTGCACGCCATCGAGGCGCGCGGCGCTGCCGACCTGCAGCGCGTCCCAGAATTCGCTGCCGTTGTCGGGCGCGTCACCGTCGCCGAACGTGCTCGTCATCAGCAGCACGTATTGCGCACCGGCGAGCGACGCCACCGGGTAGTCCGACATGCACGCGGTGCGGATGTCGAAGCCCGCGTTCATCAGCTGCGTCGCGTAATCCTCGGTCAACGATTCGATGTTGCCGGTCTGCGATGCCCACAGCAGCACGACCTTCGGCCGCGCGCGCACGATCCGCACGCCGCCGGACGCGCCGGCATCGGCCGGCAACGACGGCGCCGCACCGTCCTGTGCCCGAGCGGGCGTCGAACGGCTGAACAGCCCCGCGAGCATCCCGTCGAGCCACAACCGCACCGGCGGCGTGAGCGGCGCGGCTGCCGGCACCACGGGCACGCTGCCCTCGCGCCGGCCCGCGCCCGCCTTCAGCCCGCTGACGAAGCCGGCCACGTACAGCCGCTCGGTGTCCGTCAACGGCGGCGGCGCGATATCGGCCACGCCGAGCGCGGCCGCGAAAGTATCGATGTCTGCCATGTCGGATTCCTGTGAAGCAGTCGCCTGCACCAGCGCCGGCGCGGGCCGCGTGTCGTCGGCGCGGGCGTCGGGTTGCGCGGCCACTTCATCGGCGGACGCGAACGCATCGGTCTCGACGCGCCGCAGCGCGACCGCGCAGTATTTCAGTTCGGGCTGCTGCGATTCGGGGTCGATCGCGTCGTTCGTCACCGCGTTGATGCACAGCTCGTCGCCGTACACGTCGTTCCAGTGCATCGGCGCGAAGCAGTTGCCACGCTGCACGCGCTCGGTCACGACGGCCGGCAGCACCGCGCGGCCGCGCGCCGAACGGATCTCGACGCTGTCCTTCGCGGCGATGCCGAGCGCGCTCGCATCGTCCGGGTGCAGCTCGACGAACGGGCGCGGGTTGAGCTTGTTCAGCATCGCGACCTTGCCCGTCTTCGTCATCGTGTGCCATTGATGCTGCAGCCGCCCGGTGTTCAGCACGATCGGGAACGTGTCGCCGGGCAGCTCGGCCGGATCGACGTGCGGCCGCGCGAAGAAGCGCGCCTTGCCCGACGGCGTCGGGAACGCGACGCGCGGCGCGTCGTTGCCGTCGGCGGCCGGGCGCAGCGTCTGGCTCACGCCGTCGTTCAGGTAGCGGATCGGGTGGCGTTCGCGCGCGGTGCCCGGCGCGACCGGCCACTGCACGGGCCCGTCGCGCAGCGCCGCATGGCTCGCGCCGCGCAGGTCGTAGCCGGTCGCCGGATTCGAGAAGCGCACGATTTCGTCGAACACGTCGGCCGCCGACGCATAGTCGAACGCATCGCCGAAGCCCATCGCGCGCGCGACTTCCGCGACGATGCGCCAGTCGGGCAGCGCGTCGCCCGGCGGCGCGATTGCCGCGCGCATCAGCGTCATGTTGCGCTCGGAGTTGATCATCACGCCGTCGCCTTCCGCCCACAGCGCGCCCGGCAGCAGGATGTCCGCATAGCGGTTGGTCTCGGTGTCGAGGAATGCATCCTGCGCGATCACGAGCTCGGCGGCCTGCAACCCGGCGATCACGTTCTGCCGGTTCGGCACCGTGGCGACCGGGTTCGTGCAGATGATCCAGCAGGCCTTGATGTCGCCGGCCGCCATCCGCGAGAACATGTCCACCGTGCCTTGCCCGGTCTCCGTGCGCAGCGTGCCGGCCGGCACGCGCCACAGGTTCTCGACGAAACGGCGATCGTCGTCGGACGCCACCGAGCGCTGGCCCGGCAGCCCGGGGCCCATGTAGCCCATCTCGCGCCCGCCCATCGCATTCGGCTGGCCGGTCAGCGAGAACGGGCCGCTGCCGGGGCGGCAGATCTTGCCCGTCGCGAGATGCAGGTTGCAGATCGTATTGGTGTTCCACACGCCGTGCGTGCTCTGGTTGAGCCCCATCGTCCAGCAGCTCATCCACTCCTGCGCGTCGCCGATCCACTGCGCGGCCGTGCGGAGATCGGCTTCCGCGAGCCCGGTGATTTCCGCGACACGCTCGGGCGTGTACTCGGCGAGGAACGCGGGCATCGCGTCCCAGCCTTCGGTGTACGCATCGATGAACGCGGCGTCGATGCGGCCGTTCGCATGCAGCAGGTGCAGCAGCCCGTTGGTCAGCGCGAGATCGGTGCCCGGCCGGATCTGCAGGAACAGGTCGGCCTTGTCCGCCGTGCCGGTGCGGCGCGGATCGACGACGATCAGCTTCGCGCCGGCCTTCACGCGATCCATCATCCGCAGGAACAGGATCGGATGACAGTCGGCCATGTTCGCGCCGATCACGAAGAACAGGTTCGCGCGATCGAAATCCTGGTACGACCCGGGCGGGCCGTCCGCGCCGAGCGACTGCTTGTAGCCGGTGCCCGCGCTCGCCATGCACAGGCGCGAGTTCGACTCGATGTTGTGGGTGCCGACGAAGCCCTTCGCGAGCTTGTTGACGAGGTATTGCGCCTCGATCGACATCTGCCCCGATACGTAGAACGACAGCGCGTCGGGCCCGTGCGCGTCGAGCACCGCGCGCAGGCGGCGCGCGGTGTCGGCGATCGCGTCGCGGGCCGGCAGCGGCACCAGGTCGTCCTCGCGCGCGCGGCGCACGAACGCGCGGTCGAGCCGCCCCGAGCGGCGCAGCGCGACGTGCGCCGACGAGCCCTTCGTGCACAGCCGCCCGAAGTTGGCCGGATGGTCGGCGTCGCCGGACACCTTGACGACCTCGCCTTCCTCGACGTGCAGCACCATCCCGCAGCCGACGCCGCAGTACGGGCACACGCTCTTGACGGGGGTGGCGGTCATGCGCGCTCCGGGGCGGTCAGGCCGCGATCCACACGAAACCGTCCTCGACCCGCGACGGATACGCGCTCACCGAGTGCTCGGGCGCCTCGAGGCATTCGCCGGTGCGCAGGTCGAAATGCTGCTTGTACAGCGGCGACGCGACGACGACGCGCTCGCCGAGGCTGCCGATCAGCCCGCGCGACATCACGGCCGCCTGCGAGACCGGGTCGACGTTGTCGATCGCGAACACGCCGCCGGCTTCGGCATGCGCGACGTGAAACACCGCGACCTGCTCGCCGTTGACGAGCGCACACACGCCGGTGTTCGGCACGATGTCGTCGAGCGGGCACACGCGGGTCCAGGACAGCGGAAGACGATCGTTCATGATGGGCTCCTTGGAAAATATGCGGGCGTCGGTCACGGTCAAACGGTGGCGGGTTCGGTGGCGGCTTGCGCAGCGCCGACAGCCACGACGGGAATCGGCACCGGCTTGCCGCCCGCGCGTTCGCCCGGCGTCGCGGGCCGGATCTGGCCGCGCGTCTCGACGAATTCGATGGTCGAGTCGGGCGCGTCGCTGTTCACGAAGTGGCGGAAGCGCTTGCGCGTGTCGGGGTCGGTCACGGCCTTCTTCCATTCGCACTCGTAGGTGTCGACCACGTGCTGCATGTCGGCTTCGAGTTCGGCGCCGATCCCGAGCCGGTCGTGCACGACGACGTCGACCAGGTAGTCGAGGCCGCCTTCGAGGTTGTCGCGCCACACGCTCGTGCGTTGCAGCCGGTCGGCAGTGCGTACGTAGAACATCAGGAGACGGTCGATGTAGCGGATCAGCGTCGGGCGGTCGAGATCGGACGCGAGCAGTTCCGCGTGGCGCGGCTTCATCCCGCCGTTGCCGCACACGTACAGGTTCCAGCCCTTCTCGGTCGCGATGATGCCGACGTCCTTGCCCTGTGCTTCCGCGCACTCGCGCGTGCAGCCGGACACACCGAACTTGATCTTGTGCGGTGCGCGCAGCCCCTTGTAGCGGTTTTCGAGGTCGATCGCGAGGCCGACCGAGTCGTCGACGCCGTAGCGGCACCACGTCGACCCGACGCACGATTTCACGGTGCGCAGCGCCTTGCCGTATGCGTGGCCCGATTCGAAGCCCGCGGCGATCAGTTCTTCCCAGATCGACGGCAATTGCTCGACGCGCGCGCCGAACAGGTCGACGCGCTGGCCGCCGGTGATCTTCGTGTACAGGCCGTATTTTTTCGCGACCTGGCCGACCGCGATCAGCCCTTCCGGCGTGACTTCGCCGCCCGGCATGCGCGGCACGACCGAGTACGTGCCGTCGCGCTGGATGTTCGCGAGGTAGTAGTCGTTCGAATCCTGCAGCCCGGCGTGCTCCTTCTTCAGCACGAATTCGTTGAAGCACGACGCAAGGATGCCCGCCACCGCCGGCTTGCATACGTCGCAGCCAAGACCGTGGCCGTGCTTCGCGAGCAGTTCGTCGAAGGTCGTGATGCGCTCGACGCGGATCAGGTGGAACAGCTCCTGGCGCGAATACGGGAAGTGCTCGCACAAGTGGTTGTTGACCGCGAGGCCCTGCTTCTTCATCTCGGCCTTCATGATCTGCGTGACGAGCGGCACGCAGCCGCCGCACGACGTGCCGGCGCCCGTGCACGTCTTCAGCGCGCCGAGGCTCGTCGCGCCGTCGGCGACCGCCGTGCAGATCTGCGACTTCGACACGTTGTTGCACGAGCAGATCTGGGCGGCCGCCGGCAGCGCCTCGACGCCGATCGCCGGCTTCGCGACGCCGTCCGACGACGGCAGGATCAGGAATTCCGGCGACTCCGGCAACTCGATGCGGTTCAGCATCATCTGCAGCAGCGTGCCGTATTCGGCAGCATCGCCGACCATCACCGCGCCGTGCAGGAACTTGCCGCAATCGGACACCACGAGCTTCTTGTAGACCTGGCGGCGCTCGTCCGCGTACTGGTAGGTGCGGCTGCCGGCCGTCGTGCCGTGCGCGTCGCCGATGCTCGCGACGTCCACGCCCATCAGCTTCAGCTTCGTGCTCATGTCGGCGCCGGCGAATGCGGCCCCGGCCGCACCGTTCGCATCGCCGCCAAGCTGCTTCGCGACCACGCGCGCCATGTCGTAGCCGGGGGCGACGAGGCCGTAGACCATGCCGTTCCAGGCCGCGCATTCGCCGATCGCGTAGATGTCGGCGTCGCTCGTGCGGCATGCGTCGTCGATCGCGACGCCGCCGCGCGGGCCGATTTCCAGCCCACATGCGCGGGCCAGTTCGTCGCGGGCGCGAATGCCGGCCGAGAACACGATCATGTCGGCGTCGAGGTGCGAGCCGTCGGCGAACGCCATCCGGTGCGTGCCTTCCTCGCCATCGACGATCTCGAGCGTGTTCTTGCCCGTATGCACGGTCACGCCGAGCGCCTCGATCTTCGCGCGCAGCATGCGCCCGCCACCGTCGTCGACCTGCACGGCCATCAGCCGCGGCGCGAATTCGACGACGTGCGTGTCGAGCCCCATGTCGCGCAGCGCCTTCGCGCATTCGAGGCCGAGCAGCCCGCCGCCGATCACGACACCGCGCTTCGCATGCGTGCCGCACGCCTGCATCGCTTCGAGGTCCTCGATCGTCCGGTACACGAAGCAGCCGTCACGATCGTGGCCCGGCATCGGCGGCACGAACGGGCGCGAACCCGTCGCGAGCACCAGCTTGTCGTACGCGAGCGTTTCGCCGGATGCGAGCGTGACCGTATGCGCGGCGCGGTCGATCGACGCGACTGGTGCGTTCAGGCGCAGGTCGAACTGCGGATGACGCTCGAAGAAACCGGGTTCGACGAGCGACAGGTCGTCCGCCGACTTGCCCGCGAAGAATTCGGACAGGTGCACGCGGTCGTAGGCCGGGCGCGGTTCCTCGCCGAGCACCGTGACCTGCGGCGCGCCCGCGGCACCCGCTTCCGCTGCGACGCATTCGAGCAACTTGTGGCCGACCATGCCGTGGCCGATGACGATGAGTTTCATGGTGACGTTTCCTTCGGTCGATCAGTTCGCGACGCCGCTGGCAGCCAGCGCGCGGTCGCGCAGTTCGGCTTCGCGCGCCTTGTGCTCTTCGCTGAAGCGCACGGCCATCGCGCACAGCGCGGTCGCGGTGACGGCCAGGCCGAGCAGGCTCAGCGTGTGCTGCACGTCGCCGACGCCTTTCAGCAGGAAACTCGCGGCCACCGCGCCGACGTTGCCGCCCGCGCCGACGATCCCCGCCACGCCGCCGAGTGCCTTGCGGTCGATGAACGGCACCAGCGCGTAGGTCGCGCCGCAGGCCATGTGCGTGAACAGGCCGAACGTGAGCATCGCGACGAGTGCGATGCCGACGCTTTGCGCATGCGAGAACCAGATCAGCCCGAGCCCTTCGCCGACGATCAGTGCGCACAGCAGCATCGCGCGCACGTCGAGGCTGCGGCGCGCGGCAATCTTGTCGGACAGCCAGCCGCCGAGCGCGCGGGCGAACAGCGCGAGCAGCCCGAACAGGCCGACCGCGAAACCGGCGTCCTTCAACGACAGGCTGAAGTGATCGACGTAGTACAGCGCGGCGATGTTGTGGATGAACACCTCGACGCCGAAGCACGCGCCGTACGTGACGAACAGCATCCACACGCGATAGTTGCCGCAGGCCGCGAAGAAGCTTGCCCAGCCGCCCTTCTTGCCGCTGTCGACCGTCACGCCTTCCTTGCGCAGCGCGAGGATGTCGCCTTGCGGGCAGTCCTGCGTGAAGCGCCAGTACGCCCAGGCCATCACGAGCATCGAGGCGCCCGGCACGACCAGCGCGATGCGCCACGACGAATCCTCGCCGAAGCCGAGCATCAGGCCGGCAGCGACGAGCAGCGGCATCAGCGCCTGCGTCGCGCCTGCGCCGGCGTTGCCCCAGCCGGCCGTCGTCGCGTTCGCGGTGCCGACCACGTTCGGCGCGAACATCACCGACGTGTGGTACTGCGTGATCACGAAGCCCGCGCCGATCGCGCCGATGCCGAGCCGGCAGATCAGGAACGACAGGTAGTCGTGCGTGAACGACACCGCGAACACGGGGATCGCGCCGAGCAGCAGCAGGCCGACGTACACGCGGCGCGGGCCGAAGCGGTCGCACAACGGGCCGACCAGCAGCCGCACGGCGATCGTCGCGGCCACCGCCGCGATATTGATGTTGGCGACCTGTGCGGCCGTCAGGTGAAATTCGCGTGCGATCAGCGGCATCAGCGGCGCACACGCGAACCACGCGAAGAAGCACACGAAGAACGCCATCCACGTCAGGTGGAACGCGCGCATCGGCGCGGTGCGGAAGCTGAAGAGATCGATACGGGTAGCTTTGTCGGTCATGTCATCCGCCAAACGAAAAACGGCGTCCTGCGCACCCGGTCTCGTCGAGACCCGATGCGTAGGACGCCGTTGCCCATGAAGCCCGTTGCCGGGCGCGTCTGTAATCGGTACTGCCGGACGAATCGCCATTGATCCGCCCGAGCACCCTGACGCAAACGCCGTGCCATGTTGAAGCGAATCGAGCCCGCAGCCCCGCCACGCAACGCGCATCGGGCGTCATACGACGCGCGAGTCCACGCGACCCACGATGCGTCGTGATGCAGCGAGGCACAGATGTGGTGCGCTGCAGCACTGTCGCCGTGCGACATCGCGGTGCGCGCCGACGGTGCGCGATGCACGCCGATACGGCATTGCAGTTGCCCGTGCGCGGCGGCCGCATGCATGCACGAGGCCGGCGCGCGGCGCGGCGCGCACCGTTGCCGCCGCGCCGGCGCGACGTGTCATCCCGGTTGGCCCGGATATTGCTGAATCCCGCTGCATGACACCGGCAACGGCGCCGGTGGGCAGTCCCAGCAAACCATGCCCGTCATTACGGCGGGCCGATCAGGACAACGGCGTCCCTCCGTGCGCGGCACGGCCGGATGCCGGTGCGTTTCGACCGCCCGCCGCCGCCGCGCAAGACAATGCGCTATCGACCGCCCCATGCAGGCGGTACAGGAACACGACATGACGACAGGCAAAGTCACGCTGCTGGGCGCCGGCCCGGGCGATCCCGATCTCCTCACGCTGAAGGCCGTCAAGGCGCTGGCCGCTGCCGACGTGCTGCTGCTCGACGATCTCGTCGCACCCGGCATCGTCGAACTCGCCCCGCAGGCACGCGTGATCCGCGTCGGCAAGCGCGGCGGCTGCCGCTCCACGCCGCAGGCATTCATCGAGAAGCTGATGCGCCGCTACGCGCTGCGCGGCGCGCACGTGGTGCGCGTGAAAGGCGGCGATGCGCTGCTGTTCGGGCGCGCCGGCGAAGAACTCGCGATGCTGCGCGCCGCCGCGATTCCGGTCGAGATCGTCAACGGCATCTCGTCGGGCTTCGCGGCCGCCGCGAGCCTCGGCATCTCGCTCACGCACCGCGCGCATTGCCACGGCGTCACGTTCGTCACCGCGCACCGTCAGGACCACGGCGAGCCCGACTGGGCGCGTCTCGCGGCGACCGGCACCACGCTCGCGATCTACATGGGCATGAGCCGCGTCGACAGCATTGCCGCCGGCCTGCTCGCCGTGCTGCCGCCCTCGACGCCGGCCGCGGTCGTGCAATGGTCCAGCACGCCCAATGAACGCCGCTGGATTGGCATGCTAGGCAATCTCGCGCGCGGCATCGACGAAGCGCGGCTCGGCAGCCCGGCCGTGATCCTCGTCGGCGGCGCGATTGGCGAAGCGGCCGTGCAGCACGCGCCGGACGCCGGCGCCGGCGCCGGGATCGAAACCGCGTTGTCCCGGGCCGCGTAGCATGCGCGACACCACGCGGCACCGGCCGCCCACCACCGATCATGAAGACAGCCGCACCGGCGGACGGGCCGCCGCGCGCGGCACCGACGCGCTGTGCGCCCGGCGCCGTTGCTCCCGTCCCGGCCATCGCGCCACGCTTTCACCGCCGTCCGCGTCATGAGTACGCCTGCTTCTTCCGCCCGCCTGCGCGTGCTGCTCGTCACCGACACCGACAAGCCGATCGGCGAGCTCGGCGACGCGCTCGCGCACCTCGGCTACGAGATGCTGAACGACGTCGCGACGCCCGCGCGCCTGCCGGCTGCCGTCGAGGAGCAGCATCCCGACGTCGTGATCATCGATACCGATTCGCCGTCGCGCGACACGCTCGAGCAATTGGCCGTGATGCATGCCACCGCGCCGCGCCCCGTGCTGATGTTCAGCCACGACGCCAACCAGTCGCTGATCCGCGCGGCGGTCGGCGCGGGCGTCAGCGCCTATCTCGTCGAAGGGCTGTCGGCCGAACGCCTGGCGCCGATTCTCGAAGTCGCGCTTGCCCGCTTCTCGCACGACGACGCGCTGCGCCGCCGGCTCGCCGACGTCGAGCGCGAGCTCGCGGAGCGCAAGCTGATCGACCGCGCGAAGCGCCTGCTGATGGATGAGCGCAAGCTGTCCGAACACGACGCCTACGCGGCGCTGCGCAAGCGCGCGATGAATCAGGGCCTGCGCATCGTCGACGTCGCGCGGCAACTGCTCGACGCGTCACCCCAGTCATGACTGCCATGGATACCTCTTCTGCCACCGCGCCGGAACGCGCACATCTTCGCCTCGGGTTCGTCGCGCTGAGCGACGCGGCCCCGCTGATCGTCGCGCAGCGCCTGAACCTCGGCGAACGGCACGGCCTCACGCTCGAACTCAGCCGCCAGCCGTCGTGGGCCGCCGTGCGCGACAAGCTGCTGAGCGGCGAGCTCGACGCCGCACATGCGCTGTACGGGCTCGTCTGCGGCCTGCAGCTCGGCATCGGCGGCCCGCAGGCCGACATGGCCGCGCTGATGGTGCTGAACCGCAACGGCCAGGCGATCTCGTTGTCGCGCGGCCTCGCCGACGCATATCGCGCCGGCGGCAGTGTGCGCGACGCGTTCGCGACGCTCGGCCGCAAGCCGCTCCTTGCCCAGACGTTCCCGACCGGCACGCACGCGATGTGGCTGAACCACTGGCTCGCGTCGCACGACGTCGATCCGCTGCGCGACGTGCGCAGCGTCGTGATCCCGCCGCCCGAGATGGTGGCCGCGCTCGCCGGCGGCGAACTCGACGGCTTCTGCGCCGGCGAGCCGTGGCATGCCGTGGCCGAGGCGTGCGGCGCGGGGCGGACCGTTGCCGTCACGAGCGAGATCTGGCCCGATCATCCGGAGAAGGTGCTCGCGGCCCGGCGCGATTTCGTCGCGCTGTACCCGGCCACGGCCCGCGCGCTGATCCGCACGCTCGTCGATGCCTGCGCGTGGCTCGACAGCCCGGCGCACCGTCGCGAGGCGGCCGACTGGCTGGCGTCGCCCGATGCGCTCGGTGTGCCCGCCCGGCTGATCGCGCCGCGCCTGCTCGGCGACTACGGCTCGGGCCCGTTCGCCGTGCCGCCGCTGCCGATCCGCTTCCACGACGGCGGCGCCGTGAACCGCCCCGATCCGCGCGAAGGCGAGTGGTTCCTGTCCCAATACCGGCGCTGGGGCATGCTCGACGGGGCGCACGACGACGCGGGGATCGCCCGGGCGATCGCGCAAACCGCGTTGTATGATGCTGCCGTCGCCGAAAGCGGCGCACCGGGCCTGTCGCAGGCGTGATGCGCGCCGCTTGATGCAGGCGGCGCGCGCGCCCGCGCCACGCCTGTCCGGGCCGCCTGCCGGCGCCCGGCACGCGGCACGCGGCCCCGGGCGACGCCGCATGACCACCACTCCGTCCCCGATTCGATGCCGAAACCCACGCGCGCGCCGCTCGACGTGCTGCTCACCGAAATCCGCGCGTGCCGTGCCTGCGAAGCCGACCTGCCGCTCGGCCCGCGCCCCGTCGTGCGCGCCCATCACGACGCGCGCATCCTGATCGTCGGGCAGGCGCCGGGCGCACGCGTCCACGCGAGCGGCATTCCGTGGGACGACGCGAGCGGCCAACGGCTGCGCGGCTGGCTCGACGTCGACCCCGGCACGTTCTACGACGAGACGCGCTTCGCGATCGTGCCGATGGGCTTCTGCTACCCGGGCCGCGGCGCCAGCGGCGACAACCCGCCGCGCCCCGAATGCGCGCCCCTGTGGATCGACAGGTTGCTCGCCGAACTGCCGTCGATCCGGCTCACGCTGCTGATCGGCCAGTACGCGCAGCGGCATTTCCTGCGCGATACGCGCAAGGCCACGCTGACCGACACCGTGCACGCCTGGCGCGGCTATGGCCCCGACGTGCTGCCGCTGCCGCATCCGTCGCCGCGCAATCAGGCGTGGTTCAAGCACCACCCGTGGTTCGACGCGGAGGTCGTGCCCGAGCTGCGGCGCCGGGTCGCGCCTTTGCTCACTCGGTAAACGAAACCGCTGCCACGTCGCGATGCTTCACGACACCCCGTTACCCGTACCGAATCAAGCATGAACGACACCCCCACCGACCTCGACTTTGCCTGCAACGGCTGCGGCGGATGCTGCCACGACCTGCGCATTCCGCTGACGATCGACGAGGCTATCGCGTGGCTGCAGCGCGGCGGCCACGTGGAGCTGCTGTGCGATGCGATGCCGTGGCTCGTCGAGCCCGAGCCCGACAACGCGTTCGCCGCGTACAAGCGCGTGCGCTCGACCGCCGCGCTCAGCGGCTCGCTGCCCGTCCGCATCACGGTCATGCTCACCGCCACACATGCCGGGCCGTGCCCGAACCTGCGCGACGACCTGCGTTGCGCGATCTACGACGCGCGCCCGCTCGTGTGCCGCATCTATCCGGCCGAAGTGAATCCGTTCGTGCCGCTGGTGCCGGACGGCAAGCAATGCACGCCCGACGCATGGCAGCAGGCGCCGTTCGTCCGCGGCGGCACGATCGTCGACGCGGCCACCCGTGAGAACATCGCGCGCTCGCGTGCGGCGAGCGAAGCCGAGACGCCGCTGCGGGCACGGTTATGTACGGTGCTGAGGATCGATACTGCGGCGGTGGCCAATGAAGGGTTCGCGGTCCATGCGCCGCCGGCCGCCACGCTGCTCGCCGCGCTGACGGCTTTGACGGCGCAGCGCGCGTCGGAGTCGGCCCTGGCCAATGCCGACGACACCATCGCGTGGACCTTGGTGTCGAACCGTACGTCGACGTTGAATGCACTCGTGTCGGTCGGTGCGGCAAGCCAGCCTGCCGGTCGCGCCAACCCGCACACCCGTTATCTCGGCTTCCATCCGGACGAATGATTGCTCCGCGGCACGCCGCGAGCGCCTCCGGGCGAAGCCATGCGGCCGCACGGATCGCCGCCGCGCCCGGTTCGCTGTACCATCGCGGCTCAACCGCGTCACGAACAGCAGAATCCTCCATGCCCTCCATCGCCCCGCCGCGCCTGTACGGGATGCCCGAACGCAGCGACCGGCTCGACTTCTACATCCGCGACCAGGCGTCGCGCCAGGCGATCACCGAACCGCACCGGCACGCGTATTTCCAGATCCAGTTCAATCTCGGCGGCGACACCGAACAGCGGATCGGCGGCGTCACGCGGCCGTTTCCGCGCGGCGCGCTCGCGTTCGTGCTGCCGCACCGCGAGCACCTGATCCCGCATCCGGAAGGCGCGCACTTCATCGTGATCAACTTCAGCCAGGCGTTCCTGCGCGCCGATCTCGACGTCGACCCGCTCGATCTCGAGGACGTGCCCGCGCACCGCTTTCCCGAGCTGACGCCGTTCCGCTTCCAGGAACACCTCGACTTCATCCTGACCGGCGACACCTACGAAGAAGCGCGCCGCCTCGCGCTGTGCATGCTCGACACCGATCGCGTGCGCACGTTCGGCTCGACCACGCTGCTGCGCGGCTACCTGCTGCAGCTGATCGGGCTCGTCTGCACGCAGTACGCGGGTGCGCTCGACAAGCTCGCGCAGCGCGGCGCCCAGCGCGCGGGCCGGCGCGACGCGCTCGCGCGCGTGCTGCGGCACGTGCGCGCCAACCTGACCCGCGAAGACCTGACGCTCGCCGCGACCGCCGAGGCCGCGTTCCTGTCGCCCAACTACCTTGCCCACCTGATCCGCAAGGAAACCGGCAGCACGTTCACCGATCTCGTGACCGAGCGCCGGATCGCGCTCGCGCAGTCGCTGCTGGCGCATACCAGCCGGCGCATCGCGGATATCGCGCGCTCGGTCGGCTTCCGCGACGAAGGGTATTTCGCGCGGCGCTTCCGTGCGCGGGTCGGCGTATCGCCGAAGGCATACCGCGACGCGAACGCCGCGCTACCGGACGGCGACGACACACCGGCGGCGGCCGACGCGTAGTTTTGTCCCGGTAAAACGCAGTTGCGTCGCATCCGGCCGCACGGGTGTCGGGTATCGTTGCACGCATGCCGGCCCGTGCGCCGCACGGGCGCGGCATCCGTCTTCCTATCGAACGAGGCCATCCGATGTCCGCATATGTCATCGACGCTGCCGAGCGTCCTTCCGTCGAAGTCGACCAGTCGTCCGCGCGCTTTCCGGTGCGCCGTGTCTTCTGCGTCGGCCGCAACTACGCCGACCACGCACGCGAAATGGGCGCCGATCCCGACCGCGAACCGCCGTTCTTCTTCACGAAGCCGGCCGATGCGATCGTTCCGGCCAGCGGCACCGTCGCCTATCCGCCGCTGACGAACGACCTTCATCATGAAATCGAGCTGGTCGTCGCGATCGGCAAGGACGGCCGGTCGATCGCCCCGGCCGACGCGCTGTCGCACGTGTGGGGCTACGGCGTCGGCGTCGACCTCACGCGCCGCGACCTGCAGGCCGAAGCAAAGAAGCTGAGCCGTCCGTGGGACTGGGCGAAGGGTTTCGACGCATCGGGCCCCGTCACCGCGCTGCGCGCGGCATCGGCCACCGGCCACCCGGCAACGGGCCGCATCTGGCTCGCGGTCAACGGCGAAACACGCCAGCAAGGCGACCTGGCCGACATGATCTGGGCCGTGCCTGATGTCATCGCGTATGTGTCGCGTTCGGTCGAGCTGAAGGCCGGCGACCTGATCTTCACCGGCACGCCGGCGGGCGTCGGCGCGCTGCAGCCCGGCGATCGCGTCACGGGCGGTGTCGACGGCGTCGCGACGTTCGAATTCGTCGTGGGCGCGAAGCCGTAAGCCATAAGCCGTCACGCAGCACGCACGGCGGCCGCCTGCGCGGGGCCGCCGTGCGCTATCCCGATTTCGGTCAGTCGTAGCGGCGCAGGAATGCGTCGGCGACGGCCGGCGGATTCAGTGCCTTCGCCGATTCGTTTTCCAGCGCCTCGGCAGCATCGTCGTCGCTGATCGACACGAACAGCGTGATCGCCGCCCTTTCGTCGCCCGTGCCGAACAAGCCTTCGCGGTCGAGCAGGCGCAACGCCGCGATCATGTCGGCGTGCAGTTGCCGCGAGAATTCCGGGAATCTCGACCGGACGAACTGCGGGCTGAGCACGTCGTCGGCGAGCTTGCCGCAGATCGCATTGAACGGTGACGCTTCCGCCGCCGCGTACGCCCATTCGGAAAAGCCCCACGCATACCACGGGTCGTCGTCCGGGACGGCCTGCTGCTCGCGGATCCGGCGCAGCCCCTCGACCGAATTGGCTGCCGGCACCACCGTCATCGCGCCGCTGTCGGTATACAGCGCGAACGCATAGAAATGCTCGTCCGGGTGTTGCGCCCGCAGCGCCCTGAATGTCGCTCTCGCGGCGTCGGCAATGTCTCGCTGGAAATCAGAAAAGTCGCTCATCGCATCCTCGTCCAGTCGCCCTTCTCGCGTCGGAGCATGCTCGGCGCGCGGCGGGGTCGTCGTCTCCCGATAATCGATCGATTGTCCGCCAATCGCCCACGGCACGGTAGCGGTGCCCGCCCGCATGCCCTGCTCCGGACGGCAATACCGCGCGTCTGCGTTCACCGCCCGGCGTCGCGCGCATCGAACACCCGCACGCAGGCGGCCGCCGCCAGCGCGAGCGCGGCCGACAGCAGCATCATCACGAGCGGCGCATAGCCCGCGTTGCCGGCCGTCAGCACCGCCCCCGTCAGCGACGAAAACGCGGCGCCCCCGGCGATCGTCATCGCGCCGGCCAGCCCCGATGCACTGCCCGCCAGTTCCGGGCACACCGACACCGCGCCGGCATGCGCCCCGGGATTGCTCAGCCCGTTGCCGATGCCGACCAGCACGCACGGCCCGAACCATGCGATCGCCTGCGTCGCTCCACCGAACATCAGCGCGAGGCCGATCAACGGCCCCGCGCACGCGACCACGCGCCCGAACAGGATCGTCGTGGCCAGCGCGTAGCGGCGCGCGTAACGCGCGGCCAGGAAGCTGCCGCACACGAAGCCGGCCGTGATGGTCCCCATGTAGAAGCCGATCGCCGCCGGCGCGATGCCGAACACCGTTTGCGCGGCGAGCGGCGCGCCGGCCTGGAACGCGTAGAACGCGCCGGTCGAAAACGCCATGCACAGCGCATAGGCCCAGAAACGGCGCGCACGGAGCAGCGCCGGATACGCGCGAAGCTGCTGCACGAGGGTAGACGCCCGGTTCGCATGGGTTTCGACAAGGTCGAACGCGCACCAGACGAACAGCGCGATGCCCGCCGCGCCGAGCAGCCAGAAGCTCGCACGCCAACCCGACGTCTGGTCGAGCGCGCCGCCGAGCGTCGGGCCAAGCATCGGCGCGAACGCGGCCGCCATCGCCGCATAGCCGATCCGGCTCGCCGCGTACGTACCGCCGCCGGTGTCGCGGATCGTCGCCATCGACACCGGATAGACGGACGTGATCGCCGCCTGCATCAGCCGGCAGGCCAGGAACGCACGAATGTCGGTCGCCATCGCGCAGCCGAGCGAGCCGAGCGCAAACACGCCGACACTCACCATGACGACCGGTCGCCTCCCGAACCGGTCCGACAGCGGCCCCATCACGAACTCCAGCGACGCGGCCACCGCCGCGTAGCCGCCGAGCGACAACGCGACGAGGGCATAGTCGGCGCGCAGGTCGCGCGCGATGGCCGGCAGCGACGGCAGGAACAGGCTCAGCGGCAGCACCGAGAACGCGCACAGCAGGATCAGCGTCGCGAGTCTCGGCGACGCCCGTTCGGAAGCGACCGGCAGGTTCGATTGCAAGCGGATGCCCTCCATGCACGTGCCGCACACGGCCGTGCGCAATGCAAAAAAAAGCCCCCGAACGAGTCGGGGGCGCATGGGTGCCGGCGCGGTGCCGCTACCGGACCCTGCGCCTGTGGACTACTACGAAGAAGGTTGCTGCTTTCATGCCGGATGACTCCTGATGGCCTGGCTGACTGCGTGCGATATCGGACGATGCTAGGCGGACGATGCCGGGTGCGTCAACGCCCTACCGCGCATGCACCGACACGAACCTCCGGGCGTTGTTGCGCTGGATCAGCACGGCGATCACGCTGCCGTTCGCTTCGAGCGTCGGTATGTCATCGGGCGTCTCGAGCAGCGTGTCGTTGAGCTCCAGCACGACGTCTCCCGGCTGGATGCCGGCCTTGGCTGCCGGGCCGTGCACCGCGTCCACCATCATCCCGACCGCGAGGCCGGTCGAGCGGCGCTCGTCGTCGCTGAGCGCATGCATCGTCAGCCCGAGGCGATCGCCGCCGTCGGCAGCCGCTGCGCCCGCCCCCGGCCGTGCAGCCGCCTTCGGCGCCGCCATGCCGACGGTCGCATCCGCGTTACCGGCGGCCTCGCCGGCGCCCTCGCGGGCACCCGTGATCGTCAGCATCACCGGCGCGCGGTTGCGGATCAGCCGCAGCGGCGCCTTCTGGCCGGGCGGCAGCGCGGCGGCCAGGTCGTTCAGCTCGGCCGAACGGCCGATCGTCTTGTCGCCCAGCTTCACGATCACGTCGCCGGGCCTCACGCCGGCCGCCGCGGCCGGCGAGCCGGGCGCGACGCCGTTGACGAGCGCGCCTGCCGGACGCGGCAGTCCGAAAGCCGCAGCCAATCCGATGCCGACATCCTGCACGTCGACGCCGAGCGCGTTGCCGGACGACGCATCCGGCGCCTGGGACTGCTGTGCCTGTGCCTGCATCTGCTTCTGCAGTTGCGCGCGCACCTTTGCGGCAAACGCGATCGGGATCGCGAACGTCGTGCTCGCGTAGCGGTCCGGGCCCGTATAGACCTGCACCGCGATGCCGATCACGTCGCCCGCGCGATTGAACACGGGGCCACCGGAGTTGTCGGGGTTCGGCGCGATGTCGGTTTCGAAGAACGGAAACGCGCTGCCGTCCGGCAGCCGGTGCGACGTCGCGCTGACGATGCCGGCCGTGACCGTGTTGCCCGATCCGTCCGGCGCGCCGATCGTCATCACCGGCTCGCCCGCGCGCACCTTCGACGAATCGCCGATGCGCACGAACGGCAGCTTCTTCCCGTCGATCCGCAGCACCGCGACGTCGCTTTGCGGGTCGACGGCCAGCACCGTCGCCTTGAATTCGCGACGGTCGGTGAGCCGTACCGTCACGTCGCTCGCTTCGTCGACCACATGCGCCGACGTGAGGATCAGGCCGTCGGCGCTGACGATGAAACCCGAGCCGCTGCCCGATACCGCGCGCGGCAACATGTCGGGTGCCTGTACCTGTGCCGGTGCGCCTTGTGCCGACGGCGGTGCGTCGTGCCTGAAGAACGCGGCGAGCGGATCGTCGGTATCGAGGATCGCGAACGACGGCCCGCTCGCCTGCTGGTCGGGAGCGGCGGTCATGATGGTCACGACCGCCGGGCCGTAGCGGTCGACGATCGCCGGAAAATCGACCGGCATCGCGTAAGGCGCGGTAGCCGGCCGTTGCTTCATGGTGTGCGGCGTGACGGGCGGCGAGAGGGTTCCGGCAAGGGCGGCCGGCGAGGCCGGCAAACAGCCTGCGAACACGCCCCCGATCAACGCGGTGCGAAGCACGGCGCGAGCAAGCGTCTGGCGAACCACGGTGCACCTCCCCCGGGAGTCACGGCGCCGACATGCGCGAGACGCGCAGGCGCTCGACAAGGCCCGGTACACCCATCCATTTATAGTCCACGCGGCCTGTTCGAACATACGAATCGAAACCCGAATGTCGGGCGGCGCTGCAAGTGCGGAGCCGCGACGGCGTTCGTTTCGAACAAAGTGCGCGGTTCGTCAATCCGCACAAGTCCGATTGTCATCGGTCGCACGAGAGCGTCCGGCTCCTGTAGAGAAAGCAGCCGGAGCAACGACGGTCGTCACCGATCCAGTTCGCATATTCATGACTCGATTCTCCTGTCGGGATGCCGAGGCGAATGCGAGATCGAAAGCGAAAGCGAAAGCGAAAGCGAAAGCGAAAGCAATACGGTCGCGGAAATCACCGGCGACGGGTGACGTATCCCGCGCGCTCGGACGCCCCCACGTC